>CAYMLJ010000076.1:0-9105 GCA_964391395.1 uncultured Ruminiclostridium sp. | reverse complement strand
ATGGTATAATATATTGATATCAGTGGATTGAGCAATATTAAAAATGGAGTTGATTATAAGTGGAAAGAATCGAGATTAGAAAGCTAAACGAAATCCATAAAGACTTGTCAGATATGGAAGTATTAGTTTGTGGCTGGATACGAAGCATAAGGGATACAAAAACTTTTGGATTTATTGAAATCAATGATGGCTCATATTTTAAGAACCTTCAGGTGGTTTTCGATGATAGTCTGGAAAATTTTACAGAGATTGCAAAGCTAAATATAGGAAGTTCTATAAGAGTAAGCGGACATGTAGTAGAGACCCCACAGGCAAAGCAGCCATATGAAATTAAGGCTACAGCCGTAGAGATAGAGGGAGCCTCAAATCCCGAGTATCCATTACAGAAAAAACGCCATACCTTTGAATATTTAAGAACCATTGCGCATCTTCGCCCAAGAACCAATACTTTTTCAGCAGTGTTCAAGGTCCGTTCGGTTTTAGCGTACGCTGTACATCGCTTCTTCCAGGACAGAGGCTTTGTTTATGTTCATACTCCTATTATTACCTCGAGCGATTGTGAGGGTGCAGGGGAGATGTTTCAGGTAACAACTCTGGATTTGAATAATCCGCCTAGGAACGATAAGGGTGAAGTTGATTACAGCGAAGATTTCTTTGGGAAGCATACAAGCCTCACAGTAAGTGGGCAGCTTGCGGTGGAGCCCTATGCGATGGCTTTTGGCAAGGTGTATACTTTTGGGCCTACTTTCCGTGCTGAGAATAGTAATACAACTCGGCATGCAGCAGAATTCTGGATGATTGAGCCTGAAATAACATTTGCCGATCTTAATGACGATATGAAGCTGGCTGAGGATATGATTAAATATGTTATCAGCTATGTAATGGAGAATGCTAAGGAAGAAATGGACTTTTTCAATGAGTTCATTGATAAAGGACTTTATGAAAGACTTAACAATATTCTAAACTCTGAATTCGGATGCATTACTTATACAGAAGCAGTAGAGCTGCTTACAAAGGCAGATCATGAATTCCAATACCAGGTAAAATGGGGTTCAGATCTTCAGACAGAGCACGAGCGCTATTTAACAGAGCAGATTATGAAAAAGCCTATGTTCGTTATCAACTACCCCAAAGAAATCAAGGCTTTCTATATGAGAGTAAATGATGATGATAAGACAGTTGCAGCTATGGATCTTTTAGTTCCGGGCGTTGGCGAAATTATAGGCGGAAGCCAAAGGGAAGAACGTCTTGATATATTAAAAAAGCGCATGGATGAAATGGATATGGACAAAGAAGAGTATGATTGGTATTTGGATACCCGACGTTTTGGCGGAACTAAGCATGCAGGATTTGGCCTCGGTTTTGAACGTATTCTTATGTATATGACAGGTATGCAAAATATAAGAGACGTTCTTTCATATCCGAGAACAGTTAATAATGCAGATTTTTAGATGAAGTAATTGAATATAAAAAAATATTTTTAAGATCATAGGTAATTTACTTATGATCTTTTATTCTAGCGTAAAATTTGAGGCGGATATGTCTATGACTACTTTTGTATCCATTTGAGGATGTATCTGCTTGAACTATTTAACATATGTAAATGCATGCATTATAATAAAGTAGATAAATAGGCGGATAATATAAAGCATATTTACAGGATACCGTTTAATACTACTTATCATATATATGTGCACGTCATAATAAAGAGAGGTTTGACTTAAATGGATAATAAAAAGCATATTTACAGGAAGCTGTTTATTTCTACTTTTTACTTAAGTGCATTTACCTTCGGGGGAGGGTATGTCATTATTTCACTGATGAAGAAAAAGTTTGTGGATGATTTGCGATGGATAGATGAAGAGGAGATGCTGAATTTGACAGCAATTGCGCAATCCTCGCCCGGTGCTGTCGCCGTAAATGCATCTATACTATTAGGGTATCGTATGGCCGGTATATTAGGCGCTATGGTGGCTGTTTTAGGAACGGTATTGCCGCCATTAATTATAATTTCTATCATATCATTTTTTTACACTGCCTTTAGGGATAACATTGTAGTAAATGCAGTTCTAAAAGGAATGCAAGCAGGGGTTGCTGCGGTCATTGCCGATGTAGTTTTGAACCTCGGAAGTAATGTTGTAAAGGAAAAGGATTTGATATCTGTGCTTGTTATGATAGGTGCATTTATTGCGACCTTTTTCTTAAAAATAAATGTCATGTATATTATTTTATTATGCGGATCTATCGGAGTCATCAAAGCAGTATTTCAAAGAAGAAAAGCAAAAAAAGGTGGTGATGTACAATGATATTTTTAGAGATATTTTGGAGTTTCTTTCAAATAGGGATGTTCAGCATAGGTGGCGGTATGGCTGCTATGCCGCTGATTCAAAATCAAGTGGTTGATTTGCATAGTTGGTTAACATTGACTGAATTTACTGATTTGATTACCATCGCTGAAATGACACCGGGACCAATCGCAATCAATTCTGCTACATTTGTAGGAATCAAAATCGCAGGTTTTCCGGGGGCAATAATAGCTACCATTGGCTGTATTCTCCCATCGAGTGTTATTGTATCCTTTTTGGCATGGGTTTATTATAAATATAAGGGTTTAACTATAATGGAAGGTGTTCTATCCGGACTTAGACCCGCTATTGTAGCACTTATTGCATCGGCAGGGCTATCTATTTTTATTCTAGCTATTTGGGGTGAAAAAGGTTTTAATTTGGAATCCGTTAACTATATTTCTCTCTTGTTATTTGGAGCTGGTGTGTTTGTATTACGGAAGTGGAAACCTAATCCCATTTACGTAATGTTTGGTTCAGGAATTATTGGAGGCGCAATTTATTTAATGAAATAGGAGTGCTTATGCTGTAAATCCGTGGGGAGACAGCGGCATGATCAACCAAAAATAAGCATGTAAAGACCAACTAAAAAAAGAAATATATAAATTGGTTTTGATAGAGATTGTTTATCGAGGCTCTTAAATATCCTTATGCCTACCGCACAGCCTAAAAACACGCCTATAAGACCGATAGCTGCGAATCTGAGGGAGCTAAAATTAACATTTCCATAATAGATATGTAGTAATATGGTAGTTAAAGATGCGAACAATAAGGTAACCTGCATGGTTCCCAGATACTGATTTTTATCTTTGATTGCCGACAGGTAATAGATAACCAGCGGCGGACCAGAAACGCCAACCATGCCGTCAAGTGTACCGCTTAATCCTCCGACTATAAGTGAGTTTATTAAACTATGCTTAATATACAATTTGCCGGAAAAGAAATAGAGAACAATTGAAATTATAAGGATTACGGCACCTAATATTCGTCTTAGGACAGATATATCGAGAATAAACAGTAGCTGAGTTCCAAAATATTTTCCAATTGCCATAATTACGATCATAGGAAGTGCGATTTTCCAGCAGACATTGAACTTAATACCGATTAAAACCCTTATCATTAGCACCATAGCAGTAATAGCCAGTACTACGAGAGCTTGTTCTATAGAAAGAAACAAGCTCAGCACCGGCATGGTCAGCATTGCATATCCAAAGCCTGTCATTGATTGTACCAGGCTTCCTATAAAAGCGATACCTAATACAATTAAAAGCTGCATATAAAGATTATCCATATCAGCCTCTGTTGCTGAATGCAGTTTTACCGTTAATTATGGTCCGAGTAATATTTAGTTCCTTATCAAGAATTGTAAAGGATGCAATTTTCCCGGGTTCGAGTGTTCCTCTTTTATGGTCAAGACCTATGTGTTTTGCTGGATTATAGCTTGTGCAACGGACTGCATCCTCTAGGGAAACTCCGGTGTAAGAAATAAAGTTTCTAAAAGCTCTATCCAGTGTTATGGTGCTCCCTGCCCGAGATTTCGTATAGAGTAACTGGGCATCACCATTTTTAACCACAACCGGCTCGGTAAAGGCGGGTGATTCGTATTGCCCGTCAGGAAGCCCCGCAGCAATTGTGCTGTCCGTAATAAGAATAATACGATCAATACCTAGAATCTTGTTAACAACACGTACGGTATCAGGAACAAGATGGAATCCGTCGCAAATAAGCTCTACATATACATCGTCGCGATAAAAAACATTTCCTATTATTGAGGGCTCATGCTGATGAAAGGCTCTCATCCCGTTTAAAAAATGGCTTACACATCCGGCTCCCTTATTGAATGCTTCCTCACTTTGAGCAAATGTGGCATCGCTATGGCCTATATTAACAGCAATTCCTTGTTCATGTAGATATTTAATTGCTTCCATAGCACCTGGAAGTTCCGGTGCCAGTGTCACAAGACGAAGTAAACCATTTGAAATCTCAACATAATGCTCAAGGTCTTGTGTTAAAGGGACTCTTAAGTATTCAGCGCTTTGAGAGCCTCTGTAGGTTTCATTTAAGAAAGGACCTTCCATATGTATCCCCAGTATTTCAGATCCTTGGTTACCAACATTGGAAACGATTAATCTCAAAGCATCATCGGTGGATTGACTCGATAGTGTTGTAGTAGTAGGCAGGTATCCGGTAACACCCTTTGAAGCGTAAAACTCTGATAGTTTGATAAGCTCATCAACACTACATCCGTTAACATCAATTCCTATTGCTGCATGAGTATGGACATCAATGAAACCGGGAAGCACATAGGCCTCCCCAGCATCAATGCCATTAATCCCAGCGGGAATATCGTGTGTCAGTCCAATAATGGTATTGTTTTCAAATACTAAATATCCGTCAACAAATTGCCAGTTATCAACTGAACCATATAAAATATTTTTACTCTTGATATATTCTTTTATTTTAAGCCCTCCCCTCAGAACCGGATAAAAGGATTATATCCTTGACAGTTTCTTGTAGTTTTTCATTGGCATATGCGGATACCTTCCAACTATGCCCCTGATGATCTAAGGTGGAAATCCCTTCGGAATAGAATTCCAGGTATTTGTGTCTGATTAAGGTACCAAAATTTATTTTTGCCACACCAAGACCTATTGCTTTTTTGACTGTCTCATCAGGCATTCCGGTGCAACCGTGTAATACGAGAGGGATATCAACTGCATTTCGGCATTGCTCCAGAACATCCAGACGAATCCGGGGAGTACCCTTATAAAATCCATGGGCATTGCCTATTCCAACAGCCAGTGTATCGGGACGACATAACCTCATAAATTCCTTTACTTCTTCAACACTGACAACATTATGGGCAGCTGTATTATTACTATCTAAATTAGCAGCCGATAAAGGGCCTACCTCAGCTTCCACCGGTATATCAAGAGCGTGACATATTCTGATGATTTCATTGGTATTACGAGCATTTTGCTCTACATCCAATGCTGAACCGTCATACATAACTGATGTAAACCCATATTTTACGCAACGCACTGTTGTTTCAAGATTATCTCCATGGTCAAGATGAATGGCGACAGGAACACTTACCTTTGAAGCACACCATTTTGCGACCTCAGCAAACCAGTCGTCGCCGGAGTATTTGCCGGTTATTATATAATGTGCCAGGATTATTGGCGAATTGAGCTTTTCTGCGGCTTGGCAGATTGCCATTATAATATCATAGTTTCCGCCCTGAGTGTTTATGGCCGGTATAGCATAGCCTTTTTCGTAAGCTGTCTGTATCATTTCTTTACTATTTACAAGCATGTTATTCTACCTTTCGCTTTACAGTATAATTGCTTTGGATAAATTTCTAGGTGTATCCGGATCCAGTCCTTTTTCCAGTGCCCAATATACCCCGGTAAATTGAGCCGGCAATATTAATAGGGGCAAATATTCCGAAGGTACTTCGAATTTATAATCTACAATCTCGTTTATATCATTATCAAGTGAATTACCCACAGCTATAATGACCACACCTAAAGCTTTGAGCTCTTTAGCGAGCCTTATATCGTCCTTAGTTGTGGAGTCGCTGCTATATAAGAAGCAAAGAGTTTCATTATTGGCTATAGATATGGGGCCGTGGCGGTATTCCATAGTGAAGTATACTTCGGTGGGAATAATACACATCTCTTTTATTTTTATGCTTGTTTCGCCCGCCACACCGAACATAAAACCTTGTCCAAGACTAATTAAATGTTTTTTATCGCGAATTTGCGGTGCTATATTCTTGGCAAGGTCTTCTGCGGAAGATATATAGCTTTTACAGGCTTCGTGAAGTTTAAGTAGGTTTGATGCGTCCGAACCTGCTAAAGCCTTTGTCATGAGCATACCTGCGTATAATAGTGAGGTATATGACCGTGTCATTACTATACTTTGTTCAGAGCTATCGCTGCATAATATAATAAAATCATTGTATTCGCTGCTACCCTCGTCGCATGTTATTGCCAAGGTTTTTACATTAGGTAATTGGCGGCATTTATCTATGCAAGAGCGTACCTCGCTGGTAGTGGAGGCTCGGGTAAATGGTATTATAAGTGTTTTACGGTTTCGTAGATAGCTTTCTCTATTGAGCTCTAATTCATAGCAGGGCAGATAAAAAGCAGGAATGTCGTTATTATCTATAAAATAGCTGCAAATACTTGATGCGATGTAGTATGATGTGCCGCATCCAATAAAAATAACCTGATCGGGTCTATCGCCAAAAGCTTGCTTTACAGTTTCCTGTATTTTTCCGAAAGTATTACTTACCGCAAAGAAACTTTTATCTTGGCTTCTTATTTCTTTTAAACTATATTCTGCTGGTTGTTTCATTATAAAAGTCCTCCAATCAAAAAACTAGCAAGGAGCTGCATTAAAGACAGCCCCTTATTTTTCAGAAAATTTATGCCATATAATGAATCACATCTTTGTATTCTTCGATGGTTTTCATATTTAACTCGGTGGAGCCGTCAATATTGCCACTTCGGAAAACAGGTGGCTGAATATCCATGGCTAATAATTTTTCGCATACTTTGATAACAAGAGAATTAACGATGAATGCGCCTGATACAGTGGAGGTAGGAGCAACGGTCTGAGGCATTCCTTCTATTGATATGCACGAATCACCAAGAATGCCACAGTTATCAATTACGACATCACAGACCTCTTGCATCATTTTTCCGGATGGATCTAAAGACGTGACATTTGTTGCAAAGTCCATATTTACTATACCTGCAAGGTGAATACCCATCTCTTTTGCTTTAATGGCCATTTCTATTACTATTGGAATTCTTGCCGATACAGAGTGAATCAATAAAAAATCTCCGGGTTTGATACCGCACGATTCAATCAAAACTGTTGCATAGCCGGAAAGGCGTTCCATAGATGATGTTATGGTCATAGGGCGTGCATTAGGCAATAGGGCCGAAGCGTGAATCGGGTTTACAACTGCAAGACCGCCTGCGCGATATACCATTTCTTCAACTATCATGCCGGCGTGGGAAGGACCAAATGCATAGATGCTTTTTTTGTTCTTTATAGCATCTACCATCATATCTGCCACCTTATCAATGTTATCTAATTGGGAATCATAGACACGATTTAAAACCTCTGTTAAAGAATCTAAATATTTTTTAATATTTTTACTCATTTTTAGAAATCCTTTCTATTATAAGCTAGATTATATAAGTTGAAATTTAAACTTTGAACAACTTATATGGTTGATAGATAGTCTTTCCCCGCCATGTAGAAATTATAGCAGAAAAACTACAAATTTATTGCAGAACCATTGAGAATAAAATTATAGAAATGTGATGAAAATAGACCAAAACAAGGAAGTTAATAATTACTATTAATAAAACATTGATAGTACAAAGATAAATAATGCAACGACATAAATTTATTTAGAAAACATTATAGTTTTTACTCAATTGTTTATACTAACTCCCTATGGAACATATTTACTTATCAGATAGCAAAATAAAACATTTATACTTCACATACAGTAATTTATATGTTTGCTATTTGGTTGTAGTAAAAAACTATAAGTATTAGGAGGAACTATTATGAAAAAACTTTTAACGGCTCTGCTTGTTTTAGTTATGGTTATCCAAACTACCGCATGTTTTGGGCCCAAAACCCCTCAACAGACGCAGACTACAACTCCAACCACTTCACCTACTGGGACCGCCGGGACAGCCGGTGTCCAGATAGAGGGTATGCTTTGGCCGGTGGAGCCGTTGCCTGAGAAAACTAAGCTTACGGTGGCGTACATCGGCAACTCATCTCCTCCGTTAACAACCTATATTGCGATGGAAAAGGGTTGGATGGAAGCTGTTAATCTGGACATTGAGACCGTATACTTCAACAACGGACCTGCTCAGATGGAGGCTAGTTCCGCTGGTGCATGGGATTGTGCTTCAACAGGTATTGGCGGAGTCATTACCGGAATCCTTGGGCATGACATCAAAGTATTAGCTACAGCTGCACGCGACGAGGGCGGACATCAAGCATTCTTTGCCAGAAAGGATTCTCCTATAGTAAAAGACGGCACAGGTTTTAGTACAGCACCAAAAGTTTATGGTAAACCGGAAAGCTGGAAAGGTAAAGACATTCTTTGCGCAAAGGGTACAACCAATCACTTCACTCTTTATAAAACACTTGAAACGCTTGGCCTAACTTTGGATGACGTTAATGTTGTTAACATGGATGTTTCAAGCGCGAACACAGCATTCAAAGCAGGACAAGGAGATGTAGTTGGCGTTTGGGGTTCATTGTTGTATGATGAAGATAAGAAAGATTTGGTTATGGTCAGCAGTGACGCTTTTGTCGGTACCGGTATTGTTACTAATTATGTAGCTACTTCTCAGGCATGGGATAATAAACAAGCAGCTATTGAAAAATGGCTTGAAGTTACCATTATGGGCGGAGAATGGGCAGAGGCCAACATGCAGGAAGCCGCAGAGATGATGGTTGAAATGAATGAAGAGGATGGTTTCCCTTCAAAAGTGGAAGATAACTTCACAATATTGGATAACAATCCTTATGCTACGCTTGAGGACAGCTACAATTACTATACTCGAAAGAATGAAGATAACAGTATGCTCATAGCTGAGGCTCAAATATATGATGCTATGGCAGTGTTTGTAAAGATGGGTAATTATCAGCAAGAACAACTTGATAATCTTCTTAAGGGAGATAACTTTTTAGTTGAACCTATAACTAGGATTTA
>CAYMLJ010000075.1:0-9308 GCA_964391395.1 uncultured Ruminiclostridium sp. | reverse complement strand
CCTTTCTTCTGTTAACGGATAATGATTCGGGGAAACAGTCACGGCTAACCGCTACTATTCCGACTTTTGCTTTGGGAATGTTATTAAACATTTTTCAACCTCCATAATAGTAATTTTTTTATACACCCAGATTTTCACCCTTAATTCCAATAAAGGCTCCATCAACCTTTGCATCCGTATGAGCAATAAACCACTTATTAATCGCTCAACGATCTCATCGATAAACAAACAAATTCTCCGGTAAGGGTTCCGTATTGAAGTATGTGTCCGTCCATTTCTTTCATTACCTCGGACTTTCCTGCACTACTATCCAGCTCAAGCATGGTATCAAGCACAAAGACCTTGAAAACATATGTATGTGAGCCAAACGGCGGCAAAGGGCCTCTGTAATAATTCTTACCACCATAATTGCTCTTTCCCTGAACGGCATTTCCGAGCGATGATACTATCGGATCTTTTGGAACAGCCTCGGGTATTACGCTATAGCTTGCCGGTATATTCCACATAACCCAGTGATTATATGTCCCGAGCGGGAAATCCAGGTCATCCATAATTACGACAATTGATACAGCATTGCCGGAAACACCTTGCAACATCAATGCAGGAGATACATCCTCACCTTTCCCGGTATACTTTACCGGAATATTTCCGCCATTTTTAAAAGCATCACTTTCTACCTTTAGGTTTTCAGTCATACTGAATCGATCCGTATTAAATATCTTTATTGTAATGGCAGATAGTATTAATAATCCACAAATAATTCCAACTACAATTAAAACCTTTTTCATAAGCAGACCCCTCTTATTAAATAAATTGGTTATATGTTATATTATCTTCCAATAATTCCACCGCTGACATCTACTGTGGTGCCTGTCATATAGCTGGATGCTTTTGATGCTAAAAATGCTACCACTCTCGCAACTTCTTCGCCTTCGGCTATCCGCCCCAAAGGGATCTCCTTTTTATACCTTTCCATGTTTTTATCAAGAGTATCAGCAGTCATCTCAGTATATATCATCCCGGGTGCCACGGCATTGACTTTGATTCCATACTGGGCAACTTCTTTAGCAAGAGAAAGCGTAAAGGAAACTACTCCTCCTTTACTGGCTGAGTAATGTGACTTTCCGGTTTTCGACCCATTAAATGCAGCCTGTGAGGCTATATTCACAATATTTCCGGGCATATCTCTTATGATCAGCGAATTCACCATTTCCCTGCAGGTAAGGAAGGTGCCTGTCAGGTTAGTCTGTATTACACTTTCCCACTCTTCCAGTGTCATATCCTTTACCATAGAAACAGGACATATCCCTGCGTTGTTTACCAGTATATCCATACCCGGAAATTGATCTGTGACCTCCCTGAAAATGCGCTTGACGTCATCTTCGCAATAAATACTACCCTGAACAGTAATAGCATTTACTCCATAACGGTCTTGTATTTCGGAGACAAGTAAGTTTGCCTTCTCAATATTGTTCTTAAAATTGATGGCGATATTGGCACCTTCTTGGGCTAGGTACATGCATATAGCTTTTCCAAGGCCACGGGACCCGCCTGTTACCAAGGCTGTTCTGCCCTTTAATCCTAAATCCACAAGAAAACCCTCCCGTCAATTGATCATCCAGCTTTCTCCATTTTTTAATTATACCATGAGTTCGGCAGAAGCAAATGATATTATTGCTAAGAAATGTCCAGCAATTTAACTGCATTTTTATAGAATATAGCGTCCTCGGCTTCTTTTCCCAAGCAGAGGTCTTTAACTCTTTGTACCTCCTCACCCTGGTTTTTCCACGGCGAATCTGAACCGAAAATTATTTTTTTATATCCATGATTCTTGATAATCCTTTGTTTCTGCTCTTTATCCATGTATCCGAGACAAAATGAGGTATCAAGATAGATATCCTTACCTACCAGATATTTTTCTACATCACCCCAATACCTAAAACCTCCCATATGTGCAGCAATAATGGTACCTTCCTTGAAGTCATTAATCAAATTATTTAGTCTCTCAGGTGTACAATGAAACGGGGGCTTAAATCCAAGATCCTCGCCTGCATGAAAAACAACAATCAATCCCAATTCAAAAGCTTTCTCATATATCGGATACATGGCATTATCATCCGCATAAAAATCCTGATATTCAGGGTGAAATTTAATTCCCTTCAAGCCTAGCTCTTTAATTCGCTTAAGCTCGTTTTCCCAATTTTCATATTCGGGATGAATACTGCCAAATGCTATTATATTACCCTTCTGAACCGATGCTGCCCAACTATTTATCTTTTCTGTCTGTGCCGGCTTTGTCGCAATATTCAAAAGTACAGAATAATTTATGCCACATGTATGCATTGATTCTTTTAAAGCACTTACAGTTCCATCTATAAAAGCGGGAATGTCGGCCTTTTGAGCTAAAACCGGAATAGCGCTACTCGCTATCTCATCGGCAAAACAATGGGTATGAAAATCTATAATCAAATATATCGCCTCTCTTTTTAATTAATATCATAATAGCATAAAGAATCATTCTTGGTGGACAATAATATGATAGCATTATTTAATAGGAAGTGAACTTAGTTTTGAATGAAGGTCTTGTTGTTTTAGTCAGATCATTTATCGGTTTTTTTTCTCTTTTAATCTTTACCAGAATAATAGGAAAAGAGCAAATCAGTCAGCTCACATTTTTTGATTATGTATTGGGTATTACCATAGGCTCCATTGCGGCATCGTTGACCACTGATTTATCAAGCAGAGCATGGCCGCATTGGGTCGGACTAATAACCTGGGCTGCCCTGGGCTATTTAATGGAGATTGTTACTCTAAAATGGAGATACGCTGCAAAGGTCCTCGAAGGAGAGCCTGTTATTGTAATTATGAACGGTAAAATAATGGAGAAGGCTTTAAAGAAGGCAAAATACAGAATATCAGATATTCTTGAGCTTATGCGAAATCAGGGTGTATTTGATCCTAATGAAGTTGATTTTGCCATAATGGAGTCTAATGGCAGGCTTTCTGTATTAAAAAAAGCAGAGCATTTACCTCTGACTCCCAAAGATATGAATATTCCGGTCAAAAACTCGGGTATAAGCACAGAACTAATTTATGACGGTATATTAATAGAAGAAAATCTAAGACAGCTTAATAAGGACAAGGCATGGCTCATGAACGAGTTAAAAGCACATGGCATAAACAACATATCCGAGGTGTTTTTAGTGACTCTAAACCCCGAAGGTAGCATTTATATTGACAAATATGATGACCACATTACTAAGGTAACTGATATTGGCGACTATAAAGGACCTTTTTAGGAGGCAGTAAATTGAGAAAGTTTTTAGTATACGCAATACCTTTAGCAACAATAATTCTTTTTTCGGCAGTAATGTTAAGTGGAAATTATTTAAAACAGCCATTAGGAAATAATGATGACATTCCCGGAAAAGTTAATGCTATAATTTCTGATATCCAAAATGAGCAATGGGAAGATGCAAGCAAAAAAACAGAGGAGTTAAATCAGGCATGGAAAAAAATTATTTTGAGGGTTCAGTTCAGCTCAGAAAGAGATGAGATAAATAATTTCAACGTAGCCATGGCTCGTCTTCAGGGTGCAATTTTAGAAAAAGACAGATTAACGTCAATTATAGAGTTAAAAGAGGCCTACGAGCACTGGGAGCAGCTTTCAAATTGAAGTCATAAAGAGGGTTGTCATTAGCTGACAACCCTCTTGTTAGTTTTCTTAATATTTGTATTCTTTTATCCTTGGGCAAGCTTCTTGTAGCCCTCAAGTCTGTCATTTGCATTCTTCTCAGCTGCTTCGAACAATTCTTGAGCTACCTCAGGAAAGGTCTGCTTCAGGGATGAGTATCTAACTTCATTCTTGATGAAGTCTTGGAAGCTTTCTGTGGGATCCTTTGAATCAAGTACAAAAGGATTCTTGCCCTGTTCCTTAAGCTCGGGAACAAAACGCCATAGGTGCCAATAGCCTGATGCAACGGCCTGTTTTTCTCTGGTCTGGGTTCTGGACATTCCACCCTTAATACCATGGTTAATACAAGGAGCATATGCAATTATGAGGGATGGTCCTTTGTGTGCTTCTGCTTCTTGAATAGCTTTCATGAACTGATTCATGTTAGCTCCCATAGCAACCTGAGCAACATATACATAACCGTAGGTAGTAGCTATCATTCCAAGATCTTTCTTCTTAATGCGCTTTCCTGACGCTGCAAATTTTGCAACTGCAGCTGTAGGAGTAGCCTTAGAAGCTTGACCGCCGGTATTAGAGTAAATCTCGGTATCAAATACCAGAACATTAACATCTTCACCTGAGGCAAGAACATGGTCTAATCCGCCGTATCCGATATCATATGCCCAACCGTCACCGCCAAGAATCCATTGAGATTTCTTAACAAAATGGTCGCGGTTCTTATTTAAGAATTCAACAATTTTTGTACATTCATCGCAACATGGCTTATAGTTGTCCAGAGCTTCAATCAGATTCTGAGAAGCTTTCTTGGAACCTTCACCATCGTTCATGTTTGCGATCCATGCTTCACCTGCAGCTTTGAGTTCAGCAGGAGCATCCAATGCAATGAGGTTATTGATTTGCATCTCAATACCTTCACGAATTTGCTTAACACCTAGGAACATACCCAGACCAAATTCTGCATTGTCTTCAAAGAGAGAATTTGCCCATGAAGGACCTTTGCCGTCCTTATTAGCACAATAAACAGTTGCAGGAGCAGAACCACCCCAAATGGATGAACATCCTGTAGCATTGGCTATCATCATGCGATCTCCAAATAACTGTGTAACAGCCTTAATATAAGGTGTTTCGCCACAACCGGCACAAGCGCCGCTGAACTCAATCAGAGGTTGTGCAAACTGACTGTTTTTAACATTAGTTTTCGGAGCAAGATTATCCTTATATGTTACATTCTTTGAAACATAATCCCAATGCTCAATCTCTTGATGTTGTGACTCGAATGGCTTCATTATAAGTGCTTTTTCCTTTGCAGGACAGACATCGGCACAGTTGCCACAACCTGTACAATCTAGAGGAGAAACCTGAATTTTATACTGATGGCCCTTGAACTGAGGCCCTTGAGCAGGAATAGTTGTCAATGTAGTAGGAGCATTCTTCTTTTCTTCTTCAGTGAATAAGAAAGGACGAATTACTGCATGAGGACATGCCAACGAACACTGATTACATTGAATACAGTTTTGTGATTGCCATTCAGGAATAGTAACAGCGATACCACGCTTCTCATATGCAGATGTTCCTGCAGGGAATGTTCCATCCTCTGCCCCCTTAAATGCGCTTACAGGAAGTTGATCACCTCTCTGAGCATTCATAGGTTCCATAACCTTAGTAATAAATTCGGGCTTGTCTTGATCCTGATTGTCAGAATTATTATCCTGTGCAGTCTTCCAACTCTCGGGAACATTAATCTTAACTAAGGACTCAATGCCTCTGTCAACAGCTTTAAAGTTCATGTCCAGAATAGCTTGACCTTTTTTGCCGTATGATGAAACGATGGAGTCCTTAAGGTATTTAACTGCATCTTCAAGGGGAATAACGTTGGCTAGCTTAAAGAAGGCTGCCTGCATAATCATATTAATACGGCTTCCTAAGCCAATCTCTACCGCTATACCAGTTGCATTGATAGTGTAAAAGCTTATTTCGTCATTGGCAATCTGTCTTTTGAGATCTGCCGGAAGTTTTTCTTCAAGCTCTTCTGCACTCCATTGGCAGTTCAGCACAAAGGAGCCTCCCTTTTTAAGACCTTCAATAAGGTCATACTTGCCAACATAGGATTGATTATGACATGCAACATAATCTGCTTCATTAATGAGATATGTAGAACGAATCTTAGCCTTTCCAAAACGCAGGTGGGAAACAGTGATACCGCCTGACTTTTTGGAATCGTAAGAGAAATATCCCTGAGCATAAAGATCTGTTTTGTCACCAATGATTTTAATGGCACTCTTATTTGCGCCAACTGTACCGTCTGAACCCAGTCCCCAGAACTTACAACGAATAGCACTTGGGTCCTCAGTATTAATGCTCTTTCCTAAAGGCAGTGAAAGGTTGGTTACATCGTCTACAATACCAATTGTAAATCCATCCTTGGGTGAATCCGATTTAAGATTATCTATAACTGCAAAAATCTGGTTCGGCTTTACATCCTTGGAACCAAGTCCATAGCGACCGCCAACTATAGCGGGCTTATTGGGCACATCATAATAAAGTGATTTAACATCTAAGTACAGAGGCTCGCCGATAGCACCGGGCTCTTTAGTTCTATCAAGAACCGCAATTTTCTTAACTGATTTTGGCATAGCATCAAAGAAATATTTTGATGAGAACGGTCTATAAAGGTGTACTTTCAGAACGCCAACCTTCTCGCCTTTAGCTCTCAGATAGTCTATAACCTCTTCACAAGTCTCAGTAACTGAACCCATAGCAACAATAACATATTCTGCGTTTGGGTCGCCATAATACTTGAATGGCTTATATTCACGGCCTGTAACCTCTGATATTTGCTTCATGTAGTCATTAACAATATCAGGAATAGCATCATAATATGTATTGCTCGCTTCTCTTGCCTGGAAGAATATATCCGGATTCTGAGCGGTACCCCGGGTAACAGGATTCTCAGGATTTAAAGCACGTTTTTTAAACTCATCAATTGCATCCCAATCTACAAGCTTAGCAAAATCCTCATTATCCAACACTTCAATCTTTTGAACCTCATGAGAAGTTCTGAAACCATCAAAGAAATTCACAAAAGGAATTCTTCCTTTTATAGCCGATAGATGAGCAACACCGGATAAATCCATAACTTCCTGAACACTTCCTTCGGCTAACATTGCAAAACCGGTCTGCCGTGTAGCCATAACGTCGGAATGATCACCAAAGATTGAAAGCGCATGAGATGCTATTGCACGTGCGGAAACATGGAAAACACCGGGAAGTAGTTCACCGGCTATTTTATACATGTTAGGAATCATTAGCAGTAATCCTTGAGATGCTGTATAAGTAGAGGTTAGAGCCCCTGCTTGTAAAGAACCATGTACTGCTCCGGCAGCACCTGCTTCTGACTGCATTTCTACTACTTTAACTTTTTGTCCGAAAATATTTTTTTTGCCTGCTGCTGACCATTCATCAATTGATTCGGCCATATTTGATGACGGCGTTATGGGATAAATTGCAGCAACTTCGGTAAAAGCATACGACACATGAGCCGCAGCAGTATTACCGTCCATTGTCTTCATTTTTTTTGCCATGTAATTCCCTCCTTGAATATTATGAACAATGTACTTTGTATACATACGAAAAACATTATACATCCTTTAATCTGGCTGTCCAGAGTATATTATATCATATTTTTATCTGCTAACAAGTAGAAAATCGATAATATATTTACGCAAATATATTCACAATTGATCAAACCTAGAAAACAGTAAAGTATTGCATCAAAAAAACTTTTTATACTGCATAATTTTCTTTTTATAGTCTTCTATGTCCAATAGAGAAAGTGAGTTTAACGGAATTTGAACATTATTTATAACCATACTGTTATTGATGCCTTTCTCTAAGCGATCCAGCAAATTTTCAATAGTATCTCCGTCGTCCGGAAAGGTAGCTCCGTAAAGACAAAACTTTTTATGGATTCCCACTTTTTGTGCCTTAAAGGCTTCTCTAAATTTTTCTTCCAGTAACGGAACGTGGGTCTTTTCAACAAAGGGAAAAGCTGCAATAAAGGTATCTTCATCCATCGAAAACAACTTATCGGTATCCCTAATAAATCTTTTGATAATATTAATTATAGATTCAACAGCCTCAGGATCATGCCCGCTAAGATATGCAAGAATGAATGAAATGGAATAAGCCCCTCTAACGGCACGCTTCAGTTCAAGGTTTAAAGATTCCTTAATACTAATATTTTCATGAATTATCTCAGATAAGGAAGTTTCTTTTTGCTGTTTGTATATAACGTCATAATAATAAGCCATCTTATTTTGGATTGCATCTGTGTATGTTTCAATATTCTTAGTCAGGAACAATATGTCTTTAACCCCTAGTTTCATAGCAAAATTGACTATTTCGTAAGTATCCTTATAGACTATGGCGACCACTGGAACAGACGGGTATATAGCCTTGATATGACTAACAGCATCACCTAAAGCATACATATTATCATCAATAATCTCGATGACCACAAGAACAATAGAATCTCCATATGCATTAAGCTTTATTGTCATGTCATCTGTATCGATTATCTCCAAGACACCTATTTCAGCTTTAGCTATAGATTTCAGCAGAATATTTTTAATAAAACGATTCTTAACATTAATTAAAATATTTTTATCCATGAGCGATAAGCCATCCCTTGCTTTAATCCCCTAATCAATTAATTATACCATTAGTTGATATTTCCTACAAATACAGACATGCTAATTTTTATGTATATTTTTATGCATATTGCTAATTTCTCCGTAATTACCACCTAAATTTTTAAGTTTCTTCTGCATTGTGTTATACTTTGCTTTATATTATAATGAATTCTGGTTAAAACTTAACAGAACCATATATCCTTATTATATACCCTTGATTTGTTTGATTTAAAAAATGGAGGTAGCAATATGTCAAAATTAGTAGGAAATTTAATATTCGGTCAGTCGGGAGGTCCGACATCTGTTATTAATGCAAGTGCCGCAGGTGTTTTTACAGAAGCTCTCAAAACTGATTGTATCCCCAAAGTATTCGGAGCCGCATACGGTATCCGCGGAATACTCGAAGAAAAATTCTATGACATGTCCATGGAGGATCCTAAGGAGTTGGAACTTCTAAAAACAACACCTTCTTCGGCATTAGGTTCAGTAAGATATAAACTGGCTGATCCTGATAAGGATGATACCGATTACAAAAGAATTCTTGAAGTTTTTAAGAAATACGATATCCGTTATTTCTTCTATAACGGCGGCAATGACTCAATGGATACCTGCAATAAAATAAGCAAATTCATGCAGAAGTCCGGATATGAATGCCGCGTTATGGGTGTTCCAAAGACCATAGATAACGATCTTTATGCTACCGATCACTGCCCGGGTTTTGCAAGTGCAGCAAAATATGTAGCAACCTCAACCATGGAAGTTTATCACGACGCTCGTGTTTATGACACTCCTATGGTTTGTGTCCTTGAAGTAATGGGCAGAAATGCCGGTTGGCTTACAGCTGCTACCGCACTTGCCTCTTACAAAGGTGCAGGACCTGATCTTATATATCTTCCTGAAATAGACTTTGATATGGACAAATT
>CAYMLJ010000074.1:2118-9383 GCA_964391395.1 uncultured Ruminiclostridium sp. | reverse complement strand
CTAATATTTCTGATTTATATAATTATCGGTTAATGATTTTCTTTTATCATCTTCTAAAATGTTATTTACCTTAAGAGCGTTTGCTACAAAAATACTTTTCGTATGGAGAATCAGATAATCATTGTCATTTAACCCGCTGAGAGAATGAAAGGCGTTGATTTCAAGCAGAATATCGGGGTCCTTAATTACAATCTCTATAAGCTTATCCTTAAGCTTATGAGACTTAACCCTTACATAGTAAGCTTCTGCATTAAAATCAATAAGCCTTAACAACGACAGCGTTGCATTATCCTTCTTATGATAAAGATTCAAGGACTCGGTTAAATATGCCTGACGTTCTTTTTCGGTGTTTTTAGGATCACGGGCAATCCATTGCCAGTACTTAGCGCTGACATTATAATAATGGTAGTTATAGACGGCTTTTTTTACATTGTCTATTCTGGTAAAAGGCTTGATGCCAAGACTCTCCATATATCTATAGTTTTCTTCTATAAATTCGTTTTTTGTCATGTCGCCCATTTTGTATTGTATTAATAAGCTTTGCCTGTGCTTTAAAAACCGGTCAAATTTGTTCATAAAACTAACACCGCCTGTATGTCACATGATAAACAAGTTTTTATGAAAAGTAAAGGCTGTAAGAAATAGAGTAAAAATAAGGTTGACATGTCTAAATAAGTTTGGTAATATGAACAAAATTATATGGATGTTTTGTGTCATGAGGGATACAAAAATCAATATAATATAATAGATTGAGAAGAGATTGATCAGAATAGAAAAGATGAGAGGAGACTAGACTATGAGTACAAAGCATGTACCCTATCGTATCCATTTATCCGAAAAGGAATTGCCCGAGAGTTGGTATAATATTCGGGCTGATCTTCCAAATTTGAGCCCGTATTTAAATCCTACAACAAAAGAGCCTGTAGTACCTGATGACATGAAGGCGATTTTTCCTATGTCATTAATTGAACAGGAGATGTCTAATGAGCGCTTTATTGAAATTCCGGAGGAAGTTCGTGAACTATACCGTTCCTTCCGCCCTGCGCCACTTTGCCGGGCTTATAATCTTGAAAAGCTTTTGGATACTCCTGCCCGTATTTATTACAAATACGAAGGAAACAATCCATCGGGTAGTCACAAGCTAAACACGGCAATTCCGCAAGCATACTATAATTACAAGGCCGGTATTAAGCGCTTGGCTACTGAGACCGGTGCCGGACAATGGGGAACAGCCCTTTCGGTTGCGACTCAACTTTTTGGAATGGCTTGTACAGTTTACATGGTTAAGGTAAGTGCTATGCAAAAGCCATACAGAAAACTGATTATGGAAACCTACGGCGCTAATGTTTTTGCCAGTCCAAGCATACATACTCAATCGGGCAGAGACATTCTGGAGAAAAATCCAGATTATATGGGGAGCTTAGGCCTTGCAATAAGTGAAGCTGTGGAAGACGCTGCCACACATGAAGATACCAATTATTCGCTTGGAAGTGTTTTAAATCACGTAATTCTTCACCAGACAATTATTGGCCTTGAAGCTAAGAAGCAGATGGAAAAGGTTGATGAGTATCCCGATATAGTAATTGCCTGTTGTGGAGGCGGCAGTAATTTTGGCGGTATTGCTTTCCCGTTCTTACATGACAAGATTAGAAACGGAAAGAAGACAGAAATACTTGCTGTTGAGCCGGCGGCATGCCCTACTTTGACTAAGGGCAGATTCGCTTTTGACTATGGAGATGTGGCGCATTTTACACCTATCATAGAGATGTATACACTGGGTCATAACTTTATGCCCCCCGGAATTCATGCAGGAGGATTGCGTTACCACGGTGATTCTGCCTTAGTTAGCAGAGCTTATCACGATGGATTGATAGGTGCTCGTGCAGTACATCAGACCGATGTTTTCGAGGCAGCTATTCAATTTGCAAAATCGGAACTTATACTTCCTGCACCTGAATCGGCTCACGCAATACGAACCGCAATTGATGAAGCTTTAAAGTGCAAAGAAACGGGCGAGTCAAAGAGTATCTTATTCTGTTTGAGCGGGCACGGCAATTTTGATATGACCGCCTATGAAGAATACTTAAGCGGAAATCTTGTAGATGTTGAATATCCCGATGAAATGCTGGAGAAGGGGTATGAAACGCTACCTGTAATTTAAAACCGATGTCCTTACGATCGTTGTTCTTTATGCTATTAGGCGCCTGTTGAAATGCTTCAGGCGCCTTTTTGGTCTTTGTTCTATGATTTTACTGTTTTATTCGGCGACACAGTGCTCCGAAGGCTCTTGCCTTATTTATTGAAGCCATTCCAATATAGGTGCAAGGTTTTCTTCTTTTACAAGGCACCTTCCGTTATTTATCATATCGATTGATTCAAGGTCCTCATCGGTTTTGGTTTCTTTTTTCTCTATTTCCTTAAGTATTACTTTTGACATCATCTTCATCATTAATTTATAAATACCGCTTAACTTGTTTAAATCATAACCACCTTGGAGATAAAATGCTTTTGGGTCTGTTATATTATTTCTTTTAATAATATCTGTAACCGCTTCGTCACAAGCACGTCTCATACCAACACCGCATACAGCTTTAACATCATATTTTTTCGCTGCTTTTTCGTACCCCTTTACACCCGAAGCAAACAGCCAACCCATATAGATGATTTCATCGTTTGCGTTAAGGTGATTAGAAGCGTCTTTATGTTCGTATACAGGAAGCCCTGTTTTTTGCCCCAGTAATTCAGCATACTTCTTTGTATTGCCTGTTTTAGATTCAAATACGATAGCTTTCATAAACCATACCCTCCATTCTTTCATAAATTAATAAATAATACCTACAAATTTACAATATTAAAATCCCTTGGTAGTGTCAAGAGAAACTATTATATATCTATTTTTGTAATTATGTGTTATTGACAATTGTCTATGGTTTATGCAAAAGGTAAAATCAAGGGAAAAGGCGAATTTCGTGCAACAATGGCTACAATATTTGCGTTTATAAACATATTTATGCAGGCTAAGAACTTTATAATTGGCGGAGTGTTTACAGTTGAATTGGGCAAACTTTTTATTGCAACCATCCCGCTTTACTTTATTGGTATTTTAGCAGGTTCTAAACTGCATGGAAAAGTTGGAATACGTATGTTTAATATCTTGATAAACTCTGTATTGCTTGTCGCAGGAATTTCTACAACTATACTAGCAATTATGATTAAATAATGATAATCTTTCATGTTATTAAAAGTTCTAGTTTTCGACAAAAAGAAATCTTACAAAGGATTACTCCGTTTGCTTCATTTGCGGAGAAAAAGTTAGGTCATTTGCGAAGAAAAAGTTATTGACTTCATTAACGGATTCCTTTATAATGTCAAAGGTAGCAAAGCCTATACAGCAGTTTTGGCAGTTTGTCGAAGCCGATAGACACTTAAATGCTATATGATATGCACCATTAGCTCAGTCGGTAGAGCACCTGACTCTTAATCAGGGTGTCTGCGGTTCGAACCCGCAATGGTGTACCAGCAAACAGCCGTGTAAGATTTAATTACACGGTTTTTGTGTTAAAAACTAATAAAGGAATTAATATGGCAGAAGGCAGAAAAACTATTGTACAAAATCGAAAAGCGAGACATGACTATTTTATTGAAGAAACCATTGAAGCCGGGATTGAGCTTGCCGGTACAGAGGTTAAATCTCTGCGTCTTGGAAAGGCTAACCTTCAGGATAGCTACGCCACAATTAAAAACGGAGAAGTTTTTGTATATGGTCTTCATATAAGCCCTTATGACATGGGGAACAGATTTAATCATGATCCTTTAAGAGTTAAGAAACTATTGCTTCATCGGTTTGAGATTAACCGGCTGTTAGGTCTTACACAAAGGCAAGGTCTTACGCTGATACCATTAAGTCTGTATTTTAAAAGAGGTATGGTAAAGGTTGAGCTTGCCATTGCAAAGGGCAAAAAGCTATATGATAAACGCGAAGATTTGGCTAAAAAGGATGCCATGCGTGAAATAGATCGCAGGCTTAAAAATCATTAAGGTAATAACAAACAGTGCATAACTATTGACAATCATGGTATAATATAATTGTTAGCAAGCCCTTTATCGGGGGCGTTAAGGTTTCGACGGGATTGTTGAAGCCGGAGAAGCGGGTAGTGGATTCTCGTAGGCCACTTTAAAAAACGGGAAACTTAAATTAAACGCTAACAATAATAGCAATTTAGCTTACGCAGCCTAATTAAGGCAGCCGTCCTACCTTAGAATACCACGGCTTTGGATAGGGCGTCGACAGTGGTGAACGTGACACGATAAAGCTTTGAGTCGTGCATGACAAATGAAGCTACTGAAGCTGCAAGCCTGTTCATGGGCGTGCAGGAGAGGGAATGAAAAACCATGAACTGCACCCGGAGATGCTCTTGTGAATACGGTTTCGGACGCGGGTTCAATTCCCGCCGCCTCCACCAAATATCAAACTTGAAAGTTCAGTGATTGCTGAGCTTTTTGTTGTTTATAGAGTAAAACTAGTTCACTTTTATACTTGTATTAATAGATTTTGCGCCCGATGCGGTTTTTGCTTGATACATAAGCCTGTCCACATGATTTAAAAGATCAGCAATATCTAAATCAGAGGATGATGGGTCATAAAAATCATAGCCAATACTTACACCGAGGGTCCAAGGGTTAATATTCGTCTTGTTAAATTGATCTATTGAGGTCGTAAACCTTTTAACGGCAGCTGTTATATCATCTATACAAGTGGATTTCATTATTACAATAAATTCATCGCCGCCATAACGAGAAATAAATTCCCCCGAACGGAAAGAAGATTTAAGTATTTTTGAGTGAGCTATCAGCACCTCATCCCCTGCCGAGTGTCCCCAACAGTCATTTATTCGTTTAAATTGGTTAATATCTATCATTATGATTCCAAATTTTTCATTCTTGCGTCTGCCGCGTATATGGTTCTGCAGATATTCGTCAAGCTGGCGCCTGTTATAGAGGTTAGTGAGAAAGTCTGTTCCAAGGCGCTGGCTTTGTATAAACAAATAAATTATAAAAATAGCCAGAGTGGTTCCGACCCAGCTTATGGCCGTGCCATACATGAAAATTGCCAGGATAGTCGTAACAATAGTGGGAACCACAAAAAAGACCATTGGTGCAAAATGACCGGCATGGATTCTCTTTTTGTTATATATAATCATTCCTAATGTAAAAATGAAAAATGAGAAACTGATAAATACTAAGGGATAAAATAAAGGACCCCGGTGATAGACGTTGTTTTGATCCAGGTAAAAAAGAAAATGGGTAAAATAATTTAGTATTATAATTGAAAGACTAACAAGTATCAACGGCTTCATAACCCTTGTATATTTTGCTAATAAAACCGAATCTCTGAAGATATTAAATAGACAATATAGGAACCAAGTGTAAGCAAATATAGGAATGGTCGCAAATGCCAAGGATGAAAATATTTGTTTAACTATAAAATTTATAGTACCCGGTGTTTTTTCTAGTGACCAAGAAATTGCATCGGAAAGGCATAGGAATATATTGATATAAACCAACGACATAAAAAGCCGTTCCTGAGGCAAATGCCTTTTGAACTGCTTATTCTCGTTAACTGCTATAACAAAAAGTATGATGGCCGCGAACAAGTTTATTATTACCTGCAGTGTAGTATCTATTGTAAATACCCCCAATATGCAAAAGATAATAAATAATAGAATTATTATAATTAATTTACTGTAATAATACAAGTTAATTAAGGTACAAATGTTACAATAAATACAAGGTATGGAATTTAGTCACTTTAGCCTAAATATATTAATTTTTATTAGAGAAAAACTAATTTATTAATATTCAAACTTATTTATGAGGGTATATAATAAGCAAATCTATAACTAAATCAGGATGTTCCCCGCCTCTATAGACGGCGGATGTTATTTTTTTATAAAAGAATACTATCTGCCATTGAATACGTTGAATGACTGGTGAAGCCTAAATTAAACAGAAGGGAATTTTTATGCTGCTTGACAGGAATATTTTAAATGACGCCGTTCACAATTCTATATGGACAGAAGAGGATGAGGAAGGCTTTTTATATTTCAGAAGATTCACATCTTCCCAAATGGAGGTTTACTCGGATGACATAATTTTTTGTTTGATGAGCAGATGCTCAACCGGTGTGTACCTACTCTTTAAAACAACAGGAAACAAGATTTCATTGGTATGCAAAAAGACCTCAGTACTGGATATTTTGCCAACAGTACTTAAGGAACTAGGAATATCCAAGCTTTTGGATCTGGGAAAAGAGCTTAAGGATAATATCCAACAATATGGGAAAGGAAGAATCTACATTGAAGATTCATTTGATGTATTTGTTGATGGTGTTAAGGTGGCAGAACCAAAGCCGAAATCGGGAAAGATAAGGGTTTCCTTTAGGAATCCCAAGCATAAACCGGTCACTGTAAAGATTTGCTTTCCGATATTTGCCGAGATAGGAATTAAAGAAATTCGTTGCAACGGTGAAACCATAGCGGTTAATTCAGCTAAAGAAAAGATGTATTGCTTTGGAGATTCGATCACTCAGGGCTTTGTGGCAGGTTCTCCATCATGTTCATATACGGCAAGGTTGGCTGATGCACTTAATCTTGATGCTTTGAATCAGGGAGTCGGCAGCTATTATTTTATGGCTGAGTCCTTGGTCGGGCTTGAAACCCTACCTATACCAAAATTAATCACTGTTGCATATGGTACAAATGACTGGACCACAATACCTGACCTTAATACAATTAGAGATAATGTGAGACAATATTTTGAAAAACTGATTCAATTGTTCCCTGACACCCCTATTATTGTAATTACACCTATTTGGCGGGGAGACATGGATGTTTTGCAGCCAAGTGGCTCTTTGGAAGATGTGATAAAGGTTATTGAGGAGGAAACATCCATGTATGAAAACATCACAGTAATAGACGGGCTTGAAATTTCTTCACATAAAACAGAAGATTATGCCGACGGTTTTTTACATCCCAATAAAGAGGGCTTTGGGTTTATGGCTAAAAGGATAGTCGAAAAAATAGAAACGAAAGCTATTAATTTAAACAGATAAACATTGTTATTTTATTGACAATTGATTCGGTGTTTACTATAATTTAAATATAAACTAATATTGTGGCTCCTGACGCATTTGGGTTAGTCCCGGATGGAAAGGTGACGGATTGATAGAAACAAATGTTTCCGTGCCTTTTGGTACGGATTTTTTT
>CAYMLJ010000074.1:0-2018 GCA_964391395.1 uncultured Ruminiclostridium sp. | reverse complement strand
ATTGTCGGGTCGGCTGATGAAATTACACCAAAGCTGATAAAAGGAGATCTTGACATAGCTGCCGTACCCGCTAACCTTGCATCGGTTTTATATAACAATACTGATAAAAAGGTTAAGCTTCTAGCAGTCAATACCCTCGGAGTAGTGTATATTGTTGAAAAAGGAAATGAAATAGAGGATTTTACTGATCTTAAAGGTAAAACCATTTACGCTACAGGCAAGGGCTCCACACCTGAATATACCTTAAGATATCTTCTATCTGAGCATGGTATTGACCCGGACAAGGATGTAGATATTCAATGGAAGAGTGAGCCTAATGAGGTGGTGGCACTTTTCAAAAACAGTGAAAGTGGCATAGCTATGATGCCTCAGCCTTTCGTAACCATTGCCCAAACACAGGTTGAGGGGCTTCGTATAGCCATAAACCTTACAGAAGTATGGGAAGAATTAGATAACGGAAGCACCTTGATTACCGGTGTGGTTGTGGTAAGGAGCGATTTTGCCGAAAAATATCCTGAGCAGATTGCCACGTTCTTAGAAGAGTATAAAGAATCGGCCGAATATGTTAATGCCAACATTCCCGAAGCGGCGCAGCTTATAGAGAAGTTTAATATTTTTAAAGCAGCAGTTGCTCAAAAGGCCATACCATATTGTAATATCACCTTTATGGAAGGTGAAGAAATGAAAAATGCAATTAAGGGATATCTAAATGTTTTATTTGAGCAAAATCCTAAGTCTATAGGGGGAAAAATACCTGAAGATGATTTCTACTACATCAAATAGGAACAGAATAGAAAAAATAGCAGCTGTAGCTTTTGCCCTTATTGTATGGCAGATAAGTGCTATGCTAATTGGCGAAAGCCTGCTGCTTGTTACCCCGATAGCTGTTGTAAAGAGACTTTTCAGTCTCTTTACAGAGGCTGATTTTTTCACTTCAATGGGCTATTCATTTCTGCGCATTGTGGCAGGATTCCTCACTGGGCTCGTTGTAGGAAGCTTAATGGCATCTATTGCAGGGAAATTCCGCCTTGCAGAGATTATGTTCCGGCCTTTTATTGCCACAATAAAGTCTGTGCCGGTGGCGTCTTTCATTATTTTATGTCTTATTTGGCTTAGCAAGGGAACTCTTTCGGCATTTATTAGCTTTCTTATGGTACTACCCATAATATACAGCAATATACTCCAAGGTATTAAAAGTACTGATAAAAAGCTTCTTGAAATGGCAGAAGTCTTTCGTGTGGGCTTGTTTAGAAGGATATTATTCATTTACCTACCGCAGCTTAAGCCCTATCTCTTATCGGCTTGCAGCGTGGCCATGGGGCTGGCCTGGAAATCCGGCATTGCTGCGGAGGTCATCGGAATAACTAATGGCTCTATAGGCGAAAAGCTGTATGAGGCGAAAATCTATTATACTACAGCCGATTTATTTGCATGGACACTTATTATAGTAGTATTGAGCATAAGCTTTGAGAAGCTGTTTTTATATTTTATCAAAAACTTCTTTGCAAGATTGGAGAGAGTATAATATGGATATTATAATTACAGAGCTTTCAAAAAGCTATGGCAAAAATATTGTACTCGATGGATTTAGCGCTTTTATTCCCGAAAATAAGATGACCTTTATTATGGGTCCCTCGGGCTGCGGAAAAACTACACTTATAAATATTCTCATGGGGTTGATTAGTGAGGACAACGGAACCATAATAGGAGTCCCTTCGCGCAAAAGTGCTGTTTTTCAGGAGGATAGACTGTGTGAGAGCTTTAATGCGGTATCAAATGTACGACTGGTTTGTGAAAAGAAGATAAAAGACGAAGAAATCATTTTGCATCTCGAACGAATAGGGCTCAAAGATGATTTGTTAAAACCCGTTATAGAGTTAAGCGGTGGCATGAGAAGAAGAGTTGCCGTGGTTCGCGCGATTTTGGCTAAAAGTGATATTATATTTATGGATGAGCCTTTTAAGGGACTTGATGATAAAACAAAGGCAAAAACCATGCAGTATGTGGTTGACAATACA
>CAYMLJ010000073.1:0-9480 GCA_964391395.1 uncultured Ruminiclostridium sp. | reverse complement strand
GGAGAGATTATTATGGCTATTTTAGTTACTGGCGGAGCCGGATACATAGGCAGCCACACTTGTGTGGAATTATTGAATGCCGGCTATGAAATCATTGTGGTTGATAATCTTATTAATTCGTCCGAAAAGGCTCTTGAGAGAGTCCAAGAAATAACAGGAAAAAAATTGGCCTTTTATAATGTGGATTTACTGGACAAAGCAGCCCTTGATAATATTTTTGAAAAGGAAAATATAGAATCGGTTATTCATTTTGCCGGTCTCAAAGCCGTAGGCGAATCTGTCTCAATGCCTTTGGAATATTACTATAACAATATTACTGGAACTATTGTATTGTGCGAAATAATGAGAAAACATGGGGTCAAGGATATGGTCTACAGCTCATCGGCTACAGTGTACGGTAATCCCGTGACTGTACCTATTAAGGAAGACTTCCCTTTATCGGTAACAAACCCCTATGGCAGAACAAAGCTGATTATTGAAAACCTTCTGGAAGATCTTTATGTGTCCGATAACAGTTGGAATATTGTTATGCTTCGTTATTTTAACCCCATCGGTGCTCATAAAAGCGGGAAAATAGGCGAGGATCCAAAAAATATACCAAACAATCTGATTCCTTATATCACCCAAGTTGCTATAGGCAAGCTTCCGTATCTCGGTGTATTTGGCGACGATTATGAAACGCCCGACGGGACCGGTGTCCGTGATTATATCCATGTGGTAGATCTTGCTAAAGGTCATCTAAATGCTCTTGAAAAGCTTAAAGAAAGGCTCGGATTATTAATATACAATTTGGGCACGGGAAAAGGCTACAGCGTTCTGGATATGGTTAAGAACTTTGAAAAAGCAAGTGGTAGACCTATTAAGTATAAGATTCTTCCCAGAAGGCCGGGTGATATCGCAACCTGTTATGCCGACCCGTCAAAAGCTAAGTTAGAGCTTGGATGGGAAGCAACAAGGGATATCGGTGAAATGTGCGAGGATTCATGGAGATGGCAGAAAAACAATCCTAATGGCTATGATGATTAGACAGGGGTAAGCGAACTTTTTTCCTTGTTATTTCCACAAGCCCCAAACTTGTCATGCCCACAACCACCGTTTGTATTTTATCGGCTTTAACGGCTTCCCTCAGGTGTTGTATCAGCTGTTCGCGATGCTCTTTTTCTTTCATATCAATAAAATCAACAATAATTATACCGCTTAAGTTTCTTAAACGGATCTGACGCACCAAGGCATTTGCGGCCTCGAGATTTATCTTGTAAACTGTCTCCTCCATGTCTGTCTTTCCAACAAATTTACCGCTATTTACATCGACAACAGTCATGGCCTCGGTATAGTCAAAAACCAAATATGCGCCGTTTTTAAGCCATACTTTTCTGGAAAGAGCCTCCTTAAGAGCGCTTTGCACATTATAATACTCAAACATATCATAATCTTTATCATAGTATTCGACTCGCTCTTGTAAACTCGGCGATTCAACACTCAAAAGAGATATTATTTTTTTATAGGTCTCCTTGTGATTTATAATGAAACGGTTACTTGAGGAAAGATGTTCTCTGATGGTATGTTCTATAATGCTTTGTTCACCATAAAGAAGGCTTGGTGATTTATCCTTTTTTTCATGTTCTTTAACGCTTTCCCAAAGCAACGACAGAACATTAATCTCCTCAATCAACAAAGCTTCATCGATATTTTCCGAAGCGGTTCTTACAATTAGCCCTGAATTATCTGGTTTAATGGATGCGACTATCTCTTTTAATCTTTGGCGTTCTTCCTGAACATCAATTCGTTTAGAGATTCCTACTGTATTGACATAGGGCAGAAATACTGTATACCTGCCTGGAATTGATATAAGGGTGGAAACTCTGGGACCTTTTTCACCTACGGCATCTTTGATAACCTGAACAGTAATTTCCTGACCCTGATCCAAAAGCTCCGATATATCCGGTAAACTGTCCGAATGAGTTAATTCATCGCCATTTTCATAATGTTTTGCAGACAGAATATCTTTTACATATAGATAAGCATTTTTTTTCATCCCGATATCAACGAACGCTGATTGCATCCCTGACAAAATGCGCACAACCTTGCCTTTGTAGATATTCCCCACAAGGCTTTTCTCTTCGTTCTTTTCTATACGTATTTCGGATACCGCACCATCTTCCAAAATGGCCACGCGAATTTCATCAGTACCTACATCTACAAGAACATCCTTAATCATTTGCAACCTCAAAAGGGTTTTTCCATTCATTATAGGTTGATGCATAAAGAGCCTTCCGATGCATTGAAACAGTTTCTATTTCAAGCTTTGTTTCCTGGCTGAAGGCCTGCATCAAAAGGTCAGCTCTCAAATTGTTCTCTGCTCCGGCACTTAAAAAGGCTTTCATCTTGAATTTACCTGTATCTATCTTTTCGGCAGACAGAGAATAGATTAATGGCCTGACATTAACAGGTCTGGGGCCTTTTTTGCTCTTTTTTATTACTGATATTTCTTCCTCAGCAAGCAAACCATATATCATTGTATCAATTTCAAAACGGCTCCGGGGCTCCTTTACTTCAAACACGATTTCATACCTGGCAGCGGTAATTTGATTCATAATATTATCACGTGTGTTTCGAGATACTGCTTCCTCGACCTTTAAACCCTCAGGTAAGCCTTTATTTATCTGTGTAATAAACTCTTGGGGTTCCATATCCTCTGATAGCTCTATATCGGCAAACTCTGATTCGCTGGTTAAGCCTATGGACATAGGTAACCCAAAAACCAGCTTTTGTCGGGGGTTGAAACCCTGAGTATAAGCCACCGGTATTTTTGCTCGTTTAATAGCACGTTCAAAAACCCTTAAAATATCAAGATGTGCAATATATTTTAATTCCTGTCCTCTAAAAAATTTAAATCTCAGCGCTTTCGCCATAGCTTAAACCCCGCTTCGTTTTTGTGCAAATGCCGGTTTTGTATACCTGGGCTCCGCACGTTGAACAGCCTACTGCGCAATTTCTTGTCAGATCCCCTTCATAGGCCTTTTTATTCTCTTCAATTAGAAATTCCTTTGAAATTCCCATAGCAATATGATCCCAAGGCAAAACTTCTGAATAATCTCTTTTACGGTTTGCATAGAACTTAGGATCTAGATCGCATTCAGAAAAGGCTTCCATCCATTTATCAAAAGAAAAGAATTCATCCCAACCGTCAAACTTACAGCCTTTTGACCATGCGGTATAAATAACCTTCCCTAATCTTCTGTCCCCTCTGGCAAGCACGGCTTCAATCAGGCTTATCCTGGCATCATGATAATTATATTTAATATTTCTTGTTCGCTTCTTAATAAGGTCCTTCAAATGATATTGCTTCTGCATTAGGCTATCCATTTCCTCCATGGGTTCCCACTGAAAAGGAGTAAATGGCTTCGGAATAAAGCAGGCAGTGCTCAAGGTAATGTTAAGAGCTTTACCGTGCTCCTTGGAAATATCTCTGCATGATTCAATAAGACTTATTGAAAGCTTTGAAATTCCCTCTACATCTTCCATTGTTTCGGTGGGAAGTCCAAGCATGAAATAAAGCTTGACTTGATTCCAGCCACCGCTTACGGCAAGCTTGACAGAGGAAACAAGATCCTCGTTGGTTATTCCTTTATTAATAACATCTCTGAGTCTCTGCGTGCCGGCCTCGGGCGCAAAGGTCAAACCGCTTTTGCGTACCTTTGATACCTTGTCCATTAATCCAAGAGAGAAATTATCAACCCTCAGAGACGGTAAAGACAAGCTAATCTTTTCCTCCTCGGTAAATTCTATAAGATTATTACAGAGTTCAGGAAGAGACGAATAGTCACTGGTGCTTAAAGATACCATAGATATTTCATCATATCCTGTGTTTTGAGCCGAAGCTTTGGCAATCTCATAGAGCTTTTCGTGGCTTCTCTCCCTGACCGGACGATAAATAAACCCGGCCTGGCAAAAACGGCAGCCGCGAACACAACCCCTAAATATCTCCAGCATAATTCTGTCATGAACGGTTCCTACATAAGGGACAATAATATCATCAGGAAAATCAACCGAATCCAAGTCTTTTATTATACGCCTTTTTATACTATCCGGGGAATCCGGTGTTTTAGGAATTACATCCATGATGGTTCCGTCATCATAGTAAAAGGCATCGTAGAAGGATGGAACATAAACCCCTTCTATACCGGAAACTCTCTTCAAAAAACCTGTCCGGCTTTCCCCTGCTTCCTTCCAGCTTATATATTCATCAACAACTTCGAGGATTACTTCCTCTCCTTCGCCAATGACAAAAAAGTCAATAAAATCTGCCAAAGGCTCGGGATTACAAGCACAAGGGCCTCCCGCAATAACAAATGGCATACCTTCTGTCCGGTCCTTGCTCAATATCGGTATCCGGCCCAGATCCAGCATATTAAGAATATTTGTATAGCTCATTTCATACTGAAGAGTAAAGCCCACCATATCAAATTCCGATAATGGCGTATAGGTTTCAAGAGCATATAGAGGCAAATCCTTTTCCCGCATCATCTGCTCCATGTCTACCCACGGTGCAAAGGCTCTCTCACAATATACCTCATCTCTCTTATTTAAGATATGATAAAGAATCTTCATCCCTAAATGAGACATACCTATTTCGTAATCGTCCGGAAAGCAAAAAGCAAAGCGCATCTTAATATTATCAAGAGACTTTTTTACCATATTCCATTCATTGCCGGTATATTTGGCCGGTTTTTCAACCTTTAAGAGTATACTATCATCTATTTTTAACTGCATCATTGTTAAAGGATGCAAAAATGCATCCTATCCTCCGAAATAAAATATATGTGCGAAGCAATTTGCCCAATTAATCATTATACATCATATCCTATGACATATAAAAAGGCAAGGTATAGCTTCTCCCACCAAAATAGTAAAATATACCTAGTTAATTCATACTTTTTTCCTATTTCCCAACATTCCCCACTGTTAAAATCGTTGGTATTACACATAGAAAAAAAATTTGGTACAAATCATAATTAGCAGGTTAAATATAGAGTGTGGTTGTAAATTCTTAAGTATCTCAATTGTTTGTGTCAGATTAGATTGGAGCAGTGTAATTATGGTGGACACAAAATTCTTATATGAAAAGGAGATCAATAGTTCGTTAGCCCTTGATTATTCTCATGTTTTGCTGAGAGAACCTATATTTGGATTATCAGAAAATAGCGAGAAATCGAAAGATGCATTTTACAATAACATCTCTCACGAGCTTAGGACTCCTTTAAATGTTGTTTTAGGTTCTCTCCAGCTTTTTGAGATGATGGGTGACGATCTTTTTCTGAGTTATAATCACAACAAATTTAGAGCATACAATAGTTTAATGAAGAAGAACTGTTTTCGTCTATTAAGAGTAATTAACAATCTGATTGATTCTTCTAAGCTTGATTCGGGAAATCTCAGTCTGTGCCTTGCAAACCATAATCTAGTAGAAACCATAGAAGATATTGTTAATAACACAAAACCCTATGCCAAGGAAAAAGGTTTAAATATAACGCTAAAATCAAAAAGCAAAAAAATTATTACTGCTTTTGATGAGGACAAGTTATCCCGAGCTATTTTAAATCTCATATCCAATGCCATCAAGTTTACTCCAGAAGGATGTATATGCGTCGAAGTAAAGAAAAAGGGAGAAATTATCTACATAGCAATAAAGGATACAGGTATCGGCATACCCGATGATAAAATAGATAGTATTTTTAATCGTTTTATTCAGGCAGATAGTTCTTTAACACGAAGCCATGAAGGAAGCGGGCTCGGTCTTTCAATTGCTAAGTCAATAGTAGAGCTGCACAATGGGCAACTAAGAGTTAGTAGCCGGGTGGGAAAAGGTTCTACATTTACCATAGAGCTCCCGTTTAAAACAATTGAAGAAGGCGAAGCTCAAAATAAAACCGGAAAAGAATTTACTTTAGCCCCAGGCGAGAATGTAAAAATAGAACTTTCAGATATTGTATGAACCGGTAATAATGCAAAAAAGGAGCTGTCTTTAAATACCGAACGTGTCATTCTGAGGCCACATAATGGCCGAAGAATCTTCAAAATCAGACTGTTATGCACAGATTTGATTAAGATCCTTCGCTTTGCTCAGGATGACTGCCTATTTTGAGACATTCCCTTTTTTGCATTATGGGTCAATTTCAGTTATGAATTCTTTGCTTCAAACTCTTTCATAAACTCAACTAAAGCTTTTACTCCCTCAACAGGCATTGCATTGTAAATGCTTGCTCTCATACCGCCTACTGTTCTATAGCCTTTAATATTTGCAATCCCTCTTTCAGAGGCTTCTTTAATAAACTTCTTATCCAAGTCTTCACTGCCGGTTACAAAGTTTACATTCATCAACGATCGATCATACTTCTCAACAGTTCCTTTAAACAGCTTGGAATCATCAATGCAATCATAGAGAAGCTGAGCTTTTTCCTCATTAATCTTTTGAATCGCTTCTACGCCGCCGTTTTTCTTTATCCACTCATATACCAAACCACAGATATAAATGCTGTAGCAAGGAGGAGTATTATATAAAGAACCACTGTCTGCATGAGTTTTGTACTGAAGCATGGTTGGAATCTGGGAATCAACCTCTTTAACAAGGTCATTGCGAATAATAACAACTGTTACTCCGGCAGGGCCCATATTTTTTTGTGCCCCGGCATAAATAACACCGAATTTAGATACATCATAAACCTCAGATAAGATATTGGATGACATATCTGCAACCAGAGGAACGTTATCTAGGCAGACGATATCCTTTTGTCTTATTCTGGTGCCGTAAACAGTATTATTAGTGGTAATGTGGAAATAATCCGCATCGCTTGTCAAGCTTGATTCGTCATACTTGGGTATATAAGTATATTGTTTGTCTTCGGAAGATGCAACTACATTAGCCGAAACATACTTTTTACCTTCCTGACATGCTTTTTTGCCCCATGTGCCGGTAACCAAATAATCAGCTTTTCCGCCATTCTTCAAGTTTAATGGGATCATCGAAAACTGCAAATGAGCGCCTCCCTGTAAAAAAAGCACCTTGTAGTTATCCGGAATGTTCATTATTTCGCGAAGGTCACTCTCTGCCTTCTTGTGTATTGCATCATACCAAGAAGATCTGTGGCTCATCTCCATAACGGACATGCCGGAGCCTTTATAATCCAGTAGCTCGGCTGCAGCCTGCTTTAATACCTCTTCGGGTAATGTTCCGGGACCTGCAGAAAAATTAAACACTCTTGCCATAAAGGGTTCACTCCATTTCTTATCTAATAAATCTCTTAACAGAATTTGTTATTATTTTAACACTAGGCATATGAAAAGTCTAGGTAAGGATGTAATAATATTATTAATAATTTGAGGCGTTTATAATAACATCATCCGTTACCGAAATCAAAGATTTCGAACGGATCCTGAGTCATTGAAACTCGAGGGAGACAGTAATCCCTACCCGCCACCTAAAAGTCAAGTAAATTTTTATTCTCGTTATATGGCAATTTTTAGAAAAATGCTTCTTCTTAAAGACTAATCACTATGATATTTTCTAATCATTTGAACATTGTTTTATACATCACAATGGGAAAAGCCTCCGTAATGGAGGCTTTCCACATATATAGAATAGAAATAGCACTAGCGAATCTTTATCATTTCATTACCTATCGTATAGCCCTTTTCAAGATATTTTTTCATCACATGAACCAAATTTCCAACCCCGTCTCACTATGTCCACATTTCCATTCCTTTTTACGAAATTTTTTTGTTTCCATCTCAACCAGATCTTCTTATTCAGTTCTTCGACATAGTGAACGTATTCCTTCGAATAATCATTTCACAAATCTTTCCGTATACCTAGATACGGCGGCTTTTACGTTTTCAGCAATGTCCTTTAGGTAATCCCTAGTGCTTATTTATATTATAGTTGCCTCTTTATATATTTGCAATGCCCAAATTTCGCTTTATTTTAAAAATACACTTTCCATACTTCGATTATCTCTTTTTTTCTACACTATGCACTTTTTTTAATACATTTTTACTTTTAATTAACACTAACGATTTTAAACTTTTTGGCAATATGGTATATTTAAAATAAGGGAGGATGATGTTTTGGCAGTTATAACTATTTCTAGACAAAGCGGCAGCATGGGTCGGGAAATTGCAGAGCAAATTTCTTCTAAGCTGAATATACCTCTTATTACAAGAAAGCAATTTCTATCTCAGACACTTTCAGACACATTATCTCCCCATGAGCTATATATGCTTGAGCAAAGCCCCAAATTCTATCTTAATACATCAAATGAGGAAATAACCTACAAAGAGCTTATTGAAAAGAGATTATTGGAAGAAGCCTCAAAAGGGCCTTGTGTAATATTGGGAATGGGTGCTCAAATAATATTTTCTGATTCTCCCGATGCTGTAAATATCAGAGTAATTGCCTCTCACGAAACCCGACTCAAGCGTTTCGGAGAAAAATACGGCCAAGAAGGCATTGAGGCCGAAAAACTTATAAAACAAACCGATCGACGCCATAAAAAGTTTATATCACTCCTTTACGGTGCTGACTCTTCGGATCCTCTGCTCTATGATATGGTTTTAAATACCGATACTATGACCGTGGAGCAGTGTGTCGAGCTTATCGCCTATAATATCAACCTAAAAGAAAGCATGAAGTATTTCAGCTTTTTTAACCAGAACACCATAGATAAAGACGCCCAATCAAAGAATATCGTCTTCAAGCATCCGGCCGAAGAAGAATTCGCAAATATCCTAAACATGTATGGCATTGCCTGGGAGTATGAGCCCAAAACCTTCCCCGTCAAATGGGATGCCGAGGGTAATGTAACCATGGCCATCAGCCCTGATTTTTATCTTTCAAAATTCGATACCTATATAGAGATTACAACAATGGATCAAAAGTATGTCACTACTAAGAAAAAAAAGGTGAGGCTTATGAGGGAGCTATATCCCGATGTGAATATCAACATAGTATTTAAAAAGGACTTCTATTCTTTACTTGAACGTTTTGGCTTTAGCGGAGGGGACGAAATAAATGAATTTAACAAGGGTTAAAAGGATAGTTTTTTCCGAGGAACAAATAAAAAACAGAGTTCAAGAACTTGGGCAGCAAATAAGTGAGGACTATACTGACAAAAACCCCATATTGATAAGTGTTCTTAAGGGTACCCTGTACTTTATGGCCGACTTAACCAGAGCTCTCGACATTCAGCTAAGCATTGATTTTATGTCCATTGGAGTATACCCCGGTATGTCAAGGAACACCGGAATAGTGAAAATAAACAAGGATTTGGACCTGAACATTACCGGAAGGCATGTGCTTTTTGTCGAGGACATCATTAACACCGGCCTTACCATGGGCTACCTAGTTCAGAATATGGAGGCAAGAAAACCCGCCAGCGTAAAGATTTGCACCCTGCTGAACAATCCTCAAAAGCGGCTTATGAA
>CAYMLJ010000072.1:0-9751 GCA_964391395.1 uncultured Ruminiclostridium sp. | reverse complement strand
GCAAGCCAGATAATTGTGTCGAGGGTATTGTAAAGAAAGTGTGGATTGATTTGTGCCTGAAGCAGTTCAAGTTCTGCTGCTCTGAGATTTTCCTCTTCTACTTTAACTGCATAAAGCAGATTGTCAATTTTCTCTATCATAATATTTAATGATTTGCCAAGCTGTCTTACTTCAATACCGCTTAATTCCTTTACCCGTACCGATAAATCTCCTTTTGCCACTTGTCTGGTTACATCATTAAGCTTATGTATCGGTTTAACAATACTGTTTGGTATAACTACAGATAAAAACAGAGCCAATATGAGTAGAAAAGCAAACACCGTAAGGCTCATCAGAGTAATTTTTTGAAGACTATCACTCACTTCTGAACGCACCTGATCCATACCTATTGTTTCATAATAGGTGTATTCCAGCACCGTGGAATTAACCAGTGATGTGGCAATCTGGACATCGTTTTCCCATATGTTGATATTGTCGTCGTAATGACCGCCAATTTTTTTATTTATTTCAATTTGTCTTACATACTTCTCAAGGTTTTTTAAAAGCTTCATAATATCTTCAGCTCTACGTTTATTTTCAGTAACATTGGTGTTATTTATAAGATCATGGACAATTTCACGAGCTTCCAAAATATTCTGATAGGGATTTTCTTTTTCAAAAGTTGAATTTCCGACAATTATCAGATAAATTTTGTAGTCAAATTCTTTTTTAAAATCTATACTGAAACGTCCGGCTTCAGAGGCATTTGATATTATCCGGTCATACTGTTGATTGAATCGGTACATATTTACAAAAAGCAGTACAAATAGGATAAATAACGGCACTATAATAAGCAGCAGCGAAAGCTGAATCTTTCTGTTAAGTCTCAGGTTACCGAAAATGTTTCTAATATTTAAGAATAATTTGGTTACCAAAGCTAGTACCCCCATAAGAGACAATCACCAAAATATAAGCTTTTTTTCTGATGACAACCTCATCTTGATCTAAGATAATTCATATATAAAATGCTGTCAGACTTATAATCTTGATTTTTAACTATTAAAATATTTATAATTGGCGATTCCATAGGCCGATACTATTTGTGACACTATAAGTGTCATTATAGCATATCAAATTTGGGGTATCAATTAAGGAGGCGGGGGAAATCTTTATTCTCGTTATAAAGAAAATCTGTATGGAGATTTATTTCCATACAGATTTCTAAAGTCCCTATAAAACAGCATTTACATTAGTTTAAATGCTATCTCATTCCATCTTAATTCTTTGAGCAATGAATTAATTTTAGTATCATTGTCAATTACAATACATTCGATACCGCACATGTCAGCCCAATCTGTCAGCTGTTCTACAGTAACATTTTGAGAATATACGGTATGATGCGCACCACCTGCATGAATCCAAGCTTCTGCGGCTGTTGCCAGTGAAGGCTGCGGCTTCATAAGTACGCGGGCAACAGGCAGTTTAGGCATATCATGGGTTGCCTCTACAGCATCAACTACAGTAATAATTAGGCGGAATCTGTTACCCAGATCAACTAAGGAAGCACATATAGCAGGTCCGGCGGCACAGTCAAACACAAGTCTTGCAGGATCGCTCTTTCCACCTATTCCAAGAGTATGAACCTCTATTCTGGGCTTTGCAGATGCTATAGTTGGGCAAACTTCCAGCATATGAGCACCAAGATTCATTTGGTTTCCGGGCTCAAAATGATAAGTATAGTCCTCCATGAACGAGGTTGCCTTTCCGTCAGCCATTATCTTCAAAAGACGCACCATAGCAGATGTTTTCCAGTCGCCCTCTCCACCAAAACCGTAACCTGCTTCCATGACTCTTTGAGCGGCAAGACCGGGCAGTTGCTCTAAGCCGTTAAGGTCTTCAAAAGTGGTTGTAAATGCCTCAAAATTACCTTTGGCCATAAATGCCTTAAGTGCGATTTCAATCCGGGCCTGGTATCTTACGGCTTTAATCTTTTCTTCAGAGCCTTTCACTTGTGACATATCATACAAGCTCTCATACTCTTCCATAAGCTTGTCAATATCCGATTCTGATACTGCCTCAACCATTTTGACTAAATCACCGATACCATAGCCGTCAATGGTCCATCCCAACTTAATCTGAGCTTCAACCTTGTCACCTTCTGTTACCGCAACATCCCGCATATTATCGCCAAAACGGCAAACCTTCAGGTATTTGCTGTAAACAAAAGCAACTGCGGAGCGCATCCAACGACCTAATCTGTCAACAACCTCTTGATCCTTCCAATAACCTGCAACAACCTTGCGCGGCATTCTGAGCCTTGCACCTATAAATCCGAATTCACGGTCACCGTGAGCTGACTGATTCAGGTTCATGAAATCCATGTCAATGCTGTCCCAAGGAATATCACGGTTAAATTGAGTGTGCAAGTGTAAAAGCGGCTTTTGAAGAGACATTAAACCTTTTATCCACATCTTAGCGGGTGAAAAGGTATGCATCCAAGTAATTATTCCGGCACATTTTTCATCGGAATTAGCTGCCGTACAAAGCTGATAAATTTCTTCGGGAGTTTTTACTACAGGCTTAAATTTAACTGAAAAAGGGCTTTTTTCACTAAGGTGTTCTGCTATGATTTTTGAGTGGTCTGCGACTTGTCTTAGGGGTTCATCCCCATAAAGGAACTGGCTTCCGGTAACAAACCAGAATTCATAGTTTTTCAAATTTGGCATAACGGACTCCTCCTATTAAGTAATAGATGTACGTACAAGTAGTGTTAGAACAATTATAAACCATATATTTCTTGTTTGCAATATGAAACAGGCCGTTTTATACGCAAAACCATAGGGATTCTGCTTGTAAAAATGCATAGCGCTGTATATAATATAATTGATGTACGTACAAGTTAAGCAAGGAGTATCCATGTGAACGAACAGACAAAATACGCGGGGCTCAAAAATTATATTAAACAACAGATAATAATGGGCCGAATAAAGGCCGGCGAGCGCATACCTTCAGAAAATAAGCTTAGTGACGAGTTTTCTCTTAGCCGCCACACTGTTAGAAAAGCTATCTCGGTATTGGTGTCTGAAGGTTATCTTTTTACCGAACATGGCCGGGGTACTTATGTGAAGGACCGAAGTGTTAAAAGAGCAAAGTCCCGCAATATCGGCGTGCTTACTACCTATATTTCAGATTATATCTTTCCACGTGTCATTAAGGGGATAGATAAAGTATTATCCCATAGAGGATACAGCATAATGCTTAAAAACACCGACAACAACGTGGCAAGAGAAGCCATGCATCTAGAGGAGGTCCTGAGCAAGAATCTTGAAGGATTGATTATAGAACCCACAAAAAGCGCAGTGTATTCTAACAATTCTGAATATTACGAGGCTCTTGACAGCCACCATATTCCATATATCTTTATTCATGGGTGTTATCATCATCTGAAAGATAAATCACAGGTTATACTTGATGATGCTCATGGTATGTACCTTACTGTCAGCCATTTGATTAATCTGGGACATAGAAATATTGCAGGTATTTTTAAAGCTGATGATATGCAGGGTATCAATCGTCATCATGGTTATGTTAGGGCTCTCTCTGAAGCCGGTATAACGTATGACTCAGATAAGGTTGTATGGTTTCACACAGAAGACAGAAAAACTAAGCCATATTCAGAAATTAGAGATATAATTAATATGGGGACGACTCTGGATGCCATCGCATGCTATAATGACGATATTGCCTTTGGGATATATCAAACACTTACCGAGTTGGGGATTAATGTACCTTTAGAAATCAGTATTACCGGCTTTGATGATTCAAATATGGCTACTAACTGCCCTGTTAGGCTTACAACAGTTACACATCCCAAGGAAAAGCTTGGTGAAGCGGCAGCGGAGTTATTATTAGAACTTCTTGAAGACAATAATTATCTTAATAATCCACGAAAAAAGGTTTTTATTCCTAAACTGATTATCGGAGATTCATGCTTGGATAGAAACAAAAAATGATATATACAAAATAGAGATTTTGGAGGATGCGAATATGTTAGAGTCTTTAAAGAAACAGGTATTAAAGGCCAATCTCGATCTTCCCCGTTATGGACTTGTTACTTTTACATGGGGAAATGTAAGCGGGATTGACCGTGATAAAGGACTGATAGTAATCAAACCAAGCGGCGTTCCCTATGATGAGCTTAAAGTGGAGCATCTTGTTGTGCTTGACCTAGATGGAAACAAGATTGAGGGAGATCTCAATCCATCATCGGACACAGCCACTCATCTTGTTCTTTATCGCAGTTTCAAGGAAATTAACGGTATTGTACATACACATTCAAGCTGGGCTACAAGCTGGGCTCAGGCCGGCAGATCAATACCCTGTTTTGGGACTACACATGCCGATTATTTCTACGGTTCCATTCCCTGCACCAGAAAGATGACTAAGGATGAAGTCGAAGGTAATTACGAAGAAAATACAGGGCATGTAATAACTGAGACGTTTAAGAACCTGAATCCTATTTATGTGCCCGGGGTACTTGTAGAGGATCATGGACCTTTCAGCTGGGGTACCAGCCCTGAAAATGCCGTACACAATGCAGTAGTCATGGAAGAAGTGGCTAAGATGTCTTTCAATACCGTTATGCTGTCAAAGGTCGATGCTGAGCCTGCATCCGATTATATACTCAATAAACACTTTATGAGAAAGCATGGAGCCAATGCTTATTATGGGCAAAAGTAAGACGTTTTTTTACGGGAGAGCTTATGGATATTGCACAAATAGAACTTAAAAACATTCCTTGTATGGAGTTTGATTGCTCTTGCGGAAGAAAGCACCGTTCAGGAATAAATCATATATCTGTTGAGAGAGGTAGTATCCGAAATCTCCCTTTGATTCTCAAACCCTTTAACAAGGTCTTTGTCGTTTGCGACAATAATACCTATAAAGTGTGCGGCGAAAAAGTAATATCGATCTTAGAGGATCAGGAATTTTCAGTTGCACAATATATTTTTTTTAGCACCGGGTTTCTGGTTCCTGACGAAAAAGCATTAGGAAGCCTTTTGGTTGAGATTCCTTCTGATACTGATGTTATTTTGGGGGTAGGCTCAGGAACCATAAATGATCTTTGTCGCATGATTAGCCACAAATGCCATATCCCCTATGTCATAGTGGCAACCGCTCCATCTATGGATGGATATGCTTCATCTGTATCGCCCCTTATTATTAAAAGAAATAAGCTAACATATGAAGCAGATTTCCCTTATGCCATCATTGCAGATTTGGATATACTTAAGGATGCACCGCTTGATATGTTGTACGCAGGCTTTGGTGATATAATAGGTAAGGTTACCGCTCTTACAGACTGGAACCTTTCGCATAAAATAAATGATGAATATTACTGTGATAACAGTGTTGCTCTTGTAAACAGAGCAGTGCAAAAATGCATTGATAACTTAAGCGGAATTGCAAAAAGAGAGCCAAATGCTATAAAGGCTCTAATAGAGGCTTTAATCATCTCGGGAGTTGCAATGGGTTTTGTGGGTAATTCAAGGCCTGCATCGGGGGCTGAACACCATCTTTCCCACTATTGGGAGATAGACGCATTGTCAAAAGGTGAAGAACACAATCTACACGGTATTTCGGTGGGTGTAGGTTCTGTAGTTATCTCCAAGCTGTATAAGCTTGTTAATAAGGCCAATCCAATTGGAATTGAGATACCTAATTCCTCATATGTAGAAGATTTACTAAAAAGAACAGGCGCCCCTACAAGCCCTATAGAAATCGGAATTACCAAATCAGTTTTCCATCAAAGCTTATTAAAAGCAATGGAAATAAGACCACGATTTACAATACTACGCTATGCCGCACAAATTGGTGTTCTCGAAGAAGCTGCCAGTTCCATAACTTCATTCTATTTTAAATAGAATGATTTATTTTATTAATCTCCTTAGCGAAAATAACCCTCTTTCCGGGAGGGTTATTTTCCTGTTCAGATTATTCATGAACAGGTGCGAAACGTGTCATTATCATGATTATAGCTCTGATTAATATGTACGTGTGGGCATAATTTTTGCTGCGTCTTTTGCATAGAAGATGCCTTCCCTAACATATGTAATCTTATCAAAAGACCGGCCTGCTTCGATAGCCTTAATCAAGCTTTCAACTCTTGGACCATGGAGAGGGTTACATTCAATGTCGGCATCAATATCACCGGCAATCATTGCCTCGAATGCAGCTTTGACTGCGTCGAAGGATACAATTGTTATAGCTCCTCTAGGTCCACAGGTTTTACCGGCTTTCTTTATAGCGGCTACAGCACCAAAAGCCATATTGTCATTTTCAGCAATAACTACGTTTAAACCAGGATAAGTCCTTAGGAAAGCATCCATAACCTCCTGCCCCTTTTCTTGCGTAAAGTCACCGGACTGTCTATCAAGCATCTCCCAGTTTGGATAATCTGCCATCTTCTCGGCAAATCCTTCTGTACGTCCGATTTGGGGAGATGATCCTAGGTTTCCCTGAAGAGTTACTATTTTGATTTCTTCAGTATTCGGATTTATTCCCTTTTCTTTCAGAGCGTTTGCAAGAGCGGTAACGGCATCATAGCCTTCCTGAAGGAAGTTTGAGCCAACCCAAGCAGTAAAGAGACTTTCATCATCGGTTTTAATCATACGGTCAACAATTATTACAGGTATTCCTGCTTCCTTAGCTTCACCTAAAACCGTGTCCCAACCTGTTTCAATGTTAGGAGCAAGTACTATATAATCGGCACCTTTCTGGATAAAGTCACGGATAGCGGTAATTTGCTTCTGTGTCTGTTGCTGTGCATCTACCATTTCAAATTTATAACCGTTAGTTTCGGTAAAGGTTTCTTGCATGGACTTAGTATTAGCCATACGCCAATCAGATTCAGCTCCTACCTGCACAAAGCCAATAAAAATAAGTTCATCCTTTGTTTGTGTCTGTAAACTTGTATCCGATGACTTTGAGCTAAAGACAGGCCCTGTAGCTATTTCACATGCTGTTAATGTTACTATCATTACAACTGTAACTACAAGTGCAACAATCCTCTTCATTCTCATTCTTCCTCCGCTTTTTTAATTCAAAACTATATCAGCTTATGATTAAATTATAAAAGTATAGAGTTATTACTTCAAGTTATTTGTATTTTATGGTTTTTGATTAATATGATTAAGCCTTATAATGTGGCCTTTTATTGAAAAAGCTTCTATTATTCTTTTGATGTACGGTATTGCATTGGAGAACAGTTGTGCGATTTCTTAAATAAATATGAAAAATAGTGGGAATCCTTATACCCTACTGCCATACTAATGTCTGAGCAACGCATATCGGTACACTTTAACATTTCCCTAGCTTTGCTCATTCGTAAATCTGTAAGGTATCTTATAAAACTTTTACCTGTTTCTCTACTGAATACCGAACTAAAATGGCTTGGACTTAAATTCACATATGCAGCAGTTTCATTGAGGGATATTTCTTCATCGGCAAAATGTTCATTTATGTACTCCTTTGCCTGGTCAATTATTCGATGATATCGTTTATTTCTTAAAGCATCACGACGCTCAATGGCCACCGTGAAGATTCTGAAAATATAATCTTTTGCCCTCTGATTGTCATAATACATTTTCTTGATTCCTTCAAGACCTTTAAAAGGCTCCTCTATCGTTATATCAGGTGAACCGATTTCCTTAAGAAAAGCTACCACAGTAAAATATATGTTCATTATAATATATTGCTTAAATAAGAATGATTTTTCACTTGCGCTAACTATACTTTTCAAAAACTCTTCAATAAAATAGGTTATTTCTTCAGCTTCTCCGCTCTTTAAGAAAGCATCCGCCTTTTTAAGGTCAAGAGACTCAAGTTCTAATTCACTTAGAACAGTCTCGTCGCTATTCTGCTGGCGGAATGATAAAATTTGATCAGAGGTAATTATATCATTGTTCTTAAAAATAAAGCGATACGAGAATGCACGGGCTGCATTCTCATAGGATTGCGAAAGGATTGTCAGTCTGTCCACTCGGGTTCCGATCCCTCCAAAAAATCGTACTTGCGAGTACTTGGACATTATCTCCTTCAGTCTTGATATAAAAGCCTCCCGTGTTGTGTCAAGATGTTCAGAGGAATCACCCTTGATTAGAAACGCAACACCCTCTATTGCACGATCAAACATTATGATATTGTCATAACGCGAATTGAGGCTATTTACCTCTTTTTCAAGCTCCAGAATTTCGTTGGAGTATATTTCATCCTTGTTATTAATACTGTATTTAAATAATAAAATTTGATAAAACTTTGCGCTTAATTCAAGGCTGTATTCCTTACCCCTCTCAAGAATTTTAGCAATTGAAAGGGTTCCGCTTACCATCTCATTAAAAAGCCTACGCTTGATTTCTGTTTCGTTTTCCTCCATTTCGCGCTTATAGCGCTCATAGTTGTCCCTTTCTTCGCGCTCGGCAATAATCTGCTTGGCTATTCTTTTCACAGTTTTTACCAGCTCAGCGCCTTTTATAGGCTTTAAAAGATATTCGGTAACCCCTATCTTTATAGCCTCTTGAGCATAACTGAATTCCTCGTGACCGCTTAATATGATTATTTTGCTTTGGGGAAGAGCCTTTATTACAAGGCGACTCAAATCAAGACCATTCATAAAAGGCATTTTTATATCAGTAATTATAATATCTGGCTGTTCAGCTTGAATAAGCGGAAACGCAAGCTCACCATCTGCGGCTTCGCCGATAAATATGAATCCTTCTTTTGCCCAGTCTATATTGTTCTTTATTCCTTCTCTGACAACAAACTCATCTTCAACTAAGAAAATCTTAAGCATATTGTAATCATCCTATATAATTTGTTAATGCTTGATATTACAAAAATTTGAATCAACGACATGAAATAAAAACCGATATTATTCGTGAAATTATTACCATTATTATAGCATAACAATTTTTAGTTATCAAACACAAGAAGGAGGATTTACAAGCCGAAATGGTCTATAAATAAGCAGTATTTACTGTTACTCACATAAATAATTTACAAGTCAATAAGTAAACAATATTTATTTATTGACTTGTTATAATTCTTTTATTAATGCCATGGAACATAGCGAGGGAAGATTACGTAGTATATTTACTACACGCATGACTACTAACTAAGAACTTAATTTAATAATTAACGGTACCATACCACTAATATACATACAATTACAAATACAAAGTTATTATATCATCAACATTTATTATCTCGTAGCCTGTTTACCGCCCTTAAGCACAGTTATTTGAACATCTTGGCTCTCAACTTTTGAGGTAAGGTTATCTATCTTACCCTCTAAGGTTGTTAGCTTCTCACTAACAGACTGATATCCTTCCAAAGAAAGCTCAACTTTTGGCTTAAGGTCATTTTCCAATTTAACAACCTGGTTACTTATCTTTTGAATATCGGTTTTTACTTCATCAAATTTTTGGCTAAAGTCGTCATACATCTTTGTTAAAAACTCAAAAGATTTATCTTCCATATTAGCACCTCGTAATTATTGTAACATATACCTTGAACGTAATAAATACTGTATTCTCAACCTTTAGCACAATTAATCTGACTTTCATAGTATTTCTTGCTATAATTGAAAAATCGCTGAAACTGTTTATTAAACGATTTCAACGATTTTTCTTTTGGTCGGAGTGACACGACTTGAACGTGCGACCTCTTGCACCCCAAGCAAGCACTCTAATCCACCTGAGCTACACCCCGACAT
>CAYMLJ010000071.1:0-9767 GCA_964391395.1 uncultured Ruminiclostridium sp. | reverse complement strand
ATAAGGATTTAATATATAAATACTTGGCGTTTTATTTACATAACCTATAAGTGTATGATACGATGTGAGTAAGATTTTACCATTGTAAAGACATATGGCAAAATTAATTTTTTCTCATTATGATTAAAGGGGGATTCTTTATGAAAAGAATCAATAAAGTTCTGTCTCTTGCTACACTGATATTAGTTGCAATAATGCTTACCGGTTGTCTTTCAATTGACATGAAGGTTGGTAAGAATGGATCCCTGGACATGACCTACACCATTGATACATCACAAACACAAGGAATGATGTCATTTAAAGACATAGAAAAAGCTATAGAAGATTCTGTAGACGGAATGAATGATTCGGCAGATAAAAAGATTGCAAAACTAAAAAGCGTAAAAGAGAATAAAAGCAAGAAAACCGTAACAGCCATAATAACTGTATCTGATATAAATAAGATGGGCGACGGCTCTTTCTTTGGAACAGTTAAAGAATACCGCAAGAATAAAGGTTACGGTTTGGATGATCTTGTTAATACTAGAGATAAGAGTGTGGATGAAAAGAAAGTATCCGACAAACTCCAGATGGTATATTTCCCTATGGGCGGTACCGAAGAATATGGTCTGGTAGAGGTCACGGTAACTGTACCGGGAAACATTGAATACCTTACAGACGGAGCAGAAGTAGATAAGAAGAATGTGGCTGTTTTCAGCGGGCAGAATCCTCTGGTTGTTTTCAAAAAAGGTGGCAGATTCCCATTTTGGCTAATATTGATAATAGCAGCTGTGGTGGTCGGGTATTTCATGATGAAGAAAAAGAGCTCCTCATCGCCAGTAAGTACAACACCGGTTGCAGGAACTTCCCAGGGTCCTGTTCAAGCGCCGCCCCAGAATGTAGCACCACAAGCGCCTCCGGTTCAAGCTCCCGTTCAGCCCCCTGTTGCAGCACCGGCAGAGCCGCAGACTGATTCAGAGAATAATCCTACCTAATAATATATATAACAATTACAGGCATCTCAAATTATGAGATGTCTGTTTTTTTAATAAATCCTTATTGATAATGGCTATACATTTAAAGATATTAAACTACAACAGGTATAGGGTCGCCCAGTAAAATATTATCGTTACCTATATAACAATCAAAACAAATCACATGAACACCTGCTTCAAATGCCTTTCTAAGCTCAAATCCAAATTCGGGGTGAGTTTTGATATTGGGAGAAAATGATGATACACCTCTCATTTGGACAATAAAGACTATATATGCTTCATAGCCTTCATAAACTGCCTTTACAAGCTCTCTTATGTGTTTTATGCCACGTTCTGTCGGCGCATCAGGAAAAAGAGCAACATTATTATCCTCCAGAGTTACCCCTTTTACCTCAATAAAGGTCTTTTTACTACTCGTTTCAAGGTAGAAATCAAACCTTGAATCATAGTATCGCTTCTCGGTTTTAATCAGTGTTGTCTTTTCCGAATTTAAAAGTTGCATCTGGCCGTTCTTAAGTGCTTCTAAAACTACCTTGTTGGGAGCAATACTATCTATATTAACAAGCCTGTCCCCTTTTTCAACAGCAATCAATGTGTAGCCGGTTTTTCTTTTTTCTTGGTCCGATATTTCCAGATATACTTTCACACCACTAATCAGAAGCTCACGACATCTTCCTGTATTACGGACATGAGCTTTTACAGTTTCTCCATCAATATCACAAATAGCTATAAATCTATTGGGACGCTCAATAAATGTTGCGCTAATAACGTTTTTGTATTTCATTTATAACCCCTCAGTAAATTAATTATCTAATGGTATTCTATTATACCATTTCGTACTAATAGCAAAAAGGGGCTGCGTTCAGGTTGGTGTGTCATCTTGTACCATGTTCCATTGAGAATGACACACGTTCCATGTTTCGCGACAGCCCCTTTTCTTATCGAGGTCTAGTATTCGCAGACATTTCTAAACTAAAATCGGTTCAATCTGCTTTCCGTCAAGTGCATATTCAATAGCCGGCACAATAAGCCCAAATCTTGCTATAAGACTTGTTGGTTTATTCTCCGAATCATCCTGACCAAAGGGAACGAAATATATATTTTTCGTATTGAGCAGAACTCCTAGGTTCTTTGCACTGGCTGCAAGGCCATCATTAGTTGCTATTGCCAATACAACAGGCCTTTGATTTCTCAGATGCGCTTTTACAGCCATTGTAACAGATGTATCGGTAATACCGTTAGCAATCTTTCCTAAAGTATTTCCAGTACAAGGAGCAACCAAAACCATATCCAGTGCTTTTTTCGGTCCAAGCGGTTCTGCCTCAGCAATAGTCTCAATGCATTCCTTGCCTGTAATCAGTTCAATGCGTTTTTTAAGATCTTCTGCCCGCCCAAAACGTGAATTAATTGTAACTACACTGTTTGATAAAATAGGAGTAATATCGGCTCCCAAAAATACTAATCGCTCAAATTCAATTATTGCATCCTGAATAGTACAAAAAGAACCGGTAATTGCAACTCCTATCTTCTTGTTGTTAACATTCATCTAGTGGACACCCCCTTCTTCCTCGATAATGTTATAAATAGTCCGGCGAATGATATCACCTGCCGTTAAGGGTGCAATTTTCCCGGGAAGTCCAAGGGACCATATAACCTTAAAACCAAATTCTTCGGCTGCCTTAAAGTCTATACCGCCGGGATTTGATGCCAAATCCAGCAGCAAACACCCGCTTCTCGTTTTCTCAAGTATTTCTTTTGTGATCACTAATGAAGGTGCAGTATTTACAATGGCATCCATATCTGAAACATAACGTGCTAATTGATGTATTGGAACCGGTTTAAGCCCCTGAGCTTCAATCCAGGCAATATCGGAATACTTTCTTGCAGCTACCCATACTTCTGCCCCAAAACCCTGTATCATCTTTGCCAGTATTTTGCCTATCCTTCCGTATCCAACTATCAAAACTCGACTGTCCATCAATGTCATCGGAAGCTCTCCGATTAAAATATGAACAGCGCCTTCAGCAGTAGGAACGGCATTTAAAACCATCAATTCTTCCCTTTCAACAATATCGACATGCTTTATGTTCTTTAACTCTAACTGTCTTTTTACATTGTCCGGTATTTTTCCCGCAATAAAAATAGAATTGTCCCCAATTTTTTCAACAACCTCATTTACCGTTGTTTTGTTTTTTGATAAAGGAGTTGAAATAAAACCATTCTCAGATACGAAAGGAATTCCTCCTATAATTATTCTGGCCCCATCAAGAATGAAGTCCAAGGGCGCATCTTTACTGGCCCATGGCTTTCCGCTTTTTTCAAACCCATATATTTCAACGTATTGGTAGTCCTTCTTTAACAGCTCTGCCAAGTAAACATTGCGCATATCGCCCCCAATTATTGCATATTTTATCCTGTGCATTTAGCAAACCTCCCGCCTTGTAACTTAACATTATATTTTATGAGGTCACAAGTATTGTTGTGTATCGGTAAAGGATCAGTTTCTAATAAAAATGGGCTGTTTCAAAATACGCAACATGTCATTCTGAGGCCATAAAATGGCCGAAGGATCTATAAAATCGACCTGTTACGTACAGATTCGATTTAGATCCTTCGCTTCGCTCAGGATGACTGCCTATTTTGAGACAGCCTCAATATCACTTTAAATTCTTTAAAACTTAAGAAAGTCCAAGGCATCGACCGAAACAGGCTCGTCGCCGAGGACAACCACTCCGGTCTCACCTTCTTTAAAAATCCAATGAATAATATCCAAAACATCTTTTATTTTTATACTGTCTATTTGTTTTAACACCTCTTCGGGATCATTGACTTTGCCTGTTATAATTTTTGATTTTCCGATTGATGTCATTCGGCCCGTAGTACTGTCCAAGCTTAAACAATAGTTTCCTTTTAGTTGGTTTTTACTGCGCAATAGTTCGCTTTCGGTTATCCCGTTCAAAACCAGATTATTGAGCTCTGTACCTATACATTCAATAACCTGATTTACTTTGTCCGGATTCGCAGCGGCATAAATAGTAAACATACCACAGTCTCTAAAGGATGTAGGAAATGAATATATGGAATAAACCAGCCCCAGTTCTTCACGAATACTTTGGAACAGCCTTGAACTAATTCCCCCGCCGATTATGTTATTTAAAACCATTAATGCATACATACATTTATCTCCCATAGGAAGACCACGAAATCCTATGCATAAATGTGTCTGCTCAGTTTCTTTCTTTCTAAACAAAAAATGAGGTCTGAATAATGGGCGTTCATTCGACAAGGTACAATATCCAAGTGACTTCCATGAACCAAAATACTTTTGTATAACCTCAATTAATTTTTCTTCTTCAAAATTTCCCACAACTGAGATTACACAATTATCAGGCACATAAAATAATGACATGTACCCAAGCAGATCGTCTCTATTTATGCTCTCCAGGGATTCAGCTGTACCAAGAATCGGATAACCTAAAGGCACTCCGTTCCACATCTCTTCTGTCAACAGATCATTGACCAATTCTTCAGGATCATCTTCGTACATACTGATTTCTTCCAAGATAACTTTTTTCTCTGTTTCCATATGAACGGGATTAAATATGGGGTTTAATAACATATCGGATAGAATATCTACAGCAATTTCAAGATCGCTGTTTAGTGTTTTTGTATAAAAGCAGGTACAATCTTTTCCGGTAAAAGCGTTTATCTCTCCTCCGATTTTATCAATCTCACAGGCAATGTCCTTTGCCGTTCTGGTCGTTGTACCTTTAAACACCATATGTTCAATGAAATGTGATATTCCGTTATTACGGCGGGTTTCATTTCGTGCTCCCGAACCAATCCATACCCCAAAGGATACAGATTTCAGATGATTTAAGCTTTCAAAAATTACCGTCAAATTATTGTTTAATATATACTCTTTATGCAATATTCTAACCACCTTAAAAAGAAATAAATTAGTTTCTTAAATAGTAAAGTATATTGTAAACTCTTGTAATATGCAATCAGAATCTCGTTTTGTACAGATAAGCAACGGCGGAAAAACCCGCCGTTCGAATATGTGTTTAGTTTTTTCTTTTGAATTGTTTATACAAAGCTAAAATCTCCTCTGAATTGTAATGCATCAACACTATTAATAAGCTCTTGCGTGATACTCTTCAATATATTTCGTTTCTCGACATAGCCGGTATATTTGCCCTCGTTTGTATCTACTTCCCTGTATTGTTGGAGTACATATCTGTGGGCTCCTTTAATGGTTTGGGAAATGTCCATTAAATCTTCATCACACAGTTCAGGGGTATAGGTTGTACGAAATTCGTATTCTACCATATCCATTTTAAGAATGTTTATACTTTCAGACAATTTCCGGGTATCAACTTGCGAGCAACAAACCTTTCGGTATTTACACAAAGGTGCTTTTATATCCATGGCTACGTAATCCAGTAGCTTATTTTTTATTAATAAACTTAAACACTCCGGATTAGTTCCGTTGGTATCAAGCTTGGTTTTATAACCCATGCTTTTTACTGTTTCTAAAAATTCCGGAAGATCCTTTTGCAGCGTCGGCTCACCTCCTGAAACAACTACGCCGTCTAAAAGCCCCCGGCGCTTTTCCAGAAAGGCAATAACAGAATCCTGCTCAAGTATTTCATTTTTTGGCGTAGCTCCAATTAAGCATCTATTATGGCAGTATCCGCAGTTCATATTACACCCTTGCGTAAAAACAACCGCCGAAAGATTTCCCGGATAATCTATCATGGAGTTTTTCTGTAATCCTGCAATTTTCATATCATGTCCTTTTTATCCGACTTGGTCATCAAGTACGAATTTTTTTCTTAAAAAGTATTCTTCTTTCTTTCCTCTGTTGTAGTTGGCCACAGGTCTCAAATATCCTACAACCCTGGACCAAACCTCTGTTTTGTCTCCACAGGTTGGGCATTCAAAGTGTTCGCCTTGAATATAGCCATGTGTATTGCATATTGAAAATGTCGGTGTTATAGAAATATACGGCATCTTATATCGCTCAAATATCCGCTTTATAAGGTTTTTGCATACCTCTAGCTCTTTTATGCTCTCTCCTAAGTATAGATGCTGTACCGTACCGCCGGTATATAGCGATTGCAGTTCATCCTGAAGTTCCATGCACTCGAAGATATCGTCTGTAAAGCCTACAGGTAGCTGTGTCGAGTTGGTATAGTAAGGTGCATCATCACCTGCCGCTATAATATCGGGATATCTTTGCCTGTCAAGTCTGGCAAGGCGATAGGAAGTACCTTCTGCAGGAGTTGCTTCAAGATTGTAGAAGTTTCCGGTTTCCTTTTGGAAATCAACCATAATATCACGTAGATAATTCATAATTTCTACCGCAAACGACTGACCCTCTTGGGTGGTAATGTCCTTGCCCATGAAGTTTAAAATGGCCTCATTCATACCTACTAGACCGATTGTTGCAAAATGATTATACCAGTATGAACCGGTTCTCTGCTTTATGTTCCGAAGATAATGAGAAGTATAAGGATAAAGCCCCTTTTCCGACTGTTGTTCAATAATTTTTCTTTTGATTTCAAGGGAGGTCTTTCCAATCTTAGCGATTTCTAATAATCTTTGTTTAAACTCTTCTTTTGTGGAACTTAAATACCCGATTCTTGGCAGATTAATTGTAAAGACTCCAATAGAGCCTGTAAGAGGATTACTGCCAAATAATCCTCCACCTCTTTTCCTGAGTTCAGTTGTGTCTAGGCGCAATCTGCAGCACATTGAAACAGCATCCTCAGGGGAAAGATCTGAATTGACATAGTTTGCAAAGTACGGAATACCGTATTTACATGTAATCTTCATGAAACCATCCACTGCAGGGCTATCCCAATCAAAATCCTTTGTGATATTAATTGTAGGAATAGGAAAGGTAAATACCCTTCCTTTTGAGTCCCCTTCGAGCATAACATCACAGAATGCTTTGTTGAATAAATCCATCTCAGCCTGAAAGTCTCCGTATTTATCGTTGGTATATTCTCCCCCGCATATAACTGGTTCGTCTCTAAGGGTTGAAGGAACCTTAATATCGAAGGTAAGATTGGAAAAGGGGCACTGAAAGCCAACTCGTGTTGGGACATTGATGTTGAATACAAATTCCTGTAGACATTGTTTAACTTGAGTATAATTTAGATTATCATAGCGTATAAATGGTGCACAAAAAGTGTCAAAGCTTGACCACGCCTGTGCTCCGGCTGTCTCTCCCTGAGTTGTAAATGTTGAATTGACAACCTGCCCTAAAAAGCTTCTCATATGCTTTGCCGGTTTACTTTCCACCTTACCGGGAACACCTCCGAAGCCATCAAGCAGAAGCTGCTTTAAATCCCACCCGGCACAATATGCTCCGAAAAAACCCATATCATGAATATGGCAATCACCGCTCTGGTGAGCCTCACGAACTTCAGTTGGGTAGATTTCATGAAGCCAATAGTTCTGAGTGAAAATTTCTCTGATGTAATTATTAAGACCATTTACGCTCTTTTGTGAATTTGCGTTCTCTTGTATTTTCCAGTCTTTATCCCCTAAATAGTTGCCAAACATATCTATAGTGGCACCTATAAGTGCATTAATTTCTCTTGCGCCTTTGCGTTTTTCTCTATATAGTATATAAGACTTTGCTGTTTTAGCGTGACCCTTTTCAATAAGTACATATTCCACAAGATCTTGTATTTGTTCAACCTCGGGTATTTTTCCTTTGTATTTTTCGTTTGCCAACTCAACGACTTTATCACAAAGCTGCTGAGCAAGGGCAAAATCATTTCCTCCGCAAGCTACTGCTGCTTTAAAGATAGCAGATGATATTTTTTCAGGCACAAATCTCTCAATACTACCGTTTCTCTTACGTATCTTTTCAATCATACCTGATTGCCTCCTTCTTTAGTTAAAACGAAATCAATATCTCGTCGTGAATTATCTTATCATACACAATATATAGTGTCAATCAGCTATTTGTTAGTTTTTTTGTGCAAAATGACGGAAATATGAATTAGCAAGCATTTGAACCCAATTTATATTTCGACAAAAATCAATATTTAGATTAGTAGTAATGACATTAATACAACATATTGTGCTTTATTGACATTCAACATAATGCCTAAAACCTAGTTATATAGCCATCTAATAAAAATTTAATTTTTTTCTGCAAAATAGAAATAAAAAAAATTTTTTTCGACAAATTAAAAACAAAAAATTTTTGGTTAAATTGACTAATAGTACTTTAGTCCGAGTATGAGTAGGCATAATTCCTCTTTAATTATTTGAAATATTTTAATTCTACCCCATAAAACGCCATAGGGCTTACGCATTATATACATATATAGGAATTTTATGATTTAATTGAATCATAACATAGAATTATTACAAAAAATAAGGAAGACCATGCCAGGTGACACTGAAGCTACTCCTGCTCCTGTAAGTGAGACGCTTAACCTATCCTCTTGCCCATAGCCAGAGATTAAATCAATGAATCCAGGAGACCCTGTTCGGCAAAGCTGAAATAGCGGTCTCCTGCTACTATAATGTGGTCAGCTACATTTATGGATATGGTTTTCATAGCCTGACAGATTTTTCGGGTCACATCAATATCGGCATTTGAAGCCTTTAGACTTCCTCCCGGATGATTATGAGCAAGAATTATACTGTTTGCCTTATGACGAAGCGCTGTTTCAACAATGATTCTCGGATAAACCGGTGCTTCATTTATTGTTCCTTCATGAACAAGAGCAGAATGATTTACATGGTTTTGCGAATCAAGGCAAATAATAAAAAAGCATTCATATATACGTCCTGCAAATAGGGATAGTGCATAGTTCCCCGCTAGAGTCGATGAATTTACAACAGGCCTGTTTCCCCATTTTTGTTTAAGGTATCGCCGGGATAACGGTGCTACCATAGAAACAAGTATAGCCGTATTAAGGCTTACCTTACAACGCCTTTCAATATCTCTGGGATTGGCCTCAAGAAGGTCATGGAGAGTTCCGAACTCTTTTACCATACGATGTGCCAAAGTGTTTGTATCCCGCTGTGGAATGCTATAGAATAAAAGCAGCTCAATAACTTCATGGTCAGAAAAATTATCAAGCCCTTCATCCATATATCTTTCTTTTATCCTGCCTCTATGACCTTCGTGAACATTAAGCTCAGACATTCTAAGACTCCAATTATTATAATATCTCATTATTTACATATATTTCTTGTTTATTTTATCATATTATTGCTATTAATTACAACTGTAATTATAGCTTTTTTAAATCTTATATAATTCTAAAACTGAAATCGTAACATGAAAACAATTTAGCCCCCAGTTCAGTTCTACTGAGCTAGGGGCTAATAATGTGCAAAATTCCATATATGGGTTTCTAGTTACTTATTTCCTAGGATTATTAACCTGAGCCTGTGCTGCTGCTAGACGAGCAATAGGCACACGGAACGGTGAACAGGATACGTAGTTCAATCCAACTCTGTGACAGAATTCAACTGATGAAGGTTCTCCGCCGTGCTCACCGCAGATACCCAATTTAATATCAGGGCGGGTCTTTTTCCCTAATTGAACTGCCATTTCAACCAATTTACCAACACCGATTTGGTCAAGCTTGGCAAAAGGATCGGATTCATATATTTTCTTTGCATAGTAATCTTCTAGGAAGTTACCAGCATCGTCACGGGAGAATCCGAAGGTCATTTGGGTTAGGTCGTTGGTTCCAAAGGAGAAGAATTCTGCTTCTTTAGCAATTTCATCAGCTGTTAAAGCGGCTCTTG
>CAYMLJ010000070.1:4104-9803 GCA_964391395.1 uncultured Ruminiclostridium sp. | reverse complement strand
CCACCGTACGACGGCACAAAGAAATAAATTGCTATGCCTAGACTTATGATATAATATACTTGAATTGTTGCGATAGTGACATTAAGTATTAATATATCTTTTTACTATTACAAACTAAGGAGGATATTATGGCAGCAAAAGTATTATTCGCTCCAATGGCTTACTCACGCTATGAAGCATCTCAAACCTTACCTGAAAAGTTTACGCGAATACTTCAAAAAACCGGTCTTGCAGAAAAAGTAAAAGGTAAAACCGTGGCTATAAAAATGCATGTGGGAGATGGCGTAAATTATTCCACCATTCCGCCTGTTTTTGTACGAAAGCTGGTTGATTTTATCAAGAGTAATAAAGGCGATTGTTTTATAACCGACCATTATGTTTATTCACGTAATCCCGAGAGGCGGGGCTATACCGAAAGCAACCTGGGTTGCCCTGTTTTGGATGATTGCGGTCATTTGGGTAAGTATTACTATACCAAAGATGTTGATTTCAGATCCTTTAAGCATGTTGATGTAGCAGGGCTTATCCACGACGCTGATATGTTAATTGATTTTTCTCATGTAAAGGGGCATGGTTCCTGCGGCTACGGCGGTGCGTGCAAGAATATCGCAATGGGTTGTGTCACCGACAGAACACGCCGCGAAATACATGGTTTAGAAGGCGGTCTTGTATGGTCTAAGGATAAATGTACCTATTGTAAAAAATGTATCGAATCATGCAATCACAAAGCTAACAGCTTCAGTGAAGAAGGCAGAAACGGTGACTACATTGTTGATTATCATAACTGTACTCTTTGTCAGCACTGTGTGAAGGTTTGTCCCGTTAATGCCATAACTCTTGATTCACATGATTACGCTGATTTTCAAATGGGAATGGCTATTTGTACAAAAACGGTCTTGGATACCTTTGAGCCGGGTAATGTATATTACATAAATGTACTCACTGCAATCACAGCCATTTGTGATTGTTGGGGACTTACCACCCCCTCACTGGTTCCGGATATAGGTATAATGGCAAGTGATGACATAGTGGCCATTGAACGTGCAAGCCTTGATGCGATAAAAATTGAGGATCTTATCCCGGTGGGAGTTCCCCAAGGCTGGGAGCTTACCGGCGAAGGCCATCTATTCCAGCAGCTTCATGGTAAAGACCCGTATGTTCAGCTGGAAGCCCTTGAAAAGGTTGGGCTGGGAAGCCAGAACTATGAGCTTATAACTGTTAAATAATTAAATATAGTAGACAAAACACTTAGAAGGGGCTGTCTCAAAAGTTATTTTGACAGCCCCTTTTTATTATTCTTCTAAAATCAACGATATTCCATATCTCAGCGTTTCTTCATCTATTCCTCCCTCTATTCCACCAATAAGATATCCATCTTTATCAACAAAAATTGTGGTTGGCAACGAGCGGACACCGTAGGTTATCGCGACATCCCTTTTTGTATCAAAAAGTACGGTAAAAGTATATCCACTATCTTCCACATATTTCTTTCCCTTATCTACTGTTTCTCTTGCTCCATCAACCATGTCTACCATCAGAAAAATCAGCTCATCATTAGGGTATTCCTCCGACACCTTGTTAAAATGCGGCATTTCCTCTCTGCAAGGCGGGCACCAGCTGGCCCAGAAATTAAGAACCATAGGAGTCCCTATATAATCGAAGAGCTTTACCTCGTTCCCGTCGTAATCCAGCACCGTAAAGTCGGGTACCTTTTCGAACTCTTCTTCTTGCGGGGTCACCCCTTCTTGTGCCTGCTTTCCTTCCTGCTCCTCCCCCTCAGGTACTGGCTTTGAACTTTGAGTGCTTGCAGGGGTTTGCGAATTCTTTTCTGACGGCAATCCAGGGGAATTCGGGGCTTTATATCTCTCGGTCAGATAATTGTAGCCAAAAACAGCTACTAGAATTAGTAATGCAAATCCTACAATATATGTTAATGTTTTTACTTTTTTATTCATGGGCACCTCCCTGTTTTAAGCCGGTCCTTAATAATTATCTACTAAAATGTAAAAGCGGCCAGCAATTTCCCGAGTAAACCTGTCATCATGGCAATACCAAGTATGATAAGTAAAACTCCCGAAATAATATTTATTATTTTATAGTTTCTCTTGATAAAATCAAAAACACCCTTTAGTTTATCCAAAATCAATGCAGAAATAATAAAAGGTATTCCCAGCCCCATTGAAAAGCTAAGCAACATAAGAACTCCCTTATAGCCTTCCTGCGAGGTAGCTGCCAGCATAAGCGCAGAACCTAAAAATGCTCCTACACACGGGGTCCATCCTATTGAAAAAATAATCCCGAATAAGGCCGATGAAAGAAATCCCGGCTCTAAGCGCTTGTACTCTAAGTTACTGCTTTTTGATAAGAGCGAAAGCCTGATTATTCCCATATAGCTAAGCCCAAAGACAATAATAATGCCTCCGGCCACAATATTTATCCATTTAGAATACCTCACAAGTATACTTCCTAGAGTGCCGGCAAATGCGCCAAGCAATACAAACACAACCGTAAATCCAAGAACAAACCCTATTGCATTCTTAACTGTTTTTTTACTGTTTTCTTGCCCTCCTGCAAAGTAGGAAATATAGATAGGCAACAGGGGTAGCATGCAAGGTGAAATAAATGCTATAATCCCTTCAAGAAAGGTTATAAGATAATCCATATTTTTCTCCTTTTTACTAAGTATCTATGCTCTTGTGTACCCGTTTAAAATCTATGTTTTATATAACAGGTAGAACCATTTTAATACATTCCCCTGCTTATTTCAGTAACAAAGTGACATAATCACGCATAAAAAAATACCGAGGAAATATGCCCCGGTATGGTATCGGTAAAATCAGAGTCTAATATCTATATTTTGCCCTAAATTCGGTTGAACACTTTGCTCCAATACTTTCAACAAGGCCTCCGTGCTTATTTCGGCGCTTTCCATTGCCTTTTTCATAACAGATACACCAACTTGCTGCATCAGTTGGCCTTGCCTCATCACTACAGACATTGCTGCAACATCCATAAAATCAACTCCAATAATAATATACCCGCAAAATTTGAGTTAATAACAATAATAATACCATTATACTCGATAAAAATTCTGTTTTGTAAACAACACATTTTTACTAGAAAAAATTAAATTGAATACAATACCTACTGGAATTGTTTTCTCACAGTCCAGCAACGTAATAATGCGTATTAGGTGTGTATTCCCTAGGAAGAAAACCGGCAATAAACCATGGAAAGTATCGGTGCATTTCATTCATTATATTCATAAGCGTATTGATATAGGGCGTGTATATATATTCTAATACCATTTTGTCGTCAATATGGTAATACCAGTTGAGGTTAAACTCATTCCGGCTGATTATTGTCATCCCCGAAAAATGATAGAAAATCAAAGGGTTATCATCAACAAATATTTTCCCTTCTTTTTCGGTAACGTTGTAATTTTGAATATTCCATAGTGCGGCATTAGCACCCTTACTCCTTACCACATGGACACCCCGGAATTCTTCAGGCCAGCTTTCAACATATCTTTGATCCCCGAATATTTTTCTTGCTTTGTCTTCATTAATCGGACAATATAAAATGCATTGGGTTCTCCATTTAGTCACGGCATCCATTGCATTTACATCGTTTTTACAACCTACAAAACCGGTATTAAATATCCCTGTAGAGCCATAATAGTTTAGAAAATCCCTTGAATTCCTGTGGTGAGTTAAAAATAAAGACGCCGTTGGGTTCTCAAGAAATATACTGTCCGGGCTCGAAAAAAAGAAAAGGTCCGCATCAAGATGGGCAAAATATTTACAGTCCGGGTGTTTCTCCATAACATAATGCAAAAATACGGGCTTCAATGTCCAACAGAAGGCCTGAAACGGCCTTTCGTTCTTTATTTTTACAAGCATATCACTCTCAATCTCATTTAGCATTACAGGCACTATTTCTTCAATATTTATTTTATTTAAAATATGCCATACAATATCATTAACACAAAGAGTATATATTTTAAAATCACTGTAATTGGCCCTAAGTGAAGAGACCATTGAAAGATATTTAAATAAATGATCTTGAGAAACTACTGTCGAAAAATGATACTTATTCATAATTACCTTCCCTTTCTTGTCGATTTGCCTTTAACAGCATCTCAAAATCTATATCAAAAGCCTTTTTAAACAATACCGATAATCCGTTGACAAAGTAAGATACGCCTTCTTTTTTTTCAATTTTGAGAATTTTTCGGACGTAATAATCTAATTTCTTGATAACTCTTAAGAAAACGTCCCTTCCGTTATCTTCCAATGGAGAAAAGAGTCTTTTTCTTATTACCTGTAAAACATCCAAGAATAGCTGTAATATATCGTGATACTCGATATTTGGGATTAAGTGATATATATCTTTGACAATCCCATTCAGGTTAACTCTATTAAGGCCAAGATTATCACTCATACACACCAGGGGAACATCAATAAAATATATATTGTTATATTTATTACACATAAAATTAATATTCACAACAAGATCGTCAGGCCGGTAATTTGCGGGATGTTCTTGATGAAGGCTGAGAATGTGGTTCGCCATTACAAAGTTGCACCCAGATTTATATAACCTTACCCCTAGATCGTAGTCCTCATAGCCATATCGTACGATATTGGTATCGAACATCCCCACATCCATAACCTTTTGCCGCTCAACAGAAAGATTATTTGTGATGCAAAAGCGCCAGGGTAAATAATAATTGGTAAAATTCCTCCCAAATTGTTTGACAATATCTTTCAAATCATTAATAAAGCCAAAATCAAGATCGAAACTGTATGCCAACAGGTCTTCACTATTTACCCATTCTTCTTTTATGAGAGGATAGGCGTCCCAATATAGGGATAAACGATGAAGGCCAAGCTTCTCTCGAATCTTTTCAAAATTCGAAATCTGATTATCTGAAAAGCTCTTATAATAATATGTAAAAATTCTTTTCCAGAACAATCCGCATACCACCATATTGGGTTGTTCATGAGCATCAAGATGCTGCTTTACAAAATCCTTTGATGCAATCATATCACTGTCGTGGAAAATAAGAATTTCGCCTTCCGAGTTTAGTATTCCCTCGTTTCTTCCATATGCAATACCTCTGTTTTTCTCAACCCGAATGATTTTCATGGGATATTTAAGCTCAAAACACTTTACCATTTCTATAGTATTGTCACAAGAGCCGTTATCAATAACCACAACCTCAACATCATCGTCATCATAGCTCTGACAGTTCAACGCCGTTAGGTTTAGGTAAAGCCGTTCATTGGCATTATAGGATGGTATGATAACACTCGCCTTCATATCTTTTAAGCATCCTTCCCGAAAAATTCTCTATACCATTCTATTGTCCTTATTAATCCCTCGTCTATTGTAAATGAAGGTTTCCATCTTAAAATCTCCCTTGCTTTTTCAGCCGAGAGGTATTGGTGGATTATCTCGTTACTCCCCTGATTTAAAATAACAGGAGTCAAATCTGTTTTCATTAACGCAAGTATCTTATTTACAAGTTCCAGTACCGTAAGCTGGATTTCGTTACTGAAGTTAAACGCCTGGCCCTCAAGACCATAATCAATCATCTTTTCAGCCAGAAGCAAATAGGCCTTTACCGCATCCTCAACATAAAAATAGTCTCTTATAAATGTCCCGTCGCTTCTTATAACAGGCCTTTCCCCGCG
>CAYMLJ010000070.1:0-4004 GCA_964391395.1 uncultured Ruminiclostridium sp. | reverse complement strand
AAAAATAGTCTCTTATAAATGTCCCGTCGCTTCTTATAACAGGCCTTTCCCCGCGCAATACACTTTTTATTGTCTGGGGAATAATTCTGTTAAAATTTAGATCTCCCCCTCCGTAAAGATTCCCGCAGCGCGTTATACATACAGGAAGACCGTATGTTTTATGATACGCCTGAGCTATTAAATCGGTGCAACTTTTTGATACATCATAGGGATGGCTGCCTTTAAGGGGCATATCCTCATGGTAAGGAAGTTGAGTCTGATCCCCATAGGCTTTATCACTTGACGCAACAACAATTCTTTTCACAAGCGGGCTTCGTCTTGCCGCCTCTAAGATATTATATGTACCCCTTATATTGGATTCAAAGGTTCCCATAGGATTTCTGTTTGCTATTCCAACAATAGCCTGAGCAGCTATATGGAAAACCGTGTCAATTTCATATTCTCCCAATATGCGCTCTAATAGGGGTTCGTCTTCAATTGCGCCTGAGGCTGTATTAATCCTTTTAAATTCTTCACCTTTATATAGATTTGATTTCGGCACATTATCCCTTACAAGGCCGGTAACATTTGCCCCCAGGTTTACCAGTTCCTTTGCCAGATAACTTCCTAAAAAGCCGGTACAGCCTGTCAGAAAGACATTTTTGTTGCCCCAAAAACTCATATCGCTACCACGCCTTCCATAATGATTCATTATTTCCACACTCTTGATTTATTTTTAAAATATCGCTGTATGTATCGCAGGCATTCCAATAGCCTTCATGGGAATAGACTGCTAATTGTTTGTCCTTTGCAAGGTTTTTTAATGGTTCCTGTTCCAAAACACTGGTGGTATCATCATTTATATAATCAAATATTCCTGGTTCAAAAACAAAAAAGCCTCCGTTAATAATGCCTTCGAAGCCTTCCTTTTCTGTAAAAGAGCTGGCCACACCATTTTCAACAGTTAGAATTCCATATTGCGTTTTTTTCTTCACGCCTGTTACCGTTGCGATTTTTCCCATTTTTCTATGGTATGAAAGAAGCTTATTTATATCCACGTTAGAGAGCCCATCCCCGTATGTGGCCATAAAGGTTTCATTTCCAATATAATCTTTTGCTTTTTTTATGCGGCTACCTGTCATTGTTTCCATCCCTGTGTCCAAAAAAGTTACTTTCCAGTCCTCCTTATCTTCCAAAAGTTCAACGTTATCTTTTTCGGTATCAAGTTTAAAGCTGTGCTGCCTCCACCCGTATTCCATAAAATACTCTTTTATTTTTTCTCCTTTATAACCTAAAAGGAGGATAAAATCATTATAGCCAAAGTGTTTATAATTCTTCATAATATGCCAGAGCATTGGCTTTCCGCATACCAAAGCCATAGGCTTGGGCATGTCCTCTGTAAGCTCATACATTCTAAGCCCTTTGCCCCCGCAAAGTATAACGACCTTCATTCCTCCGCCTCCTGTGATGGTTGTACTATATAGTATCTTATGTCACAATCCCTTCAAGGGTGAAAAGCATAAACTCATGTTATTTTCCTATACAGATTGGGTAAAATATATTGAAGTACTAATATGGGAGGAAATCATGGATAATTTTATTTTTAATAACACAACCAAAATTATATTCGGAAAAGATACCGAGTTGCTTATAGGTCAGGAAACTAAGAAATACAGCAATAAGGTCCTGCTGCACTATGGCGGAGGAAGCATAAAAAAGTCCGGATTATACGATAGAGTAATGAAATCTCTTAAAGATGCCGGCATTGAGGTCTTTGAGTTATCGGGAGTTCTTCCGAACCCCAGGCTTTCGTTGGTTAACGAAGGTATCCGTATTTGCAGAAATAACGATATTAACTTTATTTTAGCCGTTGGCGGAGGAAGCACCATTGACTCAGCTAAGGCTATTGCAGTAGGTGTACCCTATGAGGGTAATGTCTGGGATTTTTATGAAGGAAAGAGCGAACCGCAAAAAGCTTTACCTGTTGCTACTGTTCTGACAATACCCGCAGCAGGTAGCGAATCCAGTCACAGCTCTGTTATTACCAACGAAGATGGATGGTATAAGCGTGGTTTGAGTGATTATCTTTTATATCCTGTATTTTCCATTTTAAATCCTGTGCTGACCTATACCCTGCCCGACTATCAAACCGCTTGCGGGGCTGCCGATATCATGGCGCATATTATGGAGCGCTATTTCACCAACACACAGAATGTTGAATTAACTGACAGACTATGTGAAGCAACCTTTAAAACTGTAGTCCACAATGTCCCCCTGGCACTGAAAACTCCTGATGATTATAATGCCAGAGCTGAGATAATGTGGGCAGGAACGGTAGCTCACAATAATCTACTTAATACAGGAAGATTAGGCGATTGGGGCTCTCATGATATTGAGCACGAAATCAGTGCCATATATGACATAGCCCATGGAGCAGGCTTGGCAATAGTTTTCCCGGCTTGGATGAAATATGTATACAAGCGTGATATTAATAGGTTTGCTCAATATGCTCAAAGGATTTGGAATATTGATGATAACCTTTTTGATCTTGAAGATGTAGCATTAAGAGGAATTGCAGCTCTTGAAAATTATTTTACTTCCATCGGTCTGCCTACCCGATTAAGCCATGCCAATATAGATGATACACATTTGGAGGAAATGGCAGATAAGTGTACCGCATCCGATACACAGACAGTCGGTGCTGTTATGAAACTAAACAAAAATGATGTGCTTAATATTCTAAAACTCGCCCTCTAATTCATTAAGCACATACATAAGAACTTATATTTAAGACGGGGTAATCCCCGTCTTTTTTACGTAACTCATACTACCCTGATAACACCGCAAGCAAGCCTTTTTCCGGCACTTCCCGCAGGTTGGGATCTGTAATCGTCAGGGTTTTGATGTATTATTACCGTCCTTCCTATAATCTGAGTGGGCGTAAATCTATCAGTAAAGAAGGCCAAAAATGCATATCCGTCGTTATCAAAGAGTACCGGCATATCCCCGGCATGTAAGGGATGGGGCATATTCGTCGGATTATAGTGGCCCTTTGCTTCTTTAAACGGATCTTTATGATCTCCTATTTCACATGTATTTCCCTCATGAATATGAAATCCGAAAGGATTAATAGCTGCTGTGCTGTTAGTCGGTGCAACGGTCTTAGGAAGATTATAAACCTCAGCTACCACCAATGTCCCGTTATGTGCCGGATAGAGGCTTACTGTACCGGTAATTGAAGGGGCTAGAGGTCCTCCCGATAGCTCAGCTTTAGCAAAAGGTTTCTTATTAGTTATTATATTGGTAAAAAAATTAATGTTTTTTATTTTCATAACCTTCACTTTAAAAATTTATTCCTGTATATTATATGCATAACATGAAAAATCGGGACAAGTGAGGACAAAGAACATGGCTAAGGAAATAGAGCGTAAATTTCTGGTTATGAATAATGATTACAAAAAAGATGTCGATGGGATGCTTTATAAACAGGGGTATTTAAGTACCAATCCTCAACGCACCGTAAGAGTAAGAATAGTTGGGAATCAAGGTTATCTTACCATAAAGGGTCTTTCAAAAGGCGCTGCTAGAGCCGAATATGAATATCATATTCCATATAAGGATGCGGAAGAGCTATTCTTATTATGCGAAACACCCCTAATAGAAAAATATCGATATTTAGTTCCATATAAAGGGAAGACTTGGGAAGTTGATGAATTCTTCGGTGAAAACAAAGGTCTGGTTATTGCCGAGATTGAATTAAAATCTGAGAATGAATCTATCGAACTCCCTCCGTGGGTAGGTTCGGAGGTAACCTCAGACCCGAGATATTATAATTCTAATCTCGTACGCTTTACCTTCAGTCAATGGTAAAGGCGAATATCCATTTAACATCACTCACGGCACCTTTTTAGTTTAACTGTGCAAAGCGAATGCAAGGTTTCTCAGGGAAATCTTTACTCTGGTTTAACATCCGGACTGGCACAAAATTCGCCTCATATCAGTAAAATGATGTGAGGTGGTATGAA
>CAYMLJ010000069.1:6260-9828 GCA_964391395.1 uncultured Ruminiclostridium sp. | reverse complement strand
GAGGTTTTGATAAACGGACTTCAACGGGGAGATTTTGCTTGGCGTGATCTTGTTAAAAATTGAATCATTTTCGTTCATATAAAAAGTATAACCCCTCATATGATTAAAGAGTATAAGAATACGAGGGGTGTGCGTCAATGTCTCAAACTTCTGAAATTGATAATCTGGACAGGTATAAAAGCTACATTCAAAGGCGCAGAGTAGGTTTTGACAATTCTGAGGACGATTTTGCCGCAGAAAGTAAATCAGATAAAAGTCCCATAAAAGATATAGAGGATTTGAGTCTTTCAAGGGAAAATAAAACCTATGAGGGCTTTTTTGGCAACGGTAGGGAAATAGGTGAGGAAAACAAATATACTCCACCTTACAAGCCGTACTCACACCAAACAACAAATTATCCAAGCCGTATGGATACAAGTATTTATCAGAGGAAACGTCCTGTCGCTTACGGGGCATCAAACCGTTTGGCAATCGAGGAGAACAAGACTGCTAACCTTGCCATAAGAATAATAAAACAAGCTTTGGCCTGCTTTGCCATATTAGGGTTGATAGTGTTCTTGCAACAAAGGGCTGACACTGCCGGAGCTTTAATGTTTATTAAAAACCAGGTGGTAGATAATCATACGGAGGTTAGCAGTCTCATCACAGGAGTCGAGAATATTATAACCGAATGCTCGAGAATATTTGGAGGATCACCCTGATAGACATTAGAGGAAAGCTTCTTGAGGAGACGATAAGTATTATGAACCTGGCGAGCTTATTAAATCGAAAACAAAGAATTAAAAAGAAGAAGCTATATCCGGTAAGAGAATTTGCCGCTTTAGAAAACTGCTCTTTGCTGGAAGTAGTTCAAAAACTGGACTATGATTGCTTTCATATTATTTATATTCTTAACGAGGATATGGGAATAATCGGACGGATAACCGAACAAGATTTAATAAATGCTATTCAGACATACAGCTGTGAGAGCAAAATATGTGATGTGCTAAAGGGCGCAATATGATATTATGTTCATTAAGATTGTTTTATTTGCTTAAAATGCGTTAAAATGTACACATGAAGAGGTGGTTTTTTTATGGATATGTTTATTGAAAAGATTGTAAGAAAGCGTAAAAGCACAATTGATATATTACTTTTATTACTTATTGTGGTTGCGGTTTTAATAGCAAGCTATCTATTGTTAATGTTAATTCCGCAGTTTGCTATGATCTTAATTATTGCACTTTTCTATCTGGCATATATACTTATCTCAAAGCTTAATATTGAATATGAATATGCTTTAACTAACGGAGATCTGGATATTGATATGATTATTAACCAAAAGAAAAGAAAGCGCTTGCTAAGCGTAAACTGCAAAGACTTTGACATAGTTGCTAAGGTGGATTCTTCTCAATATACCCGGGATATAAAAGAATGCAAAAATATTAAGGACTATACTTCCCGCAGTAAAAACGCAGAGGTTTGGTTTATCTCAATGAGAAAGGACGGGCAGGCGACAGTTATTCTCTTTGAGCCTTTGGAAAAGATGATTGAAAGCTTTGCCGTCTATATTCCGAGGAAGGTATTTAAATAACAAAAATGTAGCCGGTACTTATGTCTGTTGAAAAAATAGCTTCACAAAGACGCTTAAGCGCCGCAACATGTGAAGCTATTTTAACATCATTTTTCCATTCATCGGCCATATAACTATACTGTATAATATTAATTGAAAAGTATTATTTATTTTCGCACAGCATAGATGCAGCTTATGAATATTTAATTATGGGGGTTACATGAGAAATAGAAGAATTAGTGCAATAGCAGGTGCACTTGTACTTACACTGATTGCCGCAGGAATACTGGCAGTTTATATAGTAAGAAACACACCAAATTCGGCTGTGGTTGATCCTTTCGATACTTCGCAAATGAGCTTAGTTATAGGTGGTGAGTGGATAAGGGAAACATATCCACCTATTTTGGAAGAGGGCCGAATACTATTGCCCTTTGATACAATCAAAGCAAATATCGATCAATACATATGGTACGACGATGCACTTCAAAAGGTCACCGTTACTACCAAGGACAGGGTTATCAGAATGAAAACAGGGAGTCTGGACGCACTTGTTAATGAAAAACCCATGGAGCTGAAATTTCCGGCGGTTGAAGAAAATGGTACACTATATCTTCCTATTGATTTTCTGAAGGAATTTTACGGAATAACCGTCCGTTACATACAGAGTAACGATGTTGTAGTAATAGATTTCAACAACCAAGTATACAGAAAAGCGTGGCCTATTGATGCGAAGACAGTCGTGAGAAAGGGAATGAGTATCCATGAACCCATCGTAAAAAAATTCATTGGACACGGTGAAAAGGGCCTTGATATTGATCGTACCTTAGAAACAAGTCTTATTGTATATGATGAAAAGGACGAGTGGTATAGGGTTCGAGCCAATGACGGCTCATTGGGTTATGTTAAAAAAGAAGAAGTGGTGGTTTCGGGAGAGCAGTATTTTATTGATGATGAGGAGACACCTGTTAATCCTGTTCTGACCTCAGGGAAGATAAATCTGTTTTGGCATATGACCTACTCCCAAAGTCATATTAAGCTTTCAAACACAAACACTCCGGGAATAGATGTAATATCCCCCACATGGTTTGAAATTGTGGATAGAAAGGGAACCATAAAAAACAGAGCAACCCCTGAGTATATGGAACAAGCCCACAAAAACGGCTGGCAGGTTTGGGCATTGTTTTCAAATGCTTTTGGTGATATTGAGGGAACCAGCATAATTTTGAATAATTCTGATATAAGACAGGAGATAATACGTAATATTTTGGCTTATGCCGCGCTCTATGAGTTGGACGGAATAAATCTGGATTTTGAAAACATGTACAAGAACGATAAGGACGCATACACACAGTTTGTCAGGGAGTTTTATCCTTTGGCCAAGGAGCAGGGATTATTTGTTTCTGTAGATGTCTCGATACCCGATGGTAGCGATACATGGTCTAAATGCTTTGATAGAAAAGCTTTAGCCGAAAGTGTAGATTTTGTCTGTCTTATGACTTATGACCAGCACTGGAGCACAAGTCCGAAAGCCGGGTCCACAGCAGAACTTACCTGGGTAGAGGAAAACCTTCAAAAAACACTTTTAGAGGTTCCGGCCGAAAAATTACTGCTGGGCGTTCCACTTTACACAAGGCTTTGGGCTATGGAGCAAACCGATGAGGGGTCAAAACTTTCCTCAATTGTTCTTAATGTGGAAACAGCTTGGGAAAGGATTGAGGAAAACGGTGCGGTGGTAGCCTGGAATGATATTTCGGGTCAGTATCAGACTGCATTTGAAAAGGACGGAAAGACTTATCAAATGTGGATTGAGGACAAAGACGCCGTGAATATGAAAACTTCATTAGTGCATAAATATGATTTAGCAGGGGCTTGTGTATGGGCATCCAACTTCGCTAATGAAGAGGTGTTCGAGGTTTTTGAACGAAACTTAAAGCAAATAGGCAGCTATGAGGAATGGAAACAATCCTTTAGCCAGCCCGTGGTAAAAAAATGACAGGTATGTCAAGGGGACGGTTC
>CAYMLJ010000069.1:0-6160 GCA_964391395.1 uncultured Ruminiclostridium sp. | reverse complement strand
TGCACTATTGATTAGAGAATTTTACTATGCTAAAATAAATGCATTGCTTAATTAAGGATGAATTTATGGGAAAAGTCAATGAGATACCCGCAAGCCCTATGGATTTTCTTCTGCTTCCGGTTTGGGTGCATAAAAAGCTTTCTGTAAAGTTAACAGGTTTGATTTTTGCTTTCCTTTTTGTTGGCATTTATGATATGTTTTTTTATCAAAACCTTTTTAAAGAAGGGTTTTTTGAAGGTAATCCCGGAATTATTATCTTTAGGATTTTCTTATTTGCTATATTTGCATTACTGGTAGGTGCCATTGATGTAATATGTACCATGGTTCCTATTTCAGAACTGGCCATTATGATAGGAAAGCGCAGTGAAAAGTATGTAAGCCCCAGAATGCCTGTTATTCTTATGAAATCTTATGCTGTTTCACATCTGCTTTTTGTTATACCTACTGCATTTTTTGTTTATTCAGGGGTGGACTGGAGCTTGGTTGACATGACTTCAACCTCACAAGTTCGCTTGCTTTTTTCAATACTTATTACCGTGCTGAGCTTTATGCCGCTTTTCCAGCTTGGAGTAATATACAGAACAATCAGTATAAGAACACGTATTCAGATTTTTGGCAAACTTATACTCATCCTGGCGACATATTTTTGGATGAATTTGAGCGGTAGCGCAATAATGTTTTTTGTCTCACTATTTCAGGACATACTTTTAAATATACGCTGAAGAGGGGCACTCAATGTGGTCATTATAACAGAATGGCACTATTTTGCTAAGCGGTGAGTTTAACATTGACTTTAATAATATTATAGTATATGCTTAGTATTATTAAAGGGGGGTGGTTTTATGCCGATAGAAGTTGTGCCTGAATGGATGATAAATCTTGATGATGAAGATGTATCATTTATAAAAAAATTCATACTGGCGTCTGGATCTTTAAAAGAAATAGCTAATCAATATAATGTGACATATCCGACTGTTAGGCTTAGGCTTGATAAGTTGATACAAAAAATTCAGATTAGTGAAAATACGGCAAATGAACCGTACATTGCTTTAATTAAGCGCCTTGCAGTCAATGAAAAGGTTGACTTTGAGACAGCAAAAATTCTTATTAATGAATACAAAAAGATAAAATCGGAGGTAAAATAGATGGTTATTCCAATTAATCTTTTAATTTTATTGTTAATTTTTGCAGGTATAATATGGTTACAATTGTTTTTTTCAAAGAAGGAAAATAAATGGCTTGGGCTGATATTACCTGCAATATTCTTTGTTTACTCTCTTCTTATGGTTCTCAATATAGCAGTTTTCGATGATATGAGCGGATGGAATATTTTTAGTCTGTTAGCATCTACTTTTTTACTTTCTAATATCCCGACTATTATTCTATTGGCAGTTTACTTAGCTTGCCGCGGTAAAATAAAAAGAAATGCCGAATTGAACAAGATGAGTATTCAAGATTTGTAGTAATTTAGTAAAACGGAGGAAAAGTACGATGTCTTTTGATAATGTAAATAAATATTTTGATGATGTTGGATTAGCTGATAGAATCATAGTATTGGAACAATCCAGTGCAACTGTTGAACTGGCAGCCGAAGCTATTGGATGCGAAGCAAAACAGATTGCAAAATCATTGTCATTATTGGTAGATGATTCACCAATACTTATAATTGCGGCAGGCAATGTAAAGATAGACAATCAGAAATTTAAAGCTGCATTTCATCAGAAGGCAAAAATGATTTCCGGGGATTTGGTTGAGGAATATATCGGGCATGGCCCGGGAGGTGTGTGCCCATTTGCCGTTAAGCCGGATGTGGAAATCTATATGGACATCTCACTCAAGCAAAATGAAGTAGTATACCCGGCTGCAGGCAGCGAAAACAGCGTTGTCAAATTATCATTAAAAGAATTAGAACACCATTCAGCGTTTAAGGATTGGGTAGATGTATGTAAAGAATGCACATAATACAGAGTGTTCCATGCACGGCTTAACTGCTTGTAATCATTATTCAAAGAATGTATAATTAAAGACAGCATTTCATTAAATGCATAAAATATGTCCCGTTAGTCTAATGGATAAGACAATGGATTCCGGTTCCATTAATATGGGTTCGATTCCTATACGGGACGCCAGCTTTGAGTACAGGCTTTTTTTAATGTGGTCTGTGCTCTTTTACTATATCCTCGGGAGAGTTTATGAATATACATTGCGGAATAGATATTATTGAGCTTGATCGAATTTCAAAAGCTCTCGGTGACGGTGACAGCTTTAAAAACAAGGTCTTTACACCCAAAGAGCGGGATTATTGCGAAACCAGAGGAAAAGGCTCTTTGCAGAGCTATGCCGCCCGATTTTGTGCAAAGGAGGCCGTGGTGAAGGCTCTTGGCACCGGGATTTCCAAAGGCATTTCTTTTCAGGATATTGAGATATTAAATGAAGAGAACGGAAAACCAATAGTGATTTTACATGGAGAAGCGAAGCGAATTTACGAGATGCTGGGTTCAAAGGCAATAGATGTTAGCCTTTCCCATAGCCGTGATTATGCGGCTGCTCAGGCTGTGATACTTACAGGGGAGTGAAAGGATTGAGGACCATAAAATTTGTTCATTGCGCTGATATTCATCTTGATGCACCTTTTAGGGAGTATGGCCAAGGCTCTTATGGTGACACCCGAAGAAGGGATATCAGAGATGCTTTTTTAAATATACTAAAACGAGTGAAAACAGAAAATGCGGATTTTCTATTGATATCAGGAGATTTATATGAGCATGGCTCGGTTGTTAAAAGCACTATGGAATGGCTTTATATGGTTCTTTCCGAGGCTGGGGTACCCATTGTCATTATTCCCGGCAATCATGATCCGTACATATTAAACTCATGGTATAAAAATTGGGAGTGGCCTTCCAATGTTACAATTCTTACGCCGCATAATCCAAACCTGGTACTTGAGGAACTAAATGTAAATATTTACGGTATCGGTTTTTCAAACTTTAAGGAAGGAAAGTCCGACTTATCGATGGTATTAAAACCTAAAGAAAATTTTTTGAACATTCTTATGTTTCATGGCACCTTAGATATGGATTTTGCAGGTACTGATTACAAGCCGGTTACAACCAAGGAGCTTGAAGCATTGGGGTATGATTATTATGCACTTGGACATTTTCATAATATCCGTGATGATTACCCTTTAAAAAACGCATATAACCCGGGAAGCCCCGAACCTCTTGGATTTGATGAGACAGGCGAGCACGGAGCCTTTATTGTTACGGCCGAAAAAGCTATGGATGGGACAAGCCTGAAGGTTGAGAAGTTTGATACGGCTATCAGGGCTTATCATGATGATGATTTGAATATAACCGGATTAAAGACCCTTGAGGAAATTAAGATGAGAATTTTAGGGCATTTAGAGGGCTTTAATCCGGAGAGAGATATTATTCGCATTAATCTTAAAGGCCGCACAGAACTTTCCTTGGAGGAGGATATACTGACTTCGCTTTTTGCGGAGAATTATTTATATCTCAAAATCCGGGATGACACCCGTAAAGCACATGATATTGAAAGCCTTGAAAAGGATTCATCCCTTAAAGGAGCTTATGTAAGAGAAATGAAATCCCGTATCCAAAAGATCACTGATGAACTTATAGATGACCCGGAGAATCCGGAGCTTAAAAGAGAAGAAGAAATATTAACACTTGCCCTAAGCTATGGGCTGGAGGCTCTTCAAACCGGTAAAATCGAGTGGTTGGGCGAATAGCAGGAGTTAAGGAATGAAAATTAAACTATTAGACATTAAGGGGTTCGGTAAATTTAATAATCTGAAAATAGTACCTAACGAGGGCTTTAATATTATATTCGAGACTAATGAATCGGGTAAATCAACTCTGCAGGCGTTTATCCGTGCTATGCTTTACGGGCAGCGAGGAGGCAGAAGATTAAAGGATGGGAGCCTTCCTCCTTTGAAACATAATAAACCATGGAGTAGCGAGCAATATGCCGGGATATTGGAATATACACTGGAAAAGGGCAAATCATACAGGGTGGGCAGAAATTTTGAGAAAGGCACCGCAAATATCTATGATGATGGGGCTAATAATCTGACCAACTCTTTTTCTGCCGACAAAGAAAAGGGCCCTATGTTTGCCGAAGAGCATCTGGGGATAGATGAAGCCGCTTTTGAGCGAAGCGCTTTTATCGGTCAGCTTCAGAGTGTTATTGATAATGAAGGAAAGAAGAATTTGATTGATAAGCTTTCTAACCTGAATACCACCGGAAGCGAGGAAATTTCTTTAACAGGTGCTCTTAAGGCATTAGATTCAACATTGCTTGAAAGAGTGGGAACAAAGACCTCGACAACTCGCCCTTTAAATAAGATAAATAACACCCTTTCTGAGTTGGAGCAACAAAAGGCAGATATAGAAAAGAAAAATAATAGCTTTATGGAAACAGTTCTGGATCTGCGTGAGCAAAACAGCATATTAAACGAGCTTAATAAAAAGCTTGGTCAATTATACGTAAAAAAAGAGGCTTTGATAGCCTCCGGATTATTATCATTGCAAAATGAACTGGAGGGACTGATTCAAGAAAGAAGCAGAATTGAGGAAAGCTTAAAAGAAAGTAATAAAAATATTATTAAGCAGAAAAACTATGAAAATATTTCTGTAGAGACTGTTTCTGAAATCACAATGATGCTCAAGGAGGAAAATCAAATAGAGGAAATGCTTGACCTTGAGCAAACCAGACTGGCCGAATTTCAAGAGAAGTGCGAAGAATTATCGGATTTATTGGAGCCTGATGAGCTGTTTGAAAAAAAGGTAGAAGATGTTCAGACGGCCATAGAAATATATAATGATGCTAAGGAGCGGGCTAAAGAAAAGCATGGGAAGGCGATTAAACAGAGTCTGTCTACTAAGCATAAGCGAAACTGGATGTCGTTTATCGTCCCTGCAGGGCTGCTATCTGCAATGTTAATGTTAGCATATTATTTTTATAAGCCAAACCCGCTGTTTTTGGGAGCAGCTGCCTTAACAGCTATTGTTACTGTGATTATATTCTTTATAAGTCTTATAAGACGAAATAATGCAGGAATAAGAGCATACAACGAAACAGAAGAGCTTAACAGAGTTCTTATGGAGGCCGGTTTTGTTGATATGGTGGATTATGTAAAATACAGAGAAAACCAAATTAAGACAAGGGATATGCAAAAAAGCTATAAAAAGCAGCATGCGAGTTCAAAAGAGCGTATTGAGAATCTTCTGGCTAAAAAAGATAGGTTTACGGAAATATGGGATTCTTTTACAGCTGATTGTAAAGTAAACCGTGACAATGGCGACAAAGCAGAAATTCTTGAGTCAATAAGAAAAGGGGTCTCAAGTTACACAAAGGCAAATGAGGATAAGCAAAAGCTATTATCTGAAAAAGATAACCTCAATGAAAAGTACGAAATTGTGCTGAGAGAAGCCGGGATGCTGGCAGGAGAGGTTTTTCTTACCACAGAGGATTTTAACAATTATGTGAAAGGTCTTAATTATGAACCAAATCCGGATGATGACCGAATGACTCTTGCCGAGTTGAAAGACATTATTAAAACAACTGAAGGCCGTAAAAAAGATGCGGAGATTAAAATTGCTGCAATAAATGCACGCTTGGAGCAGGTTCCTGCAGAAAGCGAACTATCTAAGGCTCTTGAGGAAATATGCTATTATTCAGAGAAAAAAGAAGAGCTCGAAATGAAAGGCTCAAGCCTTGCTTTGGCAAGCCAGGTGCTAAAGGAAGCGGCATTAAAAATGCAAAGAGACTATATTCCGTACCTCAATGAAGAAATGAGCAGAATGATGAGTATACTAAGCGCGGGGCGGTATGATAAAATCAGCACCAACGACGAGTTGAGCATTAATCTTGAAGCACCGGAAACCGATGAACTTATTCCGGTAAACCGCTTAAGTGCCGGAACTATAGACCAGGTCTATCTATGTATGCGTTTAGCCGCAGTCACTCTTATCGAAAAAGGCAGGGAGCTATTGCCGCTATTTTTGGATGAGCCTTTTTCCCAATATGATGAAGAGCGCGTCAAGAATGCATTTGAGCTTTTAAAGGAGATTTCAAGTAAGCGGCAGGTATTCTTCTTTACCTGCAGAGAAAGAGAATATGAAATTGCCGCTTCAGT
>CAYMLJ010000068.1:6231-9913 GCA_964391395.1 uncultured Ruminiclostridium sp. | reverse complement strand
TTAGTGCGCATTATTCTTAATATCTGAAAAAAAGATTAGGCGGGGAAAAAACCCGCCCAATCTTTAAATTTTTTTCTAAACCTTTACGTTTTTCCCCACTATTAAGGGCCATTCGACGTCGCCGTTGAGAGATTTACCTTCGGTTATGGTAACGCCTTTATCCAAAATACAATAATTTAGATGGGCGTCTTTTTCCACCGTTGTTCCCTGCATTACCAAGCTGTTTTTGATTACAACACCCTTCATTACACGAACACCCCGGAAGAGGACACTGTTTTCCACTGTTCCTTCAATGATACATCCATCTGCTACTATTGAGTTGTGAACACTCGCTTCCTCATTGTACTTAGCAGGCGGTTCATCCTTAACCTTAGTAAAGATTTTTCTCCTGTCCATAAGTAGTTCCTGTCTGACCTTTGGATTCAATAGCTCCATATTAGTTCTGTAATATAGCTGAATGTTATTCAGGGGCCTCCAGTAGCCGTTAAACATATATGCATGAATTTTAAGTTTATCAGTTTGGCGAACAATAATATCAAAAACAAAATCAGTCAGACCTTTGGCGGCACTGTCCTGCAAAAGCTCAATTAAAAATGTTCTTCGCAATATATATACTCCGATGGAGCCTATACTACCTTTCGGGTTTATAGATTTTTCCTTGAAATCTACAATCCTGCATTCGTCATTCAACTCAACCATACCAAAAAGTTTCTGATCTTCAACTGAAATATCACTCATATCGCGGCAAGCAATAGTAATATCTGCACCGGTCCGAATATGATGCTCCAACATTGGCTCATAATCCATATTATAGATAGCATAACCATGGCCTATTAATACAAATTCCTCATCGCTTCTTTGAAGAAAAGTCAGATTGTTATACATGGCATCTGCACTCCCCTTATACCAACCTGTTCCGAACTCAGAAAGATAAGGAGGAAAAATGAAAAGCCCCTCATTTTTTCTGTCAAGATCCCATTCTTTTCCTGAACCTAGATGGTCCATAAGGGAACGATAATTATATTGAGTTAAAACTCCGATGTTTGTTATTCCGGAATTAACCATATTAGATAGTATAAAGTCAATAATTCTGTATTTCCCGCCTATAGGAACGGCAGCTATAGACCTTTCCAAAGATAATTCCTTTAGCCGGTTATTCTTTGCACCGGTTAAAATTATTCCCATGGTAGAGTTCATTTTTTGTCCCCTCCTTTTATAAGATATCCTCCCGAAGGTATATTGTTGGTATCAAAATCGTGAGGAGTTATATAATTATCTATTACAACGTTTCTGCCCAGAATGGTATTATTCGGTATTACAGTATTTGAACCGATAACATTAATTATTGAATCATAAACCTTCGGATTAAAAGAACTTTCTGCGAATTCACCCATTCCGCATTTAACATTATTTCCTATTACACTGGTCTCTCCGATAACTGTAGAGTATATTTCAGTATTTGATCCGATTAGTGAATCGGACATAATTATAGAATCCTCTATAACGGTACCTGCATTTATAATGACCCCCGGGAAGACAACCGATCTTTTAACTGTTCCATATATCATGCAGCCTTCGGCAATAATCGATTTTTCTATGGTACCGGTGTCACCGACAAAATGCGCCGGATATACAGGATTGGGGGAGAATATTTTCCAGTTAGGGTCAAATAAATTAAAATCCGGGATACGTTCAGTCAGATTCATATTTGATTGCCAGTATGCCTGAAGTGTTCCGACATCACGCCAGTATCCGTCAAATTTATAAGCCATAAGCTTTTTATTATTCGCCAACATTTCAGGAATGATATTTTTTCCGAAATCATGGTGGGACGAGCTTTTATGATGATCATTCAAAAGATACTCGCGTAAAACATCCCAAGTAAATATATAGATTCCCATTGAAGCTAAGGTGCTTTTAGGCTTTTCCGGTTTTTCCTCAAATTCATAAATACTGCCGTCCTCGTTGGCATTCATAATCCCATAGCGGCTTGCTTCGTCCAAAGGAACATTAATAACCGAAATTGTGGCATCGGCATGATTTTTTTTATGAAAGTCTAGCATCTTTGAATAATCCATCTTATAAATGTGATCACCGGATAAGATAATTACATATTTTGCAGACATCTCATCTACATAGTGTATGTTCTGATAAACGGCATCTGCTGTTCCGGAGTACCACTCACCCTTTTCGGTTTTCATATATGGAGCGAGGATTGTAACCCCACCATTGACGCGGTCCATATCCCAAGGCTTTCCTATACCGATATGTGAATTGAGTTGGAGCGGCTGATATTGAGTTAAGACACCCACAGTATCTATACCCGAATTTATGCAATTACTTAATGTAAAATCAATGATGCGATATTTTCCGCCATAGAGTATGGCCGGTTTTGCGACATTTTGAGTAAGTACGCCAAGACGGCTTCCCTGCCCTCCGGCAAGAAGCATGGCAACAATTTCTTTTCGGGTCATAATTTTTCCTCCTAAAAATTGTTCTTCTTATTATATACCCGTATTATTACAATAAATCAAATAGTGGAAAATAAAATGTTGAATTTTATGAAGGAAATAGATATAATAGTTACGAAGGTCAAAGAAAGTCAAAGTGGGTTAGGAGGTTTGGCTATGAAATACCGTGACTACTACGAAATATTAGGAGTACAAAAAGAAGCTACCCAAGATCAGATTAAGAAAGCGTATCGTAAGCTTGCCAAGACATACCATCCCGATGCCAACCCCGGAAATAAAAAAGCCGAGGAAAAGTTTAAGGAAATAAATGAGGCTTATGAAGTATTAGGTAACGATGAAAAGCGCAAAAAGTATGATCAATTGGGCAGTGAATTTAATTTTGCCAACGGTTATGATTTTGATCCATCTCAATTTGGTTTTAATAGAGGAAATACGCATTATGAATACAGAACTTCAGGCTCGGGAGGATTCAGTGACTTTTTTGATATGTTTTTTGGCGATGGAGGTATAAATATAGAAGATCTATTCTCTTCCAACGGACGAAGCGGATTTACAAAAAGAGGCTTCACATCTAGTCCTTCAGGAAACTATCAACAAAGCTTAAGAGGTGCGGACAAGGAAGCAGAGATAAAGATCTCGGTCGTAGACGGTTTACTAGGAGTAGAAAAGCATATTGGCATTGAGAGTCCCAAAGGCAAGAAAACTCTGTCTGTAAAGATTCCTAAAGGAATTCAGCCCGGCGGCAAAATTCGTCTGGCAGGCCAGGGGGGAAAGGGTAATAATGGAGGCCAGGACGGAGATTTAATGCTTATAGTGCGATTTAAAGAAGATGAGTATGAGCTAAAAGGCTATGACATAATCCAGAAAATCGAAGTTAAACCATGGATAGCGGCTCTAGGCGGCGAGGTAAAAGTCAAGACTCCCGAATCCAGAATTATTGTAAACATCCCTAAAGGGATACGAAACGGCGGAAATATTCGAATACCGGGTAAAGGCTATTACAACTCAATCGGCGGCAGGGGGGATCTATTTATTCAGGTTTATATAAATAACCCAGAGCATTTAAGCGAAAAACAATTAGAATTGTACAGAAAATTAAAAGAAACAGATGAATAGCAAAAAAAGAAGAATTAGTCCGTTATTGATTAAAGAGGTGTAGGTAATATGAATTTAGAGAAATTCACAGAAAAAGCCCAGGAAGCGGTAGTTTT
>CAYMLJ010000068.1:4233-6131 GCA_964391395.1 uncultured Ruminiclostridium sp. | reverse complement strand
TTGTCAGCTGAAGATAAGACAAAAAAGCTTAAAGACGAATATGTAAGTGTGGAACATCTCTTCCTCGCTCTTATTGATGAGCGCGGAGGTTTTACTTCGAATTTGCTTAAGAATTACGGAGTAACAGAGGATACTTTCCTTGATGCCATGTCCAAGATAAGAGGAAATCAGAGGGTTACCAACCAAAATCCCGAAATGAATTTTATGGCACTTGAAAAATACGGCTGTGATTTAGTAGAACTGGCCAGAAAAGGCAAGCTGGACCCCGTAGTTGGAAGGGATGCGGAGATTCGCCGCGTTATTAGAATATTATCGCGAAGAACTAAGAATAATCCGGTTCTGATAGGTGAACCCGGAGTTGGTAAAACAGCTATTGTAGAGGCTCTTGCACAGCGTATTTTGAAAGGTGATGTTCCCGAAAGTTTAAAGGGCAAAACCATCTTTTCCCTTGATATGGGAGCCTTAATAGCGGGAGCTAAGTTCCGTGGGGAATTTGAAGAAAGGCTTAAAGCTGTACTAAGTGAGATAGAATCTTCGGACGGGCAGATTATCCTGTTTATTGATGAGCTTCACAACATAGTCGGAGCAGGAAAAACCGATGGTGCAATGGATGCCGGAAATATCCTGAAGCCGATGCTGGCCAGAGGGGAGCTGCATTGTATAGGAACTACCACCCTTGATGAATACAGGGAATATATTGAAAAGGATGCAGCCCTAGAAAGAAGATTTCAAACAGTTTTGGTTGATCAACCCACCGTGGAGGATACAATTTCAATATTAAGAGGACTCAAGGAACGCTTTGAAATACATCATGGGGTTAGAATTACCGACGGTGCTATAATAGCCAGCGCAACCCTTTCAAACCGCTATATTTCCGATAGATTTCTTCCCGATAAGGCAATAGATTTAATGGACGAAGCAGCAGCCATGCTAAGAACAGAGATTGACAGTATGCCTGCCGAGTTGGACGAAATTATGCGACGTATTATGCAGCTTGAGATAGAACAGCAGGCACTGAAAAAAGAAAATGACAAAGCGTCAAAGGAACGCCTTGTAGCCATAGAGTCCGAGATTGCCGATTTAAAGGATAAAGGCAATGAAATGAAGGCTCAATGGGAGCTTGAAAAGGAATATATAAAGAGGGAGAAAGAGGCTAAAAGGGAAATAGAGGAAATCAAACTCCAGATAGAAGAGGCTGAAAGAAACTATGATCTGGAGAGTCTCGCCAAACTAAAGTACGGTAAGCTTCCCGAACTTGAGAATACCCTCATCGAGGAGAAGAAGCATCAATCTGAGCTATCAGAGCGAATGCTCAAGGAAGAAGTCACCGAGGATGAAATCACCGAAATAATCTCTAAATGGACAGGTATACCTGTTACAAAGCTGATGGAGGAAGAAAAAGAAAAGCTTTTAAATCTTGAGGCCATTCTTCATCAAAGAGTTATCGGACAAAATGAGGCGGTTACCGCTGTATCGGATGCTGTACTTCGAGCCAGAGCAGGGTTGAAAGATAATAAACGTCCTATAGGTTCCTTCATTTTCTTAGGGCCAACAGGCGTAGGAAAGACAGAGCTGGCAAAAGCCTTATCGGAAACCTTGTTTGATACTGAAGACAATATGATTCGTATTGATATGACTGAGTATATGGAAAAGCACTCAGTTGCTAGACTTATAGGTGCACCTCCCGGATATGTCGGCTATGAAGAAGGCGGACAACTTACAGAAGCAGTCAGAAGAAAGCCTTATAGCGTTATTTTATTTGATGAAATAGAGAAGGCTCATCCCGATGTATTCAATATTCTATTGCAGATATTGGATGACGGAAGGCTTACTGATAGTCAGGGCAGAGTTGTCAACTTTAAAAATACGGTAATTATTATGACCTCAAATGTAGGAAG
>CAYMLJ010000068.1:0-4133 GCA_964391395.1 uncultured Ruminiclostridium sp. | reverse complement strand
AAAAACAAATCAACCATCAGAATGCTTTTCCAAAGACTAACAAAGTGGTACAATGATTTTAATTATATGTTTTGGGGGTGCAAGATGTCAGAATACGAAAATACAGCCATTAAGGATATTCCTGAACCCGAAGAATTAGTTAACCTTGCGGTGAAAATCAGGGAGAATGCTTATGTTCCGTATTCGGGCTTTCACGTTGGGGCTGCCTTGTTTGCAGACAATGGGAAGATTTATACCGGCTGCAATGTGGAAAACGCTTCCTACGGTGCAGCTATTTGCGCTGAGCGAACGGCAATTGTTAAAGCAGTCTCTGACGGCGCAAAAAAGATTCTAGCCATTGCGGTATCAAGTGACAGCAATCTGCCCACCATGCCCTGCGGTATTTGCAGGCAGGTATTAAGTGAGTTTTGTTCATCAAATATGCCTTTATTTTTAAGTAGTAGAAAAGGGGAATACAAGGTTTTCTCTTTTGATGAAATCTTGCCCCATTCATTTAAGCAAAGCGATATGGAGGATGTTAAATAAAGTATGGCATTTAAATCAGGTTTTATAACAATTATAGGAAGGCCAAATGTGGGAAAGTCCACTTTGTTGAATCTCCTGACAGGCGAAAAGGTGGCTATTATGTCCAATAAGCCGCAAACCACCCGGCATGCTATTCGTACTGTTTTAACCACCGAAGAATACCAGATGGTTTTTGTTGATACTCCGGGTGTACACAAACCAAAAAACAAGCTTGGTGAATACATGATGCAGGAGGTCCTCAATGCATTTGAAGGCGTCGACCTTATCCTGTTTATGGTTGATGCCAATGACAAAAAAATAGGCCCCGGCGATTCTATGATAATCGAAGAGCTTGAAAAAGCCGGAGTGCCGACAGTTCTATTAATTAATAAGGTCGATCAGGTGGAAAAAAGTTCACTTCTTCCGCTTATAGCTCAATACAGCGAGACCTATGATTTTGCTGAGATAATTCCCATAAGTGCATTGGATTCAAAAATAAAAGTTAGTATATTAGACACTATTCAAAGGATGCTGCCCGAGGGGGACATGTATTATCCTGAGGATATGTTGACAGACCAGCAAGAAAAGGTTCTTGCACAGGAATTAATCAGGGAGAAGCTATTAAATCTATTAAGTGAAGAGGTTCCTCATGGTATAGGCGTTGAAGTTATCGGATTTAAAGAAAAGAAAGACAAAAAAATAATAGAGATTGATGCCAATATATATTGTGAAAAAGAATCCCACAAAGGAATAATTATCGGCAAGGACGGAAAAGTGTTAAAGCGGGTGGGAACCCTTGCCAGACAGGATATGGAGAGACTTTTTGATTCCAAGGTGTTTTTAAAGCTTTGGGTAAAAGTTAAAGATGATTGGCGTAACAGTGATTTTATGTTAAATGAACTTGGATACAAAAAGGAGTAGCAGGGCTATTAAAAAATGGGAGTAATTAAGATAAAGGGTCTTGTGATAAAAGAAGTGTCCTATAATGACAGTGATAAGATGCTTACCCTTATTACAGAAGATCTTGGGAAGATAAGTGTTTTGGCAAGGAACGCCAAAAAAAACGGGAGCCGTACATCCTATGGGACGCAGGTTTTGACTTATGGTGAGTATGTCCTTTTCAAAGGGCGAACAAGCTTTACCATGAACAGTTGCGATATTTTGATGAATTTTTACAATCTAGCAACAGATTTGACCTGTTTTGCCCATGCGGCTCATATGCTAGATATGGCGGGGGACGCCGCTCAGGATAATACCTTATCAGCAGTTATACTGAACCTTTTGATATACGGTCTGCAGGCTCTGAAAAAAGGTCGGACACCACTTTTAGTATCGTCTTCCTTTGCTCTGAAATTAATGCAAATAACCGGTTATCCTCCTCATGTTTGTAGCTGTGCATCATGCAATACCTGCGATATAGAGCAAATTTATTTCAGCTTTAAACACAATGGTTTTATCTGTGAAAATTGTTCTAAGCAAGACACAGAGGCTGTGATGGTTGATATAGGAACAGCCAAGGGGATAATGTATGTTTTATGCGCCCAAAAGGGCGGAGTTTTTAATTTCGAGCTATCAGACGAATTATTGGATACATTTTCAAAAATCGCCTTTAGATATATCAGTCAACATCTTGATAAAAACTATAAAAAACTCGATATATTAAATGAGTTTTAATTTACAATCAATATTATAAGTGAGGTCGGAGAGAATGAAGCATCTTTTTAGTTCGGGCGAAACTATGTATAAAAAAAATGAGAAACAGTTATCAGAGGGGATATTAGAGGGCAGATATCTGGAATATGATAGAATAAATCCAAAGACAGAGTTTTACTGCTCAGGAGAACTTAATAATAAAAGTGTTAAAGTATTATTTACACTCTCTGAGCTTGGTTTTGAAGATATAAAAAAAAGGCATAATTATGGTATTCTGATGCAATCAGATATTCTGCTTGCCGAGTGGAAGAGCTATAAAATACTTAGCCGGGAATAAAAATGTAAGAGGAGTCTTATAATAGGTGGATATTCAAAGACTTAAGCAGCTCCTGTCAAGAGAAGAAGATGAAAAAATGGACTTTAAGGCTGAACTTAAGCTCACCACTGAGGGTGAGAAAAAGGAGCTTGTTAAAGATGTAACAGCTATAGCCAATTCCCGGGGTGGGAGAGGATATATCATTTACGGCGTTGAGGATAAAACTAAGCGTATTTTAGGTGTTGATGCCGGGAGCTTTCTTGAAGAACAAATTCAGCAGATTATTTATAACAGGACAGATCCGCCGGTGCCCGTAAGTTTAGATATTGTTAAACACAAGGATAAAACTGTAGCAGTCCTTACAATTTTCAGAAGCAAACATGCACCGCATCAAATGATTCAAACCGGCGCTTTCTATGTGCGCAGAGGCTCTACTACCGATTTTGCCAGACGTTCGGAGCTGGCCTCTATGATGCAGGAAAACGGTCTTATGTCATTCGAAACTGTGATTGTAAAACGGGCTACTTTGGAAGATCTGGACATGGATAGCATCAACAGATTCTTTAAAAGCATAAATGTGATCACAGACCAATCCCAAACACTTCTATTGGAAGCATTCGGTTTTATAGGTCAAAAGTACGAAGGGGAGTTTTGTCCTACTATAGGAGGCCTGTTGCTTTTTGGTAAAAACCCACAAGTTTATCTTCCCCAATGCTATTTGAAGATTGTAAACGGGGATGATATTGACATACTTTCAGGTAATATCTTGAGTATGATGGATCAGGCTTTAAACATGATAAAAAAGATATTAAATGATGGCAATTATCCTCTAGTTGCCTTTGAAGAGGCTTTAGCGAATGCTTTAGTACATAGGGATTATATGGATTTATCCAGAGGTGTAATAATTAATATTTTAAATAAGGCAATCGAGATAATAAATCCTGGTTCAATAGCACAAAGCAAGAAAGTTCGCTTAAGATTGAAGGAATGCCAGCCCGAAAGACGTAATGCGTGGCTATACCAACGTCTTATTACGATCGATGAGAGAAAACGGTTTATTAAGTCGGGAATAGGTATGGAAAGAATCCGAAAGGCTTTTGAGGGAATCGGAACCGTCAAATTTATTAATCTCGGAAAACAAAACAGTTTTAAAGTAATTCTGCCAAGGTAATACCTATGTTTTGCTTCTATCTTTATCTTTGTTTTTTTCTTTTCCTTTATCTTTTCCGTTTTCTTTTAATTCCACTTCTTGGAGCTCTGCTTTATGTGCCATTATCTCGTCCAATATTTTTTTTGCTGCAATACGATTTGCATTCGCTTCCAAAGAGAATTTTAAAGCTAGAAGACTAAGCCGTTCTTCGTTATCTTTATCAGTATTATCACTGTCGAACTTCTCAAGAGAATCCCTTACCCTAAGGGCAGTATCCTTAAACGCTTCATCCTGAATAGAATTAAGCTGATCGAACAATGCGTTAATAGGCTTATCTATTTTTTCATGGGAAATAAGTCTGGTTATATCCATTAGAGAAAGAATATTTTTAAGGTTCAAAACAGATATTAAATGCGCCATATGCTCCCGGGTATATTTTTTATTGAAAGGACGGGGGATGATTTCATTTTTTACATAATTATTAATCATAGCCGGGGTAATGAACTTTTC
>CAYMLJ010000067.1:0-9919 GCA_964391395.1 uncultured Ruminiclostridium sp. | reverse complement strand
ATTCGTCCTCATAAACCTTCGTTGAGGGTATTTCGCCTTTTATAATACGGCAAAACAGACAATTATCCATTATATCATCTCCTAATTGTAATAATTTTTATCCTGAGCGTTGCAACAGCTTACATATGTCATCCTATGGTATCTGAACGTAGTGAAGGATCTTGTAGGTTAACCCATAGATTCTTCATTTCGCTTCGCTTCATTCAGAATGACGCTACCCCTCGCCTTCTTTGGCAAGCCTTGCATGGGACGTACATCTGCTTCTTCGGTCGCTTCTCCCTCACAAGCAGTGTTACGACCGCAGCATCTCGATGGCCTTTTTTTCTGCGATTTCAAGAGCCTTATCCATGCCTGAGGGGTCTTTGCCCCCCGCTTGAGCCATATCGGGGCGGCCACCTCCGCCACCTCCGCATGCCACAGCAGCTTCCTTAATGATATTACCACTATGAATACCTGCCTCAACAGCATCTTTTGTAGCAGATACAATCAAATTAACTTTTCCATCTTTATCCGAAACCAAAATAACGACACCTGAGCCAATTTTATTCTTTAGAGTATCAGATGCATTTCTAAGCGCATTCATATCAAGACCTTTTATTTTTGCGGCAACAATTTTCATGCCTTTAACGATCTTGCCGTTTACTATAAAACTATCAAGAGAACTATTTACCATCTTGGAGTTGACTTCCTCCAACTCCTTCTTCGAGGTCTTTATTTCGTCAAAAAGACTTTCTATTTTTTTAACAAGGTCTTCAACTGAAGACTTTGCAGCCTCAGATGCGTGCTTCAAGTGACTCTCTTTCTCCTTGTAATAGTTGATTGCATTGAAACCTGTTAGGGCTTCTATTCTTCTGACTCCAGCAGAAATTCCACTTTCACCTAGTATTTTAATCAGGCCTGCTTCACTGGTTGATTTCAAGTGTGTACCGCCGCATAATTCATTACTGTAATCACCCGCATAAACAACACGCACTAAATCACCGTATTTTTCATCAAAAAGTGCTGTAGCGCCTGATCTTTTTGCCTCGTCATTAGTCATTTCCTTTGTATTAACACAAAGATTAGCTAAAATCTTAGAGTTAACTTCATTTTCCACTTTCTCAATCTGATCCTGAGTCATAGCCAAAAAATGCGTAAAGTCAAAACGCAATCTTTCAGGATTTACCATGGATCCGGCTTGGTTTACATGATCACCTAATACATTTTTTAATGCTTTGTGGAGCAAATGGGTAGTGGTATGATTTCTGGCCGTGGCTTTACGTCTGTCTACATCAATGGAAGCAGTTACTTTCTCGCCTACATGTACCGCACCGCTAATTATTTTTCCTATATGAAGGAATTTACCGTCGGAAGTTTTCTTACAGTCATAAACCTCCATTTTAAAATTGTCATTGTGAATAACCCCGGTATCCCCTGTCTGTCCACCGCTTTCAGCGTAAAATGGAGTTGTATCTAAAACAATTGTTACCTCGTCATCCTGTTGTGCACTTTCTGATAACTCATCATTAAGAACAATGAATTGAATGGTACCTTCGCCAGTGTTCTCATTATAACCTATAAACTTTGTTGTCGTAGTTTTATCGGTATGGGCAAAAAGATCCTTTTCCCATGCTGAACCTTCTTTACTCTTATGAGCATCACGAGCTTTATTTTTTTGAATCTTCATCTCATTTTGGAAGCCTGATTCATCTATGGAAAGGTTATTCTCCGATGCGATTTCTCTGGTTAAATCCAGTGGGAATCCAAAGGTATCATGAAGCTTAAATACCATCTCCCCTGTCAATTGGTTTGAACCGCTTTCCCGTACTTGCTTCATATAATCTTCAAGTATAATCATACCCTGGTCAACTGTTGTGTAAAAGCGCTCTTCCTCAAGACTTATGACTTTTTTAATATAATCCTGTTTTTCTACAAGATTCGGATAAGCTTTACCGAAGCATTCAATTACGATATCCACTATTTCAGACAAAAACATACGGTTTATTCCCAGAAGTCTTCCATGCCGGGCAGCTCTTCTTAAAAGCCTTCTTAACACATACCCACGCCCTTCGTTTGATGGAAGAATACCATCTGAAACCATCATGGTTACACTGCGGGTGTGATCTGTTATAACACGAATGGAAATGTCTTTTTTATTATCCTTACCATAAGATACACCTGCTATCTTGCAAACATGGTCCAAAATAGCCCGGATTGCATCAACCTCAAAAATATTGTCTACATCCTGCATTACGCAAGCTAAACGCTCTAGTCCCATTCCTGTATCTATATTTTTACTGGCAAGTTCAAGATATGTGCCGTCTTCCTGCTTATCAAACTGGGTAAACACATTATTCCATATCTCGATAAAGCGATCACACTCGCATCCTACCTTACAATCAGGCTCTCCGCAGCCTTTATCGGTTCCTCTGTCAAAATATATCTCCGAACAAGGTCCGCAGGGTCCTGTGCCATGCTCCCAAAAATTATCCTCTTTGCCCATGCGGAAAATTTTATCATGTGATAGCCCAACATCCTTGTTCCAGATGTCATATGCTTCATCATCCTCTTCGTAAACGGAAACATAAAGTCTGTCTTCTGGTATATCAAGAACCTTGGTCATAAATTCCCATGCCCATGGAATAGCTTGATTTTTAAAATAATCGCCAAAAGAAAAATTACCGAGCATTTCAAAAAATGTGCCGTGGCGCGAAGTTTTTCCGACGTTTTCGATATCAGGAGTACGAATACACTTCTGACATGTTGTTACGCGCTTTCCCGGAGGAACCTCACGACCGGTAAAATATGGCTTTAAAGGCGTCATTCCCGCATTTATCAATAAAATACTGGGATCATTTTGAGGAACCAGTGAAAAACTGGGTAACCGTATATGATCCTTGCTCTCAAAAAAAGACAGATACATCTCTCTTAATTCATTTAATCCATACTTTTGCATATAAAACTTCCGACCTCTCTTTTAAGTAACGTTATTATTAATATATAAGTCTAAATAAAGTTTAATAAAGCTTTTGCGTCATTCTGAGCAATGATAGTGGTTTCACAACTCTCACATCTCACTTCTCGCATCCCACTTCTATAATATAGATAAGTATACCCAAACCAAGTTATATGCGTCAAGCAAGTCTATATTAATTCATAAAAGAAAGAAATACGCCTCCTAATTTACATATACTTACAAATTGATTATACTAATTATTAAGGAGTTGTTTATATGAAACGAATATTGTTTATTATTCTGGTAATCTCTTTACTTATTACAGCATGCTCGAATTCAGGACATAACAATGTCATTGAAACACCGAAAGCTGAAGACTCTGCTCAGCCTGATTCTTCCGATACAGCAAGTCCAACATCAAAAATTGATATTCCAAATGAGAATAATAATTCAGTTAATGATGAATTTGAGGGCATTATAGATGAACCTGACCAAGCTCTAGGCGACTGTGGCGATACTTTTGACAGGCTTTTTGTTGAAAGCACTAATGACACCGCTTTTACAGACCTAATTGTTGGAAGAGAGGAATTAAGTAAATTTATTGACGAAGAAATAGAACCCCATAAATTTGAAAAGCAAAATCTCCCCCATATTTATAAAATTATTCAACATTTTAATATTCCAAAAGAAACTTTTATTGAGTATAACAAAAAAACTATTATTTTCAATAAAGAACATGGTACAGCTGGTACGACATATGAAGATTATGTAATTGAAGCGCTTTATTGTGGTGATGTTGAAAAAATGCGGCAAACGTTGAAAAGTCCCTATGTTTTGTATCAAAATCAGGAATTCTATACGATTTATGATCTGATGAAAATGAAACCGGAAGAAATAAGCAAATTAGGACTATCTCAAGAAGAATTATTATCACATACAGATAAAGTATATGACGCAATGAAATCGTTCGGCTATGATAATGAAGTTACACAAGAATACTTCTACGATCTATCTGAAAAAATACAATCCATGGAAAATGATGACCAATAATACTACTAAATGTAATACTTACTGATGAACTTCACCCCTGAAGAAATTACTTTGGGGGTATTTTTTTATGATAAAAAATAGGGAGATTTTTTGTTACCTCCCCATTTGATGATTTAATACAGGCTAATCAATTATTATCAAAATAAGTGGAGCCTAAACTAATTATATCATGTGTCTCATAGCCATATATGCTCTTCCGGCACATCGTCCTATATTTCTACCTGTTCTTTTCATGGCTCTAAACGAGCGGTCCATTCTAAAATTTTCTTCAGCGATTATTGAAAATGCTGCACCTATCATCGCTCCCATAATAATACCACCACCAAAACCAGCTCTCATAATTATATACCTCCTGTTCTTAATCTTTCTTTATTTTTATTATTTCAAAAAATAAGAATTGAATTCATGAAGTGTTTGACAGTTATATTTAGTTGCTCTAAAATTAACCATGATAAACCTTTATAGGAGGCTTTTATGATTAAAACGAGTTTGATTGAAAAAATGAAAAATAATTTGGGTATTGATATTTCATCTGTATTGTTGCCTGTAAATGATATTGATATGCAACGCTGGACGGTTGTCGCTTGTGATCAATATACATCCGAGCCCGAGTATTGGAATGATGTTGATAATTTTGTAGGCGAAAGTCCGTCCACACTTAGATTAATCTTTCCCGAAGCCTTTCTTGAGAGTGAAACTGAAGAAGAAAAAACTGACCGAATTAATAGAATTAATGACAGTATGACGTCATATCTTGATAACAACTTATTGAATGAGCATAAAAATTCAATAATACTTGTGGAGAGAACATTTGGAAGCGGTGTTAAGAGAAATGGACTCATGATGGCTATAGACTTGGAACGTTATGATTTCAGCAAAGGTTCCCAAAGCCTTATTCGGGCAACAGAGGGAACAATAATTGACCGGCTTCCGCCTCGTATTCGAATTCGTGAAAATGCTCAGTTGGAAATACCTCATATTATGGTTCTTATAGATGATGCTGATAAAACAGTAATTGAACCTCTAACTGCAAAAACAGACTCATTTGAAAAAGTATACTCTTTTGATCTTATGAAGCATAGCGGCAGTATTAAAGGGTGGAAGATCAGTGAAGAGAGTATAATTGAGAATCTAGCAGGCTCCCTTATTAAACTTGCAGATAGTGAGAATTTCAAATCACGCTATAAAGTAAACGATGATTATGGTGTGCTATTGTTTGCTGTTGGTGATGGAAACCATTCTCTTGCGACAGCAAAAGCATGTTGGGAGAATATTAAAAAAACAAAGACTGAAAAAGAACTAAAAGATCATCCTGCCCGTTATGCTCTTGTTGAGATAGTAAATGTTCATGACAGCGGTCTTGAGTTTGAACCCATTCATCGTGTAGTTTTCAATGTAAATTCTAAGCATTTGTTTGATTCGTTTATTACTTATTACAAAAATCAGGGCTGTAATGTTGAGATTACATACGGTTCTGAAAAGCCAACTACATTTGGTCACGCAATAAAATTTGTTACCTCAGAGGGTAAAGGATATTTAACAGTTGAGTGTCCGTTGTACAATCTTGATGTCGGAACGCTTCAGAACTTCCTTGACTATTATCTGAAAAATAATTCTCAGGTAGGAATTGACTATGTCCACGGTGAAGACGTTACTGAAAAACTCGGAAAACTGCCCGGAAACATTGGATTTTTTCTTTCAAACATGGATAAAAACGAGCTCTTTAAAACTGTAATACTTGACGGAGCGCTTCCAAGAAAAACATTTTCTATGGGAGAAGCTTCAGAGAAGCGTTTCTATCTTGAGGCAAGAAAAATTAAATAATTTAGTTTCATTTTATCATCCTGAGCATAGTGAAGGATCTTATAAGCAACTTTAAGATTCTTCATTCCGCTTTGCTCCATTCAGAATGACACAAAACATTATATTCAACTATTTTAATATTCCTTTTAATAGCTCCAGTATCTTTTTCTCAAGTCGTGATACTTGAACTTGGGATATACCAAGCTTTTTGGCTACGCTTTGCTGTGTCTGCCCTGAATAATAGCGCATAAAAATAAGACTCTTTTCACGACTTGGCAGCTGTTTTAGAGCGCTGTAGAGAGATATTCTTTCAACAGTATCGGATTCCTTATCATTGTCCTGCGCTACAATCCTATCGATTAAACGATTTTCCGATCCGTCCTCATCCTCGTATTCCCTAAACAAAGATTCGGGGGCTCGAGAAGCCTCCATAGCATGAATAATATTTTCAGGTTCTTCTCCGAGTTCTTCAGCCAGTTCTTTTATGCTTGGGGGCCTGCCCATTTTCTGCTCTAGTTTTTCACTTATATCCCTAGCTTTAATTGATAATTCCTTCAAACTCCTACTGACCTTGATGACTCCGTCATCTCTAAAGTAACGACGAATCTCTCCTAAAATCATTGGAACAGCATAAGTGGAAAATTGCACATTAAAGGACAAATCAAATTTATCTACAGCCTTTATAAGCCCGATACAACCAATTTGAAAGAGGTCCTCGGTTTCAACATTTCGGTTTCTGAACCTTCTTACTACACTCCAGACCAGACCCGTGTTTTTATCTATAAGAGTATTTCGCGCATCAACATCGCCGTTCTGAGCCTTTTTAATCAAATCCGACGACGACTCATGATTTGTATTGTTCATATATAAGCCTACCTATACTCTAAACTGTTTTGTCATATGTATTTTTGTACCTTTACCCGGTACAGATTCTACTTTTAAATCATCCATAAAGGTTTCCATGACAGTGAATCCCATCCCCGAACGCTCCAGCTCGGGACGGGAAGTATAAAGCGGCGTTTTAGCCTTTTCAACATCATCGATTCCCTTGCCGAAATCTTCTATTATTATTTCCATGCGGTCGGTATAAAGAAAACATTCCATTGTAATTATTCCTTCTTTTTCATCATAACCGTGGATTATTGCATTAGTTACAGCCTCTGAAACAGCAGTCCTGATATCGGCCAATATATCAATGGTAGGATCTGCTTGTGCTACAAAACTAGCCACAACAACCCGCGCAAAGGCCTCGTTGACTGATTTACTGCTAAACTCTGTTTTCATTCTATTCACTGGTTGCATAACTACTAACCTCTCAATACTAAGACTATCTATTATCTCATGCATCTTTCTTAATTAAGTTATCTATATTTGACATCTTTAACATTTTAAAAATTTCCGGCTTTGGATTTCTGATACTCATACTACCCCCTACACTTGATACCCTTTTCATCCTTCCAATAATTAATCCGATACCGGCGCTGTCCATAAAGGTAACTCGGGATAGATCTATTATTATATTTTTAACAGGTTCCATAATAAATTTGCTGTCAATCCTTTCTTTTAGTAACCGTGATGTGTGATGATCAATTTCTCCCTCAATTGCTACAATAAGAGTAAATCCGTCCTTTTTAAATCTTACATCCATCTAGTTCACCTCTGAATCCCTATTAATTATCAATTTCGTTATTTCCCGCATCTTTCCTTTATTTTAATAAGGATAAACAAATTTTTAAGGATATTATAATCGCTATCTTTTTACACTCATAAAAAATGAAGGCCTCTCCCAAAAACATGGAAAGAGGCTATTAATATATTTTTACATTTTAGGATTAAAGACATGTAATTAAAACCATATTTCAGTATAGAACATTGGCCGGTCTATTTCATATTTACCTCTAGCATAACCGTTGTTGTATATGTTTTTGATGGATCCTTCATTATCATAATGGTTATATTGCGATAACCCTCCGCATCACACATATACATTACTCCCTCGTCTATATCTATGGCCTGAGGCTCTTCTTCGAGCTTACTAATAAACTCTTTTTGATAGAACTCAAAAACTTCATCATATTCTTTATCTGTGCCAAACATTATCCGTACATTCTTTTTCGTGTCATTTTCATAAACATTTATAATATTTACATTGGACATAACCGGAATATCATCAGCCGGGAAAGAATCCGGCAAAGTAAGGTTTGTTCCCATTTGCCCCATTATGCCACCAAGACCACCTAGATCACCTAAGCCGCCCCCGTTATCTCCTGTGGGACCATCCTTTGAATCACTCTTTTCGTCTTGCAATTTATTTATTTTGTTCATTGTATCATCGTATAGTTTGCTGTCCCCTTTAGGGATACCAAGCAATTGGCCTTCAAAATGACTACTCATTTTGAACTGTGGAAGATAGACATTTACCTTGCCTGAATTAATGGTTATTTTCATAGTTATCGGAGCTGTTGATGAAACATTTTCGTTAATTCCACCACTCACGCTGCCTTCTTGTTTGCCCTCTAAAAATGGATTAATAACACCTGCTCCGGTCATTTCGGGACTTAACAAAGCCATGGTTTCATATTCTACAAGCGGCACAATACCGGGTTCTCCCTCTTTCACATTATAGTTGGCATATTCACCTTTATCATACGAAATAACATCAAAAGTGATATCGTTTCCAAAGGCATTGATGTCAAAGCCACCTGTCATTTCCACGGCCTCGTTTGAGAACTCTGAGATATCCAGCTTTACACCAATATATGCCGCACCGTGATATGTGCCTGAAACATCGGTACCACCTTCTTTTTCGGCTATTAATACAAGTGTATATTCTACTGTGAAACCATCTTTTTCTTTTACAGGAATTGTCTGATCTACTTTCAGGACCCAGTTGCAATCAAGTAGTTCATCCTTCGAACCTAATTTACCGGCACCTACTCTTGAGCAGCCGGAAATAATAGAAGCAAATAAGAGAGCAAGAATCAACATAAAAGTCAAAAATCTTCTCTGCATGGTAATTACCTCACTTACAAATTATATATAACTTTTATACCACTTTTTAATAATAAAAACCAGTTATTTTGATTTTATGTAAAACTTAGGTATTTGTTAATTTGCTTAAATACCACTTAATCTAATACTCTCAGCAATATTGTCAATTTTTTTTAGACGATGATTAACACCAGATTTAGATAATATTGGATTTAGCATTTGTCCAAGTTCTACTAGACTTACATCGGGGTTTTCAAGGCGTAAGCAGGCTATTTCGCAAAGGTTTTTCGGAAGACTCTCTAAACCTCTCATTTCTGCTATGAACTTAATATTTTCCACTTGTCGTAAGGATGCATTTACTGTTTTCTCTAAGTTTGCAGTTTCACAGTTTACTATCCTATTAACTTGGTTTCGCATGTCCTTCATAATTCTAATATTTTCAAGCTTCATTAGTGCATTGTGAGCACCTATTACATTAAGAAAATCAACTATTTCCTGGCCTTCCTTCAGGTATACTAAATAATGTCCTTTTCTTCTAATATGCCTGGATTCAATTTTAAATTCCTTTAATAAAGCAATATATTCCTCGGCAAGAAGTAAATTTGGAAATGTTATTTCTAAGTGATAGGAGCGATCCGGGTCTGAAATCGAACCGGTAGCCATAAAACAACCTCTTATATAGGCTCTCTTACAGCATCTGTTATTGATTTCAATGTTTTCATAAGATATTTTTTCACCGTTTTCTATAAGAGAAATACCCATCTTTTTTAGAATCATTTTCATTTCATTATCGAGTAAATGGGTAAATTCTAGGCGATATACCGTATGAGTACGAAAACGCCGTGTTTTAAGCATGAAAATATCAGGGCTGTTATTAAAGCACTCTTTAACACGAGAATATATATGTCTTGAGAGAGATGCATTTTCAGTAATAAAAAGCGCCCTATGTTTGTCTTTGTACTTTCTGATTGCAATACCGGCTCTGATAAGACCCGTCAGTTCAAATTTTTTACAACAAATATCAGGGTTCTCAATTCTAGTTAGTTCGCTTTTGATTTCCATAGAGAATGACAAAGCAACCCCTCCTTGAGTTCATATGTAAATCAATGAAATCTTGTTAATTCCATGATAGTTTGGGCC
>CAYMLJ010000066.1:0-10038 GCA_964391395.1 uncultured Ruminiclostridium sp. | reverse complement strand
CTCACGTTGATACTAATAATTGTGTATCAACTAACTCACGATCTTAGTATTGAGGAAAATCTTTTTTCTCGTTATCTCGTTATAAGATTTCAATATTTCTTTATAAGATTTCATATATTATTCAATTTTAGTATCCCTTAAGATTTATATGTAGGCTATTAAATATATCCTTCAGTCAAGTATGGAAATTTAATTTAAGGATTCTTTCAACACAGTTACAGGAGGGAAAATGTGTATCAGATTAAACAAAACCCATTAATAAAAAAATTAGGTTTTAATCGAATTGTCCTGTGCTTGGTCCTATTAGTAATGTATTTATTTTTTGCTTTATTCGCTAAAAACTTTGTAAGCTACAATAGGATATTAAGTGCAATGAATTATGCGTATTTTCTTGGCTTTTTGGCCTTGGGAGTTACGTTTGTTATTGCTACCGGCGGTATTGATTTTTCTATTGGGCCGGTTATGTTCTGTGCGGCAATAATGTCCGGTTACCTTTTAAATCATTACAAATGGCCGCTCTGGCTATGCTTAATCGCAAGTGTCGTTATCGGAATGCTGTATGGCACATTAAATGGGTATCTTGTAGCATATCAGAATGTTCCTTCATTTATTACATCAATGGCCATCATGCAAATCAGTAAAGGTGTTGCATCTGTATTTACAAAAGCTCAGTCGGTCAGCTGGCCGCAATTAACGCAGGAAAATGGCTGGTACAGGAATTTAATAAAAGTAAGAGTTGGTAATACATATTTTCCTGTTGGACTAATTATTTTACTTGTCACTGCAATTATCTGCGCCATTGTTCTGAACAAAACAAAAATGGGAAGATATTTCCTCAGTTTAGGCAGTAATAAGGAAGCAGTAAGGCTGTCAGGGGTTAACGTAAAGAAATGGCAGATGTTAGCTTATATTATTTGCGGCTCATTGGCAGGAATTGCGGCAATATTTTTTGTGGCGGCGTATACAACTGTTCAGCCAGGTTATGGCGACCAATATAATAACGAAGCCATTGCAAGCTGTGTTATGGGTGGAACCTCTATGGCTGGCGGGCTTGCGTCCATTGGCGGAACCTTCATTGGTGTAATGATTATTTCAATCTTACAAGAAGGAATTCTCGCAATCGGCCTTAATAAAAATTACCAACTCGTCATTACAGGTGTCATAGTAATCGTCGCAGTATATCTAGATGTTATATCAAGAAGAAGGAAAAACTAATCTTTCTTTTGTTAGAGCATTGAGCAGTGAAGGGGTAAATGGTGAAAAATGGGTGAAATTATATTAACTATGAAAGGTATTGATAAGACATTTCCGGGTGTACATGCACTTGACAATGTCAACTTCGAATTATTAAAAGGAGAAGTACATGCCTTAATGGGGGAAAACGGTGCTGGCAAATCAACATTGATGAAAGTACTGACCGGGATATATAAAAAAGATAGTGGCACTATTACCTATGACGGAAAGGTAGTCGAGTTTATTAATCCGCGTGAAGCTCAGCAAGCCGGTATAGTAATTGTACATCAAGAATTAAACATGCTTGGTCATTTGACTGTGGCTCAGAATATCTTCATCGGCCGTGAGTATATGAAAGGCAGAAAAATTGATGATGACCGTATGAATATTGAAGCTGCTAAGCTTTTTAAGCGTTTACATATCGATATTGATCCTACCGAGAAAATGAGCAATCTTACTATTGGTAAGCAGCAGATGTGTGAAATTGCAAAGGCAATCTCACATGAGGCAAAAATTATAGTATTTGACGAGCCTTCAGCAGCCTTAACAGAGTCAGAGGTTGACGAGTTATTCGAGATAATTAGGGACTTAAAGAAAAAAGATATTGGTATTGTCTATATAACCCATAGAATGGATGAGGTTAAGGTCATTACAGATCGTGTAAGCGTAATGCGCGATGGTGCATATGTAGGAACATTGATTTCAAAGGACTCAACTAAAAACGATATCATTAACATGATGGTCGGACGTATTATTTATGAAGAACCCAAAACCGAAAGCAAGGTTGCAAAAGATGCACCGGTAGTATTAAAGGTTGAAAATCTCAATGCCGGAAGACTTGTGCAAGATGTTAGTTTCGAGCTATACAAGGGTGAAATCCTTGGTTTTTCAGGGCTTATGGGTGCGGGAAGAACCGAGACTGCCAGAGCTATATTTGGGGCAGATCCCAAAGAAAGCGGAGATATTTATATCAATGGTACAAAAGTTGAGATACATAGTCCGAAAGATGCTGTTAAACATGGTATCGGATACCTTTCAGAGGACAGAAAACGTTATGGTATTGTTGTACAACGTGATGTTGCAGAAAATTCAACCATGGCTTATCTTGATAATTTCATGAAGGGCGTTTTTATTGATAAAAAGAAGGAAAACGATGAAACCGGAAAGTATGTTGAATCCCTTGCCATTAAAACACCTAGTGTAGACCAATTGGTAGTGGACCTTTCAGGTGGGAATCAGCAAAAGGTTGTTTTAACGAAATGGCTTGTGAGAAATTGCGACATTTTGATTTTTGATGAACCAACCAGAGGAATTGATGTTGGTGCCAAAAGCGATATTTATAAATTAATGAATGAGCTTGTTAAAGCAGGAAAATCGATAATAATGATTTCATCAGAGTTGCCTGAGGTACTTAGGATGAGTGATCGGATTGTTGTTATGTGCGAAGGTCGTAAAAGTGGGGAACTCAGAATTGAAGAGGCATCACAGGAGAAGATTATGCATTTAGCAACACTGGAGAAATAGGAGGATAATGATATGTCAAAACAAATTCAGAAAAAGCCGATCTCATCAAATAAATCGATCTTTCAACGACTTGGCGGACAGAATTTTGTAGTGTTTTTAATTGTCATTGCGTTGTTCGGTTTTTTCAGTATTGCCAGCCCGAATTTTAGAAAATATTCAACGTTATTGAGTATTTTGGATTATTCATATTACATTACATTGATAGGAATCGGTGTTACGTTCCCCTTAATAACCGGCGGAGTTGATTTATCAATCGGTACAGGGCTAATTTGTTATTCATTGGCCGGCGGTTATTTGGTCGTATACCAAGGGTGGCCGGTATGGCTTGGAATGATAGTTTGTATATTATGCGGCGCAATGATAGGCTTCTTAAACGGCGTTTTAATTGGAATTATGAATCTACCGCCATTCCTGGCGACACTATGTACCATGATGATGACAAGAGGACTTGGCTCAATATTTAGTAGAGGTCTCGGAATACCCTGGCCCACAACAGGTACCGAAGGCGGATGGTTTAGAACAATTTTTAAATTAAATATTGGAGATTTGAAATTACCATTAGGGTTCTTGTGGATTATATTGCTGGTAATATTAATGTCATTTATTTTAAATCATACAAAAACCGGGAGATATGTTATTGCAATCGGCTCAAACAAGGAAGCAACAAGATTATCCGGCGTCAATATAAAAACATACATTATTATAGCTTACATAATATCCGGTATTTTTGCAGGAATTGCATCTATTGCCTATTCAGCAATATTTGCAAGCGTATATCCCGGAACAGGTGCGGGATTTGAACTTGAGGGAATTGGCGGTGCAATTATCGGCGGTGTTTCCATGACCGGCGGTGTAGGTAGTATAACAGGTACTCTTTTAGGTGTATTTATTATCTGTATATTAAAGACCGGTCTTCCTTTCATTGGTCTACAGGCAAACTGGCAACAAATTATTACAGGTATTGTACTGATTACTGCAGTACTAATCGACTTGAACAGAAATAAGAAAGGCATTAAATCGGTAACTGCTGCTAATAAAAAGCAGTAATTATAAACAATTATCCTAATTATTTTTAAGGAGGAAAAACATGAGTAAAAAGTTGTTATCAATCATTCTATGCATCGTAATGGTCGCTTCATTGTTGGCAGGCTGCGGAGGAGCAGCTACCCCCGCTCAATCATCAGCTCCAGCTCCGGCTTCCAGTAAGCCGGCAGATCCTGCTCCTGTTGCATCTCAACCCGCAGATGATAAGGGACTGAATTTCGCAATTATCGTAAAGAGTTACCAATCAACTTATTGGCTAGCTGCCGTTAAGGGAGCAACAGCACAAATGGAGGCAAAGGGAGTTACTTCTACATTTAACGGCCCGAACTCCGAGTCTGACATCGCTGATCAGGTTCAGATGTTTAATGATGCTATAAACAGCAAACCCGACGGAATTGGTCTTGCAGCTTGCGATCCTTCTGCTATGCTTGATTCACTTCAGGCAGCTAAAGATGCCGGCATTCCTGTTATCGTTTTTGACTCCGGTATTCCGGATGCACCGGCTGGATCTGTTCTTGCTACAGCTTCAACAGATAACTACAAGGCTGGCGTTACAGCAGCTGAAGGTATTTGGAAAGCTCTTGAAAGCAGAGTAAAAGGTGCAAGTGGTACAATAAGAATCGGCGTTGTTAACCAGGATGCTACATCCGAGTCTATTACAAGCCGTGGTCTTGGCTTTATTGATAAAATCGCTGAGCTTTGTAAAGGCGCAGGAAAGTCTATCGCAGTTGTAGGAAATGATTACTTTGTAGGCAAAGCCAAAGATAAAGGTGATCAAGCTTCCGCCAATGTTATTATCGAAGTACGTGTTCCTTCCCAGACAACAACAGAACTTTGCGCAACAGAAGCAAGTGCAATTTTGAATCAATCCGATACTATCGGTGTATTCGGTTCCAATCAGGTTGCTGCAGAAGGTATCCTTACTGCAAACCAAAACCTGAGTGTATTAGGAAGTACCGATGATAAGGTTATCGGTGTTGGCTTTGATGCCGGCTCCATTATTAAGGCAGCTGTTAAAGATGGTACTATGTATGGTGCTGTTACACAGTCTCCTCTGAAGATGGGCGAAGTTACCATTGATCTTTTAATTGCGGCAGCTAAGGGCGAAGCAGTATCCGATGTTGATACAGGCGGCGCATGGTATAACAAGGACAATATGGATGATGCTAGTATTGCTCCTAACCTTTATGACTAATTATTGAATAAATCAATGGGCCGGAATAGAATATCTGTTTCGGCTCTTTCCTTTTTAGAATTTCTTTAGACTATATTAATATATTTTTTCTTTTTATGGAGGGGGAATAATGTTACACAATATAAAAGGACATGGTAATTTTAAAAATGTAAAATCCAAGAAAAAGATGGGGGCTAAAAAATTCGGTACAGATAAAGAATTACACATCCCTAAAGAGAAAAAATCATTTTTAAATAGTATTGCAAAAAAAATCGCATTTATTTTTTCGATTTCTATTATAATTTTTGGTTTATTAATCGTATTTATTCTTTCAAAATCCGTTCAGTTTAATAACGAATATAATAATCTAGTTAATAATATTTTTCAAATAAATGAAATGAAAGTAAACATTATTTCACAACCAAATAAAATCATGAATTCCTGTTTGATGGAGGACGATCTTGCAACAGGCTCACAATTGGAAAGTGCCGAAGAAATTCTAACATTTTTAAATAAGCTGAAGACAGAGCTCGAAACCGATAACAAATATTTTGGAAATCTGGGGGCTATAAATGCTGTCAGGAACCCAGCCGAAAAATATATTGCCTATATACAGGAAATATATGATATGGGCGTTGATGGCAAATATCCTGCTCCTAATCCTGACATTCAAAGAATTGTTAAGGATATGGGTGTTGAAGGAGGACAGATATCAAATAACCTTTCAAGTCTTCTTACGTTAGAATTGGCAAGAAGTGCTGATATACAGCAAGAAATTGAAAAAAACTTTAAAGAATTGATTATATTGTGTATTACAATTTTCGCACTTGCCGTTATTGCTAGTGTATTCCTATTTATAATTATTATAAAGCGCATAACTTCCTCCATAAAGAAGCTAAAAAATGAGCTGTTATATATGTCTGAGGGTGATTTATCCCGGGAAAATGTAAATATCAGATCGAATGATGAAGTTGAAGAATTAGCGCATAATTTTAATATAATGAGTGATAACCTAAAAAAAGTTATTGCTAATGTTAGAAAAGCAACCATCGAAATAAAGGATGCAGCCGAGGTTGTTACAAGAAGCACTATCGAAAATGAAAAAGGAAGCGAAAATATTGCCTTTGCCCTGGAAAATATGTCGAGAAGCATGGATGATCAACAAACTGAGACCGATAATACCATTATTTTGATGAAGGAAATAAAAGAAATTTCTCAAGATGTTAATGATAAAGTCTCTGATATATCTGTAAGTGCAACAAATGCATTGGATAAGGCCGAAGTAGGAAACGTTAAGCTTTCCGAATACATGGATCAGTTGAAAGATGTCAACACGACCATGGAAGAAGTTGTTCAAGCGTCAGATGTATTTGTTAAGCAGATTAATGAAATGAATAGTATTCTGGACTTAATCAGGGGTATTTCAAATCAAACTAATTTGCTGTCACTTAATGCATCAATTGAAGCAGCCCGGGCAGGCGACGCCGGAAGAGGATTTGCAGTAGTCGCTGACGAAATCCGTAAATTATCGGATAGTTCAGAGGAGCTTGTTGAGCAGATTGCCACCATAGTAAATACCTTGCAATTTTCAATGAATGATATGACAAACAAACTATCAAATAGCCTTGATGAATTAGATAAGAGTAATGATATGGCTAAGGTAACAATGGGTAGCTTCGGTGATATAAAGGACGCCAATGCCGTTGAATGTAAAATGGCTTTGGATATAAAGAGAATGATGAAAGAACTCTTTACGGGTGTAACAAATATTGTTGATAGTATGGAAAAAATCGAGAAGGCTACAAATGAAAACGCAATGGCATCGCAGGATATTTCAGCAACTGTTGAGGAGGAAACAGCAAATCTCGAAGAAGTAGCAAGCAGAATGGAACAACTTAAGGATTTAACGAATAATCTTGAGGATTTGGTACTGAAATTCAAATTATAGTATATACACCCAATCTAAGTTATGATATAAAAATTCATCATTAATAAGCATACAAAAAAGACAACCAGCGCTAATTTCTCTGAAGTGTGGCTGTCTTTTTTTATGTAAACTTAACTAATAAGATCTAGCCAAGCCTGGACTTTGATTTCGAGTACATGTCAAATGCAACTGCAAGAAGCACTACAAGTCCTTTTGCAACAGACTGTAAAAAGACATTTAAGCCTATAATAGACATACCGTTGTTCATAACGCCCATAATAAAAGCACCTACGATAGCTCCCCATATCGTTCCAACACCACCGTATGCTGAAGCGCCACCTATAAAGCACGAACCTATGGCGTCCATCTCAAAGTTGGCGCCCACATTAGGCGATGCAGCCATTAATCTGCCTGCAGTTACTATTCCTGCAACACCTGCCAAAAGTCCCATGTTCGAATATACAAGAAACATCATTTTTCTGGTGTTGATCCCGGAAAGCTCCGCAGCCTTAATGTTTCCGCCCATAGCGTAAATGTGACGTCCGGGTATAGTTTTAGTCGCTATAAACGTATAGATTGCATATAAAATAGCCAGTAGTATTAACATAATGGGCAAGCCATCATCCATGGCCAACCAGTATGTAAAAGTATTTATTATTATGAAGAATGAAATTGCCTTTACAAGGACCGACTTAAAAGATGCTACTTCATATCCGCGTGTCTGTTTGCTTTTCCTGGTGGTGAATATAACCAGCACGTAAAGGATGGATAATACTAGTCCTGTAATAAGCATAGTCATATTTAAAAAATCCGGCTTATTTTGAAGGTTCAGTAAATCTCCTATGCGTAAGAAATCCGGAACGGTGTTCGGAGCTATATCAGGAACCGAACCTGTCCCGATAGTGATATACAAACCCGAGAGTGGTAAGGTCTGACCGTTAAGTATAATATTGTTTATGCCCCTAAAAACAAGCATGCCTGCAAGTGTTGTAATGAATGGCGGCACTTTTACATACGCTATCCAAAAGCCTTGCCACATTCCTGCCAAAAGACCCGTTAACATACTTATAATGATTGACAGCCAAGGAGCCAAACCAATCGTCGTAGTCAAAAGACCTGACATAGCACTTACCAGGGCGACAATCGAACCAACTGAAAGGTCAACGTTACCACCGGTCAATATGCAAAACATCATTCCTATGGCAAGTATCAACACATATGCATTCTGTCGCACTAACATTGATACGTTTCTTGGCCAGATAATCTTGCCGCCGGTTACAATCCCGAAAAATACCATGATTGCTACAAGGGCAAAAATCATCCCATATTGCCGTATATTACGATTCAAGAACTCCTTCATTTTGCTCATATATATTCCCCCTATCGCCCAGCCTCGCTACTTATTATTGCGGACATGATATCCTCTTGATTTGCTTCGCTGGTCTTCATTTCTCCTACAACACGTCCCTCATTCATTATGTACAATCGATCGCTAATTCCCAGTATCTCCGGCAGTTCTGAAGAAATCATGATTACACACTTCCCAGACTGTGCCAGCTCTATGATAATCTTGTATATCTCATACTTTGCGCCAACGTCAATTCCTCTTGTAGGCTCGTCGAGTATCAACACATCGGGCGACGAGAATATCCATTTACTGAGTACAACCTTCTGCTGGTTACCTCCGGAAAGATTCCCTGCTTTTTGAAAAACGCTTGTTGACTTTATGTTGAACTTTTTCCTGTAATCTTTTCCTATTACGATTTCCTCATCTTCGTTTACAACAACACCTTTTGTAATTGCTTTCAAATTAGCCAGAGTAATGTTCCCTTTAATATCCTGTATATGCACCAACCCTGCCGTTTTCCTGTCTTCAGTAACATAAGCAATTCCATTGGCTATTGCCTGTTCAATACTGTTCAGCGTTATTTCCTTGCCATCCTTGATAAGTGTCCCGGTTATCTTTTTGCCGTATGCCCTTCCAAATACGCTCATTGCAAGCTCGGTCCTTCCCGCACCCATGAGGCCGGCAAGTCCAACTATTTCACCTTTTCTAAATTTCATATTTACATTATTAATAATAACCCTTTCCTCATTAAGGGGGTCATGCACTACCCAGTTCTTTATTTCAAAGCCTATCTCGCCTATATTAGGTGTATGCTTTGGAAAACGATCGGTAAGCTCGCGCCCAACCATATCCTTTATTATCCGGCCTTCACTGACAGGTACCGAGTTGTCCAAAGTCTCTATTGTCTTTCCATCTCTCAAGACGGTTATGCTGTTCGCAATCTTTATTACCTCGTGGATCTTGTGCGAAATCATTATACACGTCATACCATGCTCTTTATTTAGCGTCTTTAAAAGCTCGAGAAGATTATTTGAGTCTTCATCGTTGAGAGCTGCTGTTGGCTCATCCAATATTAGCAGTTCACAGTCTTTTGACAATGCCTTTGCTATCTCAACAAGCTGCTGCTTGCCTACACCTATATTTTTTATGAGCGCGGTATATTTTTCATTAAGGCCAACTTTCTTTATTAACGCCATAGCTTTTTTATTTGTTTCATCCCAGTTTATTATGCCGTTCTTCGCTCTTTCGTTTCCTAAAAAAATGTTCTCTGCAATGGTCATGAAAGGGCTAAGTGCTAATTCCTGATGTATTATGGCTATTCCTACAGCTTCGCTATCGCGTATGTTTTTAAACCTGCATTCTGCCCCCTTATAAATTATGTCACCACTATATGAACCATAAGCATGTATACCGCTTAGAACGTTCATTAATGTAGATTTACCTGCCCCATTTTCCCCAACAAGAGCATGTATTTCGCCCTTTTTTACTTGGAAAGTAACATTGCTAAGAGCGGTGACACCAGGGAACTCTTTTGTTATGTTTTCCATTTGAAGGATATATTCCGACATTGTCTGCTCCTTTATCTCGCATGGATTTATATTGGAAATTTTTAAGTTATATAAAAATCTCCTTACCCATGCAATTTCAATGATTCGGGACCCGTTCGAAATCTCTGATTTCGGTAACGGGTGATATCAATAGAACTATACCTTTGCTGGTCTATCTCCATCATCAGAAATGGCGGCAGCTATGCTACCGCCATTCTTATAGTCATTATATTTACTTGGC
>CAYMLJ010000065.1:0-10069 GCA_964391395.1 uncultured Ruminiclostridium sp. | reverse complement strand
GTCCATATTCTGAGCTTATCGAATATTGCATCGTTCTCGTCTATCCAACCGTTTTGGTCTTCGTCATAGGTTGCAAGTTCTTCAAAACCGTTGCCGCTTTGTGGACCGAAAAGTTCGCTGCCATCGTCTATGACATTGTTGTTATTACTATCCAAGGCTAAAAACCCGGAGCCCATGCCGGTAAACGCAATGTTATCCTTATCGCCGTCACAATCAATATCGAACGAGTAATTCCTGTCCCCGAGGGATGCCGATACGTTTTTAAAATTAATGACAAGAGGATCAATTAGAGCATCTCCTGCACGGATGGATATGTGCTGATAACTCATAAACTCACGGCTGACATTAAAATTCAGGTTGAAGTTTATTGTACGACCATCTTCGGTTACCACACTTCCGGAAGAGCCAAAGGACATACTTTCAGCCTCGTAGTTAAATTCATGCCTATCATACTTTAGACCCCAGCCTTGAGGTGCCGCGACATTTTGACCGGTTCCTCCCGCTTCCTTACTTTGGGAATCTTCCGGTTCAAAAACTCTAAGCTTAATCCTTTTACCGGTAAGGACATAGATGAATTGCTCAATTAGATTGATTCTTTCCTTGTCCTTATCAGTTAATTTAAGGGCTGTAGTGTTTCGTGGGCCGCTTGGGGCTGATATGTTGGCGTTTTGCTGTAGTGTCTTTCCTTCATCTGATATGTCTAGTAGAATATTATCATTAGTAATTTGATTCTGTTCCTGAGTCCAGAATTCCATTGTTTCTTTTACAGTGTGCTGCTTAACAGCAGACCACTGGGCGTTCATCTGAACGCGTGAATCCGCAATCTTCATAAGACATGCCTCCTTGCAAATCAACTATCCGTAAAATACGAAGATATCATTATATATATCGGCTGTTTATGAAAATAGATATAGCAAAATTTTCATTTTAAGGCCAATGAAATTAATCTCTTTTGAGTAACAATTCGATGTCCCTTGCCGGCATAGGCTTATAAAAATAATAGCCTTGTATTATGTCGCATCCGTTTTCTCTTAAGTATAAGAATTGCTCCTCAGTTTCAACGCCCTCTGCAACAACCTCTATATTGAGGTTGTTGGCAATTTGGATAATACTGTTTATTATTGCCCGGTCCTTTTGGGACTTTGATGATATGCCGTGAACAAAGTCCATATCAATCTTTAATAGATCAATTGGGAATGTCTTAAGTCTGTTCATGGATGAATAACCTTTACCAAAATCATCTATAGATATTGCGATTCCAAGGTTTTTAATATTTTTGAGACGTTGCAACACGAAAGGGTCTTCATTGAAAGCGGTACTCTCGGTAATCTCTATTTGTAATTTATTTGGGTCTACTCCGACTTCTGTGATTATTTTATGCATCTTGTCAGCAATATTAGTTTCTTTTAACTGTTCTAATGACAGATTGATTGACATGCAGAGGTCCTTAGCAAAAATGCTTTCAAAAACCTTAAATTGCTCGCATGCGGTTTTGAAAACCCACAGTCCTATTGACCTGATAAGGCCTGTTTGCTCAGCTATTGGTATAAAAACATCAGGGCGTATCATCCCTAATTCGTTATTACGCCAACGCAAGAGCGCTTCAAAACCAATTATTTCCTTTGTGTCTGCTTTAATCTGAGGCTGATAATTGAGGGAGAACTCATTCCTATCAAGAGCCCTGTAGATGCTGTTAGTCAGTTTGAGCTTTTGCATCATGTCGTTTTTCATATCGGTAGTGCAATAAACACACATGTTTTTACCACTGGTTTTTGCAGAATACATTGCTATATCGGCATTTTTAATTAAGGTTTCCGAATCCTCACCGTCGTAAGGGTATACAGCAACACCTGCACTGGCTGAAATAAAATATTCTATATTCTGTAATAAAACAGGCTGTTTAAATACCGACATGATCCTGTTTGTTATGGTTTGAAGGTTCTCTGGACTATTTATATTACTTACCATCATTAAGAATTCATCCCCGCCGAATCTTGAAATTGAATCTTCTTCCCTTAAGCATAAAGATAATCTGTTTGACATTTGTTTCAGCAACTCATCTCCTGCCGAATGACCCAAAGTATCATTAACATACTTGAAATTATCAAGATCAATAAATATTACACCTATTAAGCCAGCATTTCTTTTTGTAGCCCCTATAGTGCAATTTAAATGATATGTCAGCATTTCTTTATTAGGAAGATCTGTAAGAGCATCATAATAAGCCATGTGATATAATTTTTTTTCAGATTCTTCGAGGCTTTTCCTTTGATTATCTATTTCTTCAATATTTTCTGCGGTTTTCTTTTTATATGATGCTATCAGCATAGTTATCATAAACACCGACAAATATGAAACAACTCCGGGTAAGGATTCCAGAGATTTATAACGAAGAATAAATAATGTAGAGCCAAATAAGCTATATGAATTAAGGATAATAGCGGCAATAAAACCAGGCTTGTTTTCCTTTAAAACCAGATAAATTATAATAAGCATTTGTGCTTGGGTAATTATGCCCCTAATCGAAAATAGGTCAAAATTAAGAAAATTCAATTCACTATCACCTTCTGCCAGCCCTGAAAGAATAAACGCCAATACCATATAGAAAATAATGCTGATAATAAGGTTAAAATATCTACCCTTTTTATCAACAGATTTTTTTATGATAAAGCCATACTTTTTAATGGTATGGTATATCGCAATGATTGGTATCAGCATTATTATCGGTGCCATCTGAGGTAATTGTGCCGAATAAATGTTCAAAAGCACATCTGTAAATGAAGCAATTATAAAAGTGAATACAAAAGACAGAAATATTATACGAGATTGTTTTTTTACATTAATATCCGATGACTTTTTGCCCCAACGCAATAAAAGTATAAAAATAGCAATAGTGTATCCGATATAATATACATAAAATATCCAATCCCAGATGCTGTTTCCGGCCACGTTTACCCAACCGAATTCTGTTTGTACAAGCTGATATGGTTTTTGGTTAATGCCGGATGGAATGGCAAAAGCAAAAACACTTATAGCGGCAGGCAGATATAAGAGAAAATAAAACCACCATTTCTTTTTAAGCTTTCCTGTACCGGATATAATTATAATAAAATGAAGAATAATTGCATAAGCAGAGCCCCATCCTATTGCAGAAAACCTGCGCCAGATTTCACAAGCCACAACATTGGAAGCAGAGGTTGCAAAAGCTAACCCAATTGACCAAAAATTAACAGCTATTACCATCGCAAAAAAGCACAGGTTTGCAGGAGCTTTGTGATTATTTAGCAAAACAAGTATGCCGCTGATCAACGCAACAATACATGTTGTAAAGAATAATATCGAAAAAATCGTTGTGAGTTGCATCATTATACCCCTTCGTGCGGACAATTGTGTATAATCCCTAATATTTATGTAAATACACAATATACAATAAATTTAATGATGTAAACTTGCGTAAACGGTATTACTCTGATAAATTGTGGATGAAGTCGTAATTTTTACACTATATTTGTTTTTCCCCTAAATACAGAATTAGTAACAAGATTTTGAGGGATTGTAATGAATAAATGGGATGATTTTGTTAGTGCTTGTGCCGCATGTAACAAATGCGGCCTTCATGAGAACAGAAGAAATGTTGTGGTAGGCAGAGGTCTTATTAAGCCGGCTCCCGTTCTTTTTGTCGGTGAAGGCCCCGGCGAACAGGAGGATATTTTAGGTGAAGCCTTTGTGGGCAGAGCAGGAAAACTGCTTGATCTTCTTTTAGACGCATTGGAGATAAAACCTGAAGACTATTATATTGCAAATGTTGTTAAATGCCGTCCTCCCGACAACCGTATTCCTACAAAGGTTGAGGTTGATGCCTGCATGCCTTGGCTGAGATATCAGTTCAGTGTAATTAAGCCATCGATAGTAGTATGCCTTGGTGCAACAGCTGCTAAGGCTATAATAGATGATGATGTTAAGATAACAAAAATCCGCGGCAATTGGATAGATAAGCAGGGGAAAATACTGATTATGCCCACATATCATCCGGCGGCGGTATTAAGAGATAGTCGTAAGAGAGAAGACTTCTACCTTGATATTAAAAAGGTTCGAGAGAAATTAAATCAAATGAATCCAGCTTAAAATCAGGGCAGAACACTTTAACTTGTCCACATGCATATCATAGAATATGAGTTTCAAGCCGAGAGGTTTTAGATGTACTATTTAGATAATGCGGCCACCTCATTTCCTAAGCCTGTGGAAGTATATGACAGAATGAATCTGTTTATAAGAGAGGCCTGTGCCAATCCCGGACGTTCATCTCATGAAATGGCTAGAAATTCGGCCGCCGAGGTAATGAAAACCAGAGAGGTTGCAGCCTGCCTTTTTAATATCGATAACCCACTCAGGATAGGATTTACCGCGAATGCTACTTATGCCCTGAACATGGCAATACAAGGTGTTCTTAAAAAGGGCGACCATGTCATAACTACGGCAATGGACCACAACTCGGTTTTAAGACCTCTATATGAGCTTAAGAGGAAGGGCGTAATAGATTATACAGTTATAATGCCGTATAACTCATACGGGACCATAGATGCTTTTGCGGTATCCAAAGCTGTAAGAGCTAATACCAGGTTAATCGTATTGACGGCCTCATCAAATGTTACCGGTACCATTATGCCCTATGAGGAAATTGGTGAAATAGCAAGAAAAAAAGGCATTATTTATCTAATAGACGGAGCCCAAGGCGCCGGTGTATTGCCCTTTGATGTTAAAACAATGAATATATCAATGCTGGCTTTTCCCGGCCACAAAGGCCTAATGGGGCCGCAAGGCACCGGAGGACTATATGTAAGAGAGGATATTACTTTAAGTCCCATTATACAAGGAGGGACAGGGAGCCGCTCGTTCGAGACAGTCCAGCCGCTATTTATGCCTGATATTATAGAATGCGGAACATTAAATACACCGGGAATTGTAGGGTTGGGTGCCGGTATAGAGTTTATTTTAAAGCTTGGGACCGATGCTATTCTTAAAAGAAAAGAAATGTTACTAGGCAGACTTTATGAAGGTCTGGCCGTTCATAAAAAAATTAAGCTGTATTCGACTGCGGAGAATCATAGAAACAGCGGAATAATCGCGTTAATTATTAATGGGATGGACTCTTCCGAAATCGCTAATCTTTTAGACTCAAAATACCATATTGCCGCCAGACCGGGTTTTCATTGTGCACCTTTAGCCCATAAAGCACTAGGTACAGAAAAAACCGGGCTGCTAAGACTTAGCTTGGGATATTTTAATACCCCTGAGGAAATTCAATATACTATTGATAGTATAAAAGAAATTGCTGAGGATAATAAAGCCTAGACATCAATAAAAGTAATTTCAGGAAATGAGCCCAGCCTAAAAGGTACTATGACATTACCTATTCCTCGGCTTATATAAACCGGGGTACCGTTAATTGTATGAAGCCCTTTACGGTAACCTGCCCTACAGGTTTCTTCTTTTCTGAAGATTCTGTATTCCAAACCAAAGGGCATCCAAATCTGACCGCCATGGAAATGGCCTGAGAGAAGCATGTCAACCTCTCCGGGAGATAAAGATAATGCAAATTCCGGATTATGGCTGATTGCGATATTTATATCTGCAGCAGGATCTTTTTTTGAAAGGGCAAGCTCTTTATCAGGATTACCTTGTCTGTAATCATCTATGCCAACGAGATTTATACTATTTCCGGACTTCTTGAAAATTATTGAATCATTTATTAATAGCCTTATCCCTAAGCTTTTTAAGTTGAAAATAAAAAGCTCCTTTGACTTGGGATTCTTTTTAAAGCAGAGATGGTCGTGATTTCCCAGGACGGCGAAAACCGGAATATTTGTCGCAACTTTTTTAATCCAGCGAATAAAAGAATAGATATGCTTTTCTTTTTCAATAATGTCTCCGGCAATAATAATCAAATCAGGCTTGTTTTTCAGGATAGCTTTAGCGGCTTTATGGTGGGAAACCATCATAAGTCCCATATGAACATCTGAAATCAGAGCAATTCGTATATTCAAATCGCTCTGAGAAACCTTTATAAATTCGCTTTTTAAATGCCCGGCCTGTAGCACCATTATTAATATAAAGAATAGAGCCGCTAAAAGGGCATAATACAAATTCTGTCACCACCTTTATCAGATTACCATATGATTCATAACACCGACAAGCTTTACGCATAATAAGGAGGGCAAATTGCATGCTCTTGAACAAATACCCTGTTTTGCATTAGGCGGGAAGTGATAAATAAGAAATAGCGTATAATAATAAACAAAAGTATAGAATTCTGTATTAGTGGAGGAAATAGAAAAATGAAAAGAGCCATTATAATTGTTTTAGATAGCCTTGGAATAGGCGAAATGCCCGATGCCGAAGCCTATGGAGACATCGGGAGCAATACTCTTGGTAATATAGCTCTCGAAATGAAAGACGAAGCCTGGTTTAAGCTTGAGAATTTGAAAAGTCTGGGCTTAGGATATATTGAGGGAGTAGAACTCATAGAGAAGACTAAAAATCCACTGGGATCAATGGGGCGCTTAGCTGAGAAGTCAAAGGGGAAAGACACTACCACAGGGCATTGGGAAATCGCCGGTATAGTATTGGATGATGCGTTTCCTACCTATCCTGAGGGATTTCCTGATGAAGTTATTAATGCCTTTGAAAAAGCCATAGGCAGGAAGTGTATCGGAAATTATCCCGCCTCGGGAACAGCCATTATTGAGGAGCTTGGGAAAGAGCATATGAAAACGGGGTATCCTATTGTATACACTTCGGCTGACAGCGTATTTCAGATTGCCGCTCATGAAAGCATAATTCCTATTGAACAGCTTTATAAAATATGTGAGAAGGCCCGAAATATATTAACGGGCAAACATGCGGTAGGGCGAGTAATAGCCCGCCCCTTTGAAGGACAGCCGGGAAGCTTTAAGAGGACTGACCGAAGGCGGGATTTTTCGTTAATGCCCATTAAAAAAACTGTGCTTGATTTTGCCAAGGAGCAAGGCTTTGAGGTAAGGGCTGTAGGAAAAATTGAAGATATTTTTGCCGGGCAGGGAATAACCCATGCAGTACACATCCATGGTAACACCGATGGTGTAGAAAGGACAGTCAAATGGATTAGGGATGATTTTTCAGGGATTCTTTTTACCAATCTTGTAGATTTTGATATGCTTTACGGCCACCGAAACAATGTGGAAGGGTATGCCCGGGCTATAGAAGATTTTGACGAGCGATTGCCAGAAATAACCGGAGCAATGAAGGATGGAGATATACTTATAATAACAGCTGATCACGGTTGTGACCCCACAACCGAAAGTACCGACCATTCTAGGGAATATGTACCACTGCTGGTTTATGGGAATCCGGTTAAAAAAGGAATAAATCTCTATACCCGGGATAGCTTTTCTGACATTGCCGCCACAATTGCCGAGTATTTGGGTGTTGAGGCTCAGATTGAAGGAAAGAGCTTTTTAAAAGAAATATTAATATAGTTGCGCTGATTTTGGCGTCATTCTATGAGCAAAACGCATGTCATTCTGAACGAAACGCAGTGTAGTGAAGAATCTTTTATGTTAACTCATAAGATCCTTCGCTGTGCTCAGGATAACAGTATACTCAGAGTGACAATATGCTTAGAGAAAGAAGGTAGAATTCCCATGAGGATGGTCGATATTATCATTAAAAAGAAGGAAGGATTAAAGCTTTCCAAGGAGGAAATTGAATTTTTCATCAAGGGTATAACAGACGGCTCAATTCCCGATTACCAAGCCAGCGCTCTGCTGATGGCCATCTGTATAAAGGGTATGGATGATGAGGAAACCCTAATTATTACACTTGCAATGGTAGCCTCCGGCGACTCTATTGATTTGTCTCAAATACCAAAAATAAAGGTTGACAAACATAGCACCGGGGGCGTAGGTGACAAGACCACAATGATTCTGGGGCCTATGGTTGCAGCGCTGGGGATTCCGGTGGCAAAGATGAGCGGCAGAGGACTAGGGCATACCGGAGGTACTATTGATAAGCTTGAATCAATACCGGGATTTAACACCGACCTTTCTCAAGAGGAATTTATTAAAATTGTTCAGGATATAGGTTTAGCTGTGGCAGGGCAGACCGGGAATCTGGTACCCGCCGATAAAAAGCTTTATGCCCTAAGAGATGTCACCGGAACAGTGGAGAGTATACCGCTTATTTCGGCAAGCATTATGAGCAAAAAGCTTGCTGCCGGGTCCGATGCCATTGTGTTGGATGTTAAGGTGGGGAGCGGTGCATTTATGAAGACTACCGAGGATGCACGAAAACTGGCAGAAGCTATGGTAGAAATCGGCACTGGGGCCAAACGTAAAACCGTAGCAGTTATAACCGATATGGATCGCCCTCTGGGAAAGGCTATCGGAAACGCACTGGAGGTTAAGGAAGCCATTGAAGTACTTAAAGGCCATGGACCCGATGATATAACAGAGGTTTGTATAACTCTCGCAGCAAAAATGCTGGAGATTGCGGGGATGGGTGATTTTAAAAAATGCACGGAGTTAGCCGGGGAAACCTTAAAGGACGGCAGTGCTCTTAATAAGTTTAAGCAAATGATAAAAGCTCAAAAGGGGAATGAAGAGATAGTAAACAATACCGGACTTTTGCCTTCCGCCAAATTTACTACTGAGTATAGAGCGGCTTCAGAAGGATATATCTCTGCAATTATCTCCGACAAATTAGGTGTTGCATCTATGCTTTTAGGAGCGGGAAGGGCAACCAAAGAGAGCTCCATTGACCCAGGAGCTGGTATTACTCTACTTAAAAAACCCGGAGAAATGGTGAAGGCAGGGGAGCCCATAATGGTACTTCATGCTAACTCCCAATCCCTATTTGAAGCATCCTTGAACGAGTTGGACAAAGCAGTGAAGATAAGCCGAGAAAAACCTACTGAAACACCTATAATAATTGATATCATTCAATAAAATTTTCAAAAACCGAATAACCCAGATAAGCCTGCATATAGTTTTTATGGATAAGTCTTTGGAGTGATATCTATGAAAGGTAAGTGCAGGTTTCTTTTATCACTGATACTGGTAATTTGTTCAGCATCAGGGATTATAGCTTTTGCTGATGATTCCGATGCTCTCACAGGCACATATGATTCAGAAATTTCAATTATGACAATTGAATCACCGGAAGATAATGTCGAGGATGTCTCAAATGAGGAAGAAGAGACTGCGGGAGCAACTCCTCAATTTAAGGTAAATGCCAAGGCTGCCGCATTGATTGAGGCCGAAACAGGAACAGTATTATTCTCCTTTAATGAAAACGAGCCCTTGCCTATTGCCAGCATAACAAAAATTATGACAATGCTATTAGTCATGGAAGCAATTGATGCAGGGAAAATAACTCCTAAAGATTCTACCACAATATCGCCTTATGCTACGAGAATGGGAGGCTCGCAGGTTTATCTCAAGGAAGGCGAAATTTTTACGGTAGAAGAGCTTTTAAAGGCAGTAGCGGTTCATTCGGCTAATGACGCTTCAGTTGCTCTTGCCGAAATAATTGCAGGGAGCGAAGAAGCCTTTGTGGCAATGATGAACCAAAGAGCCCAAGAGCTTAAAATGAAAAACACTATGTTCTTAGATTGCACAGGTCTTACCGATGAGGGGCATTACAGTACAGCTTACGATATTTCTATTATGTCGCGAGAATTACTCACCAAGCACCCGAAAATAGTTCATTATACTACAATATGGCATGATACCTTCCGAGACGGGAAATTTGATCTGGACAACACAAATAAGCTGGTTAAGCGTTACAGAGGAACAACAGGTTTGAAGACCGGCTTTACAAATAAGGCAGGCTTTTGCCTCTCAGCCTCGGCAGAACGCGACGGAACAAAGTTTATTTCTGTGATTTTGGGGTCGGATACAAATGATCACAGATTTGCAGAATCAGCAAGGCTACTGGACTTCGCTTTCACAAATTGGGAAACTGCCAGAATAGAGAAAAAGGATATGGATGCCGGTATAATAAAAATTAAGAAAGGTGTAGTAACCGAGATACC
>CAYMLJ010000064.1:0-10323 GCA_964391395.1 uncultured Ruminiclostridium sp. | reverse complement strand
ATCGAGGCTTTTTAATAAGGTTTTGCTTTTTTATCCAATGCTTTTCCAAAGCTATGCCAGGAATTTCTTATCTTACCTCGCATTTCTTGATCAAAAGTACTCTCGACGACGCTATTCAATTGTTTCCTCATTGCATAATATTCCTTGAGGTCAAACTCTTCTTTCATAAGGAGTTCATCCATTTCAACCAGCCAACTATTAAGATATTGCATACCCATATACTCTTTTGTAATCTTTTTTCTTAGGTGGGCAACTACAAGTTTTACGGCTTTTCTTTTTACATCCAAGTCATCTGTCGGTTTTTTAATATCCTTTGCAACTGACATTCTGCATTCCTCCCTTCATGTTTTTAATAATGTTATATGCATAGTCATTATGCAATTAACGTATCTAAAGCATCAACATACCAAAAAAAATCACAACCCGATAATAAAATATATTACCGGATCGGGATAATAGTACATTGCCTATGCTTAATAATGTAATTGGAAACTATTATATCTATCTTACATCATTTTGCAATAAAAATCAAATGTTTCCATGAATAATGTTTTTTATACTGAACTATCAATATGTTATTATTGCTTTTTCTTTAAGTCTCTCGACAATAATTGTATCGGCCTTTTCTTCAGGTACTACAATAGTTGACGGATCTCCGTCACTTATAAACATGCGTGATGATGTCATCCTTGGAATCCACCATGTAAGATCCCCATCTACAGCAACTCTGCCCTGTGCTCGGATTCTTGGGACATACAGGCTATTATAATTCTTGCAAATTGACGGAACAGATGGATTAGCTCCAACTGCCATAATACTTTCATTCTTGTACTCAATCCCATTGTATGAGCCGCTTTCCAGATATTTATATAGACTTTTATCAGGCAGGCTTCCATAAGGCAAAGCTAATGAATAAAACCTTATTCCGGGTAATACTTCATCAGCTTTCTCCTGATTCTTACCAAGACTCTCTTGTATCTTTTGAGCGGAGTTGTTTTTTGGTTCTGTATAATCAACATGGCCCCAGGTATGAGTGCCTAACTCAAATCCTAAATTCTGAAGAATCTCAAAACGTTCCTTTAATGTACCTTCTCCTGCAAAGGTATTATCCCCTATATCCATATTAACATAGAATATTCCTTTTAATCCGAAGTCAGGATGTTTTTCATTAAACGCCGCCATAATTCCGACCGCTGATTTAGGATTAACTTTTAAGCTTCCGCCCTCTTCGATTAAATTGAATTGACCGCTTGTTCCGTCATCGAAAGTAAAAACCATGGGCATAGTTCCTGCGGGCACTTTAATATTGCAATCAATAAAGTCCGCCATGCTGATCAGCCTATAACCGTAATCATAGAGGTTTAGTAAAAGTGCTTCAAATTCTGCAAAGGTTGTCGTGTATTCTTTTTCAGTTTTTTCCTCATATGCTTCAATAAAGCGGTGAAACATTATTATAGGTATTTCGCCCGACTCATTTGGTAAAAAGCTCTCATAATCAGTCCTGATAACAAGATTATTGTCTGGTTGCGTTGTTTCTTCCGTAATCGGTGATGGCGTAGCAGCCGGTGTTTCAGACGAAGCAGGCTCCGGTGTTGTGATAACAGGCGGTGTTGCCGTTGTAGTAATGGTCGGTGACGGACTTTCCTTTGCTATATTAAATTTATTGCTATTCATAACCATGATTACTACCAGAATAACAACAATGCTAAAACCTGATAATACAGTAATTAATCTTTTTACATTAAGTTTTCTCTTACGCATATTGATTTTGCCTCTCATAGTTTTATTTAAAACTCTATACCCTTTCTTGCATTAATTCCTTTATCAAAAGGGTGTTTTTCTTTGTTCATAACAGTAATATAATCTGCCTTTTCTTTCATAGCTTGTGTTGCTTTTCTGCCTGTTATTACGAATTCTGTTGCGGTATATTTATCAAAAACAGCTATCACATCTTCTACAGATAAAAAACCCAACTCAATTACATCCAAAAGCTCATCTAAAACAACAAGTGAAAACTTGTTTTCGGAAATGATATCTTTAATCTTCCCGAATCCTTTTTTAACGTCTTCTTTTATTTCCTTAAGTTGATTATCATCTAAATTTAAAATAAATCCCTTATGCCGCATTATAGGCCTATAAAAAGTAATTCTATTTAGTTTTGTCAATATGTTCATTTCACCGGTTTCACTATTTTTTAAAAACTGAGCAAAAAGAATCATACCATTACAGCCTAAATTTCTTATTGCAAGACCTATTGCAGCAGTAGTTTTTCCCTTTCCGTCCCCTATATAAATATGAATCATAGCATTATGGCCTTCTTCGCTTAAATAAATATTAAAAAATGACAAGATCCGAGAATTCTCTTGTCATCTTTATTATAGTACATTAAGCTCATAAAAACAATATCCTGTATCAGAGTTTCCTGCTGTTAAAACGATATTGGCTGCTGTTTTTCTTTCTTTTAATCTTATCAAACAGACTTGGTGAACTATTGCTATAACTCTTGTTATTCTTTGTTCTGTTAGCTAGAATACCTGCAATTGCACCCGTCAATAAAGCAATTGCTATAAAGAGAGCGGTATTTAACGAAAACCCAATTCTTCGTTCTAATATAATACCGATTATAAATGATATAACTGCATATAGAAATGCTGTAAGCATAGCCGATAGGAGACTGTTACACGGATTCTTTTTAGCAGCTATTGAGCTTCCTGAAAAAACCCCTAGTACAGTGGCTGCTATTGCAGAAGGAAATGTATACATCTCCGGAAAGTCAGTAAAACAAAGGAGTAAGGCTGTAATTAATAATATAATGAAGGTTACTATCATGGATACCGCAACTGCTTTTAAAATGCCTTTAAAATAGCCTGAGGAAACTTTGTTCCTGTAATTTTCTTCCACAATCCTTCCCCCTGATAACGGTCTTGTCAGCTACTTAATACTATTCAAATATACGAAAACATAGAACCTGTATTGTAACCCATTGATACTATTTAGAATAGAATATATTGAGTTCAAAAGGCATGGGAGGTTTTTAATATGTTCGGATTAAGAGGATGTAACTTTTTTGGCGGCAATTGCGAAGTTTTAATGTTCATTATCCTATTCCTTCTCCTATTCTGCAACGGATGTGGTGATGACAACAAGTGCTGCGATTGACAGTAGGGTAATTTATCTCTACCCGAAAGGAGGTGCCGTTTATGCGGAATTGTGGACGTGGTGAAAACGATTGCACAATATTATTCTTTATTCTCATTTTCCTCTGCTTGTTCTTCAATAAAGATGGCGGCTGCTGTGATTAAATTAAAAAAGCGGGGGTACTTAGCTCCCGCTCTTTTCTTTTATTCTGATTCGGTTTTCGGGTTGGCCGATTCGACAGACTTAAAATAATTTCTTATGTACATTAATGCGGCAAACAAAGCCATAGCAACGCATATCCAGAAGATAACATCTGTGATTTGTCTGGGTATTCCGAAGAATACAAGCATAATTGCTATAAACAACACTACCGAGGTTAGCTTACCAAACCATTTACTTGACGTATCAAAATTCTTCCTGATTAAATAAATTCCTGAAATTAGCATGAATAACTCCTTAAAAAGTACGAGCCAAGGGATTATTCTTGGAATCATGTCTTTTATTGAAAACATAAATAGTGCAGCGAGCTGCATCATCTTATCGGCTAATGGATCGGCAATTTTCCCGAATTTTGTTATTAAGTTATAGCGGCGGGCTATAAAACCATCCAAAACATCTGTAATTTCAGCAAGCAGAAAAACTATTATTGCCGGGAATATCATATCTTTAAGCATAAACACAATAAATACAGGTACTGCAGCCATTCTTGCAATCGTTAAAATATTCGGAATATTTTTTTTAATATCCATAAAAAATTATTCTCCTGTAATACTATTATACATGGGTAATAGCTTTTTGAAAATTTCAGGTTTGTGTTTTGATATATTGACAGGCTTTAAATTTACTCCGGTCCAGGCATGCTCTGTGCTTCCTTTTCCGCAAAACATATCATTATTCTCTGCGTAAACTTCATAGCCTAGTATTAAGCGAGCTTTAGTAGCCTTTATTAGTCTGGTTTTTACTAACACCGAATCCCCGTATTTAACAGGATTCTTATATTCACATGATAACCTGATTAAAGGAAGCATTACTCCAAGCCGTTCCAGTTCATCATATGCTATTCCGTAATGTTTGATAAAATCGGTTCTGCCGCATTCAAACCAAACCGGATAGACTGAATGGTGAACAATACCCATTTGATCTGTTTCGGCATATCTAACAGGGAAACGTGTTTCAACTATCATAAGTAAAGTCACCTCATAAGGCTAATATTTTACTTAAAGTAATCAATTCATTGTCAATGGTTTTTTTCATATTTAGGGCTTCTAATATATCAATATCAACAAGTTTATTGTCTCTCATTGCAACTATACGGTTTTTTTTGCCCTCTATAAGACATTGAATAGCATTGGCGCCTAATCGGCTTCCCATTACTCTGTCTGTAATTGTCGGAGAGCCACCCCTTTGTATATAGCCTAAAATTGTTGCTCTTGTAGCAATCTCGGTTTTCTCTTCAATATATTTTGCTATTTCTACGGCCCCGCCGACTCCTTCGGCTAATATAACTAAATAATGCTTTTTTCCGCGATTTCGGCCTTCTACGATAGGTATAATAATATCTTTATCTATATCAAATTCTTTTTCTGGAAGAATGGTAGCTTCGGCACCGCCTGCAATTCCGCAATTTACAGCAATCCAGCCGGCCTTGCGGCCCATTACTTCAAGAACACTGCAACGTTCATGTGAATATGAGGTGTCTCTAATTTTATCAATGGCGTCCAATACAGTGTTCATAGCTGTGTCGTAACCAATGGTATATTCCGAACAGGCTATGTCATTATCAATGGTACCCGGTATTCCCACCACATTCATGCCCAGCTCGCTAATATCCTTTGCACCTCTGAAAGAACCGTCTCCGCCAATTACAACCAGAGCATCAATACCGAAAACCTTAGCCATTGACATAGCCTTTTCCAATCCGGCTTGTGTATTAAATTCATTGGATCTTGCGGTCTGAAGAACTGTACCGCCCCGTTGAATAATATCACCCACCGAACGTAATTGCATTTCTTCAATATCACCATTTAGTAAACCTTCGTAGCCTTTATTAATGCCGAGCACCTTTAAACCGTTATATATTCCGGTTCTTACTACTGCCCGAACAGCAGCATTCATACCGGGTGCATCTCCTCCGCTGGTTAAAACTGCAACTGTATTTATAGGGTTCATTTTTTCCTCCTGATAATTGGATAATTTATTTGTCCCAAGCATTAAAACTCGATGTTAAAAATTTAACCTTACCCGTCAACTTGAAAATGAGGGAATTATCTATTCTCATTTTAAAATACCCGTGTAAGTGAAACACGGGTAAATTTTAGAATCCTTTTTCAATGATTATGCCGTGAGCTTCTTCCACTTCGGCCTCCGGAACTGAAACTTCAAAGTAATCGTCTGTTTTCTCTTTCCGATTTACGGGATTAATTCTGACCAGAATTCCTCCCTCTTCGAGGACTGACTTGAGTTTCTCTGCTATCTCCTTATTCTGCGCCATGTAAACAACCGTCCACATATTACAAGTGCCCTCCTTGTCTGCTCCCGGACTCAACCTCACCATGATTGCAATACACTTTTGCTTTTCCTCTGATCTTTATGGCAGATGTCTGTTCGGTAAACTGAGCTATCAGTAATTCACCTTTGTCTAAAATCTCTGTATGATGGAGCCGGGTATCCTTACCCCGGGTAAGACCTATTACATTTACTCCATTTTCCTCTGCTGCAATTACTATATAATCAGCATACGATTTATCGGTCTCATTTCTTTCCAATGTATCACCTCAAAATCATATTATATTATTTTTATTCAAAGTGCAAGTATAAGTATCTCTTACAACACTGAAGACGGCATTGCAAGGATATTATCTCTTTACGTGGTCCGCACCTAAAAGTTTAGAAAGTTCGGAAATTAAAAGTTCACTTATTTGTATATTCAGTTTCAGTTTCGGTTTCCTCGCCTCATCTATATATACAAGAGCTTGTTCATGTCCTTCAAAATATTTTAGTATAGATAATGCAGCTTTTCTTTTAGGTTCGGTAATTTCTTTATCCAATAATACTTTCAAAATTCCATTTTGTCTAACCGGGCTATTATTCATCTTATTTGAAGCTTTATTTATTCTGTAATTTTTATTGTCTTCATTTGTAAAATTATTTCCCAATATATCATTTGATTCTATAAATTCATTTTGTTTAAATTGTTCATACTCCTTCTGCGCTTCTAAAGTGTCAGAACCAATTCCGATAATGTTAATTGATTCTAAAGGCTTGATTGTATCAGCCAGTATTTTAGGTTGTTCATCCTCTTTTACAGATATTTTTCCTTCAACAATTATTTGCTTTTCATTTGATAAAAAGCGTGCAAATCGTTCATATATATTAGGAAAAACAATAACCTCCATCTGTCCGTATAAATCCTCCACCGTAACAAATGCCATCATGCGATTGTTCTTGGTACTGATGGATTTTATGTCTGTTACTACCCCTGCGATACGTACAAACCCACCATCGGTCAATCTACTTTCATTTGAGGCACCGTCTTCAGATAACTCAAAATCGTAAGAATAAACCGTAACTAATTTTTTTATTTCATCTGCGAATTCATCCAAGGGGTGACCGGAAATATATAAGCCGAGCATTTCCTTTTCCATTGATAAAAGTAACTTAGAATCATATTCAGCCATATTTGGCCATTCAATTGTAGCCGTGTCATCGGTTTCTTGAGCGACATCAAACAAAGACAACTGGCCTGAAATCAATGATTTCCTTTTCTGGGATACACGCTCAAGAATTTTTTCATAATTGGCCATGAGCCTTGAACGATATATACCGAATATATCAAAGGCACCGCATTTTATAAGACTTTCAACAGTTTTCTTGTTCAGTTCTTTTCCTTCCAGTCTCTCACAAAAATCCACAAAGCTCTTAAATGGTCCGTTTTTATTTCGTTCGGCAATAATATTTTGAACAATATTAACTCCAACGTTTTTTACGGCAAATAACCCAAATCTGATAAAGCCGTTTTTAACAGAAAAGGAGCTTTCACTTTCGTTAATATCGGGCGGAAGCACTTTTATTCCCATTTTCCGGCATTCCATAACATATTGGCTGACCTTTCCCAGGCTTCCCATAAAACTGTTTATTAAAGCAGCCATGAATTCGATGGGGTAATAATATTTAAGCCATGCGGTCTGATATCCGACATATGCATATGCTGCGGCATGGGATTTATTGAAGGCATAGCTTGCAAAATCCATCATTTCATCAAATATTATATTTGCTGCAAATTCTGATACTCCGTTACGAATTGCTCCGGGTATCAAAACCTTGCCATCCTCATTAAGACTACCGTGTATAAAATTTTGACGCTCGGCATCCATTACTTCCTTTTTCTTTTTAGACATTGCACGACGCACAAGATCACTTCTGCCAAGAGAATATCCTGCCAGTTCACGGCATATCTGCATAACCTGTTCCTGATAAACCATACAGCCATAAGTTACGTTCAATATGGGCTCCAGCTTTGGGGTTACATATGAAACATTTTCCGGGTTATTTTTATTTCTTATATATCTAGGTATCTGATCCATAGGCCCGGGTCTGTATAGAGAAATACCTGCAATAATATCCTCGAGGCAATTAGGCATAAGCTCTTTCATAAAGGTTGTCATGCCTTGGCTTTCAAGTTGGAAGACACCTGCAGTTTCACCTTTGCTGATCATTTCATAAACCTTTGTATCCTCATAATCGATACTATCAATATTAATTTCAATGTCTTTATCCTTCTTAATCAGGTCAACTGTATCACGTATCACCGTAATGGTACGAAGGGCCAGGAAATCCATTTTTAATAGGCCCAGTTCTTCCAAAGTATTCATTGGAAATTGTGTAGAGATGAGGCCTTCATTACAATATAATGGTACATATTCGGTAAGAGGCTCACTCGATATTACTACCCCCGCCGCATGGGTTGATGCATGGCGGGGCATTCCTTCCAAAACTTTTGCATTATCCAGCAATTCATGAATTCTTGGATCTGAATTATATAATGTTTTTAATTCAGGAATCATATCAACAGCATCACCGATGGTAATATGCTTGGCAGGCATCATGGGAATCAGCTTGGCAACCTTATCCACCTCGTTATAAGGCACAGCAAGAGCACGTCCTACATCTCTTACGGCTCCTCGGGCCGCCATGGTACCAAATGTTATAATCTGGGCAACATGGTCATCCCCATACTTTTTTACAACATAATCAATTACTTCCTGCCTTCTTTCATAGCAGAAGTCAATGTCAATATCAGGCATTGATATGCGTTCGGGGTTTAAAAACCGCTCAAATATAAGATTATGCTTTATAGGGTCTACATTAGTAATTTCTAGGCAGTATGACACTATGCTGCCTGCAGCCGAACCTCTTCCCGGACCTACCATAATCCCGTTATCTCGAGCATATTTTATAAAGTCCCATACAATAAGAAAATAATCGACATAGCCCATTTGCTCTATTACTGAAAGTTCAAATTCCAACCGTTCCATAAGTAAGGGGGTTTTGCTATAGCGCTTATGAAAACCTTTAATGCATTGGGAACGCAAATAATCAAATGGTGTTGTTCCTTCAGGCACCTCATATTTAGGTAAATGTAGCTCACCAAATTTAATTTCTACATTACAGGCTTCAGCCACGCGTACAGTATTTAAAAGAGCTTCGGGATATGCTTTGAAGTGTTCCCACATTTCTTCGGGACTTTTTAGGTAGAATTCATCTGTTTCAAATTTCAATCTATCAGCATCATCAATAGTTTTACCCGTTTGGATGCAAATAAGAATTTCCTGAGCTCTTGCATCTTCCCTGTTAATATAGTGAATGTCATTAGTTGAAATAAGCGGGATTCCAGTATCCTCTGAAAGTTTGACCAGTTCAGCATTTACAAGTTTCTGCTCTTCAATATTATTATATTGGAGCTCAAGATAGAAATTTCCATCACCCATTATTCTGTTAAGATTAAGTGCAAGTTCACGAGCTCCCTTATAATCGCCATTTAATAGCTTCTGAGGGATATCTCCGCCGATGCAGGCACTTAAACATATTAGACCTTCATGGTACTCCTCCAAAAGTTTATAATCAATTCTGGGCTTATAGTAAAAGCCCTCGATATACGCTATAGACACAAGCTTCATTAGATTCTTATATCCGTTATTGTCTTTGGCAAGAAGTATAAGATGCCCTTGATCCGAATCCTGTCGTGGATCTTTATCCTTATAGGTACGTGGAGCTGTATATACCTCGCACCCCAAGATAGGCTTGATGCCTTCTTTTTTACATGCTTTATAAAAATCAATTACTCCATACATTGATCCGTGATCAGTAACGGCAAGACTATGCATATTAAGCTCTTTCGCCTTTTTGGCTACATCTTTAATGCGACAGGCACCGTCAAGCAAGCTGTATTCTGTATGAAGATGAAGATGAACAAAATCTTTCAAATTAAACCTCTAAAAAGAACACCTTTTCTTTTAATTTTATCACATTATACGTTCAAACGGAGAAAAGAATTAAAATAATTACTTAAAGTTCATGGTAGATTTTTCTGTTATTAATTTGTGAATCTTAACATCGTACTTATCAAATGGAATTGTATTAAACACCTGAAACGAATATGCTACACCTATAAATATTGTACTTGTGGAGCAGGATGAAAGAAATCTGTCGTAGTAACCGTTCCCATGTCCTATACGGTTTCCGTTTTTATCAAAAGCAAGGCCGGGAACAAGTACTAAGTCTATTTTGCTAATATTTATTAATTCGTTATCTTCGGTCGGCTCTAAAATTCCGAAGCCACTCTTATGAAAACTTTGTTTTATATTATTTACAATTCTTGGTTCCATTTCCATTTTGCTTATTACTCTTGGAAGACATAATGTCTTTCCTTGATTCAAAATCCACTGATTTAAGGACTTAATATCAACTTCTTTTCCATAAGGCATGTATGATAAGACTACTTTTGCATTTTGTAAGTCAGGAAGTCTCTGCAATGTTTTAACAATTGTTTCGGATGCACTTATTACTGTATTTTCGTCAAGGAATTTGCGCCTCTCGATTATTTCTTTCCTAAGTTCACTTTTAATCATTTAATTACCTCGCTCACAAGCAGTGTTACGGCCGCCGCAGTAGCTTGCTGCCAATCAG
>CAYMLJ010000063.1:0-10386 GCA_964391395.1 uncultured Ruminiclostridium sp. | reverse complement strand
CTTGAGTTCATATGTAAATCAATGAAATCTTGTTAATTCCATGATAGTTTGGGCCAAAAGGTCCGAATCATGCCGAATCAACTCTTTTCGAATTTTTATTAAATTCCTTTCTAAAAGACGCACACCTTGTTTTTTAATAACTTGGCTATCAATAATAACCGGGTGTGAATCATCATTTTGGTATTTTTTAAGAATATCCGGTTGAATCTTACCGTTGTTTGCGACACAAACATCAATAATCGGCCTACCCACATGCGAATATATTGCTTCAATATGATCCCCAACCGTATAACCCTCGGTTTCTCCAGGCTGAGTCATAATATTACAAATATATACCTTTATAGCGTGAGATTCAGCAATGGCTTTTACAACACCATTTACTAATAGATTTGGAATTATACTTGTATATAGGCTTCCCGGACCTAATACGATGACATCCGCTTCATATATGGCATCAATGGCCTGTTTAACAGGAATTACAGAAGTTTTATCCAGCATTACCTGTTTTATTTTGCCCGGATGAGTGGTATTATGGGAACCGATTCTGGATTCGCCTCGAATTTGAGTTCCGTCTTCCAATTCAGCCAACAGAAAAATATTGTCTTCTGTAACCGGATATACTCTTCCGGTAATGGCCAAGACTTCACCCATGTACTTTACAGCCTGCTCAAAACTATCTGAAATACCATTCATAGCCGCTAAAAAGAGATTCCCGAAGCACTGGCCCTTTAGAGAGCCTTCAGTAAATCTGTATGCCAAAAGTTTTTCAAGCACAGGTTCGGTTTCGGCAAGAGCCAGCATGCAGTTACGTATATCCCCAGGCGGAAGCATTCCTAAATCATTTCTAAGCATCCCTGACCCGCCCCCGTCATCTGCAACGGTTACAATAGCTGTGATATTGCTGGTATATGATTTAAGACCTCTGAGCAATGTGGAGGTTCCTGTTCCCCCTCCTATAGTCACTACTCGGGCACCTGTAGATAAAATTTTTCTTCTATAGATAATGTCTCTTATTTCGCTTACATTTGACGGCTTTTTCATAATACCGTTTGAATACACACTGACAAATTTAATAAATATCCTTCTAAAGCATATTAGAATACCGTAAATACCCAATACAGCTAACAATAAAGATATAGCCCATCGTAAAGGACTAATGTCAGCATTCATTAATAATACTATCAATGATGCTATCAATAAAAGAAGGCCCAAAACGCCGCTAATTAACCATTTTTTAAATCTTAAACCAATCTGAAACCACTTTAGTGATCTCATAATGTTCCTCCTTTAGAACAATCTTGTATGCCACTTAAATGCCCGAGAAATCTTTATTCTCGCTTTCATCTCGGGCTATATCTCTGTGTTCAATTACCACATTGACACCTCTTCGCTTCAGTCTTTTATATAGCTTATCTGCAATTGCAACTGAACGATGCCTACCTCCTGTACAACCTATAGCTATAATTAATTGACTCTTCCCTTCCTTAACATATTGCGGCAATAGAAAATTAATCATATCATTGAGTTTATTAATAAATGTCCTGGTTTCGGCAAAGCTCATAATATAGTCAACAACATCTGTCTCCAAGCCTGTTTTTGGCTTAAGTTCAGATAAATAGTATGGATTAGGTATGAATCTGACATCAAAAACCAGATCACTGTCAATGGGTATACCATATTTAAAGCCAAAAGAAACAATATTAACAATTAAACCGGTAAAGCTTTTTCCTTTGACAAAATGATCAATAATTGATTCTCTTAATTGGCGGGGATTAAGATTTGATGTGTCAATAATCACATCTGCCTTGTCTTTAATTGTTTGCAGAATTTTTCTTTCCTCTGCGATACCGTCGGAAAGACGACCATCTTGAGAAAGAGGGTGCATACGTCGACTCTCCTTGAACCTTTTAACTAAAACAGAATCTGATGCATCTAAAAATAATATTTTGTATTTGATATCCATATCAGTCAATGTGGCCAGAGCAGGTAAGAGATCTAAAAACATTGCCCCGCCTCTGATATCGATAATCAGAGCTATTTTTTCAAGATTTGACTTTCCGTGCATTATTACTTCAGCAAATTTAGGAATCAAGGACGGGGGAAGATTATCGACACAGAAATATCCTATATCTTCAAAATATTTCACTCCTAAGCTTTTCCCGGCTCCTGACATTCCTGTAATGATAAGCAATTCCATATTAAATTTACCCCCCGACTATCTTTACCTCAAGCTCTAATCTAACCCCTGAGTTTTTATATACTGTATCTTGTACATACCCAATAAGAGAAATGATATCTCCTGCTGTTGCATTGCCTGTGTTAACAATAAAACCACAATGCTTATCTGATACTTGGGCACCGCCTATTTTAGTTCCTCGTAATCCGCAATCATCAACAAGCTTACCTGCATAACAACCCGGAGGACGCTTAAAAACGCTCCCCGCGCTTGGGTAATTCAGTGGCTGTTTTTCCCGCCTCCTGGCATTTAAATCATTCATCTTAGCTTGAATACTGGTTTTCTCACCTTTTTCAAGCTTCAGTTTAACCTGTAAACACGTAAGGTCATCATCTTGTAATCTACTGTGTCTGTAGAAAAAATTGTGTTCTTTATCCTTAATTGTAATCAGGTTTCCCTTACTGTCAACGCAAAGAGTTTCAAGAACAACCTGCTTCATTTCTCCATCATAGGCTCCCGCATTCATAAAAACTGCTCCACCAATACTGCCGGGAATACCTGATGCAAATTCTAATCCGGTTAGCGAATTTTCCAACGCTTTATTTGATACATGGGCAAGGGACGCCCCTGCCATTGCCACAATTATATCATCAGAAACCTCGATAGATGATAATGGCTCACCTATCTTAATAATGACACCATTATATCCTGTATCTTGGAAAATTAGATTTGAGCCGTTTCCTATTATCATATACGGTATATATGATGAGTTTAAAAATGCAATAATCTTCTGAACGCAAATAATTGTATCAGGTATAATCATAAGAGCTGCTTTTCCGCCTACTCTCATGGTAGTGTGCTCTTTCATCGGAACATCTCTTAGAATGGTACACGAACCGCAAATTGCCTCAAGTTTACTGTAAGTATCAATTTTATGCAAAGCTTCCACTCCTTGAATTTAACCTTTCCTTCTACTTCTTTCCCTGAATCAATTGTGATAATACATACCTAAGGTATCAATTCGGTGCTTTTCTGTATATCTTCGGTAATCTTCTTGGTAAAAGCTTGTGCAGCATTATAGCCCATCTTTTTCTGTCTGTTGTTCATAGCCGCTACCTCAATGATAATTGCGAGGTTTCTCCCGGGTCTGACCGGAATTGTCAATGAGGGAATTTTTATTCCAAGTATTTCAGTTGTTAATTCTTCGGTTCCAAGCCTTTCATAATGCTTCTGCGGATTCCATAATTCCATATTGACTACAAGGGCAACCCCCTCTGTTATTTTTACCGAACCTACACCGTATAAATATTTGACATCCAATATTCCTATTCCGCGGATTTCAATAAAGTGACGTATAATTTCGGGTGCTGTACCCACAAGGGTCTTACTAGATACTTTTCTGACCTCAACCAAGTCATCAGCCACAAGCCTATGTCCTCGCTTTACAAGCTCAAGAGCAGTTTCACTCTTACCTACTCCGCTTTCACCAAGAATCAAAACCCCTTCTCCGTATACCTCAACAAGTTCTCCATGTAATGTCTCCATCGGAGCAAGTTCAATATTTAAATAAGCAATTAAATTACTGCTAAAACGTGAAGTATCCTCATTTGTACGCAAAAACGGTACGTTAAACTCTCTCGCGCATTCCACCATCTCTTTGAAAGGCTTCATTTCTCTTGCTAAAACCACACATGGTATACCTGTAGAAAAAAAGTTACGAATACTCTGATAACGCTTTTCCTCATCTAATTGCTCAAGATAGGTCATTTCAACTTTCCCGAAAATTTGAATTCTGTCTATCCCAAAATATTCAAAATAGCCCACCAACTGAAGCCCGGGGCGGTTAATATCTGTTGTTTCAATTTTTATATCGTCGTGTTCATCCAAATAAAATAGTTTTTCTAGGGCTAATTCTTCAACTATCTTTGACAGCTTGACGCAACGAGTTGTTTCAAATGCCATAATAATTCTCCTTTAAAAGAGGTTTTGTGTTACGACAGTTTTCATATCATATTTTTCGCAAACGGTATTATGAATGATGCTTTTTTTATCCAAACCCTTCAATCCTGCCGGTATGGGCATATTAGACTCTTTTGATAAAATCTCCAACAGCTCAAACTCAGATTTACTTTCAATTTTCTCTTCTCCAAATAGCGCTTTACATACGCTATAATTAAATTTAAAGGGGCTTGCGGTGGATATAACCACCGATGGGGTCATATCCCCTGTAGTGATTACGTATTTGTCGTAGACATCAACAGCTACAGCAGTATGAGTGTCTAATACATAATTATCATCTTTGTAAACACATTCTATGGTTTTCAATGTTTCATCCTGGTTAGACCAACCTGCCCAGAAGTTTTTATGTATTCCACTTAATATACTTTTCCCTATTTCATAATGGCCAAACTCGTTAAGCTGATTCATCCAATCTAACACTTTTTTGTCGTCGTGATCTGTAAGCTCATACAAGAGCCTTTCAAGATTGCTTGATATCAGTATATCCATAGAGGGCGAAACAGTTTTAATAAATTCACGGCGTTTATCATAACTTCCGGTCCTTATAAAATCAGTCAGGACATTGTTATCATTGGAAGCACATATAAACTTATTTACAGGAAGCCCCATAAGTTTTGCATAGTAGCCAGCTAAAATATTACCGAAATTACCTGTAGGCACAACAAAGTTAACTTTATCGCCCGCTTCTATACCATTAGTATTAATAAGATCAGCATATGCCGAGAAGTAATAAACTATCTGAGGAACAAGTCTACCCCAATTTATTGAATTAGCCGATGAAAACTTAAGATTTCTCTTCTCCATTGCCTGTATCAGTTCTTTATCAGTAAATATTCTTTTTACGCCTGATTGAGTGTCATCAAAATTTCCATTAACCCCAAATACGTTTACGTTTTTTCCGGTTTGGGTTATCATCTGGTATTTTTGAATCTCGCTGACACCATTCTCGGGATAAAATACCATAATTCGTGTTCCTGCTACATCGGCAAACCCTTCTAAGGCTGCTTTACCTGTATCACCCGAGGTTGCGACAAGAATTACAATCTCACTTTTTTCTCCTGTTTTATCCATAGCCTTTACCAAAAAGTGAGGCAATATCTGTAGAGCCATATCTTTAAATGCACAAGTTGGCCCATGCCATAATTCTAATAGGCACAGGCTCTCATTTATAGGTCTTATTGGAGCAATATCGCTAACAGAAAACTTATTTGTGTTATAAGCATTGTTAACACAGTCAATAAGCTCATCATCTGTGTAATCGTCAAGGTATTGCTTTAAAATAAATACTGCTCGTTGCGAGTAAGACATGTTTACTAAACTTGAAATATCTTCTAGAGTAAGCTCTTTAATTTGCTGAGGAACGTATAATCCCCCGTTTGGAGAAATACCCCTTTTAATGGCCTCTGCAGAGGATATCCCCTCTTTGCCGCCTCTCGTACTCTCATATAAAACCATAAAACACTCCAACACAAAAATCGTATAATAATTTATTTTTAACACTACCTATAATAAACTATACAGTATAAAAAAGCAATCAAGCGACACCTGTAATATACAATACTCAATTAGGTTTCGTTCATCTTTTGTTAATAATTTTATAATCTAAAAGTAATATTAGAATCCATGTATCAATGGTATAATATAAATAAGTTATTTATTCCTCCTTTTATATATGTAGAAGTTTGATTTTATTTTACGGCACCAGATTTAGGATCGCAATTATTTTATAAGTAAATTCCTATGGTGCTTTTTTTTTGCTCATTTTTGTTTTACAATTGTATACATGTCATATTGAGCATGGTGTCTTTAGGACACCTTAATCTATATGGAGGGATACCATGCCTGTAACAATTCATAATAACAACCAAAACAACTATGACAGGTATTATTTTAAAAGGCTAGTACCGGCCTTATTTCTCATTTTTATTTTTCGTATTCTTATAACTTGTATAAAACCCTATCCCATTGATATGTCCGGATATGTAGCATGGAGCAAGTACTTAGCTATATACGGGCCCTCTCAGTTTTATGGCACGTCCGGATTTCATGTGGTATATGCTCCGTTTTTTCAGTATTTTTTATGGTTCACCGGAGAAATCGCAAATAGATTATCTGTTTCAACTGCTTTACATGCCTTTCTTATAAAACTTTGGTCGGTTCTATTTGAGTTTATCGGTGCATGGCTTATATTAGTAATTTCTGAAAAAGAAAACAAAGCTAAAGCCGGAACTATTATGGCTCTAATATATTTAATAAATCCCGGTGTATATATAAACTCTTCCATTTGGGGCCAATTCGATTCAATTCCGGCAACTATGCTCATAGGAGTAATTGCTCTTTTTGAATATAGGAAGCATAACCTTGCCGCACTACTTTTTCTTATCGCTGTTTTGACAAAACCTCAAAGTGGGCTTTTATTGCCGGTTATACTATATTTATATTTTAGAGACTTTAAAATGGATTTAAAATCCTTTATACGATTATTTACAGGGTTACTATCGGGTATTTTTCTCTACTATGCTATTGTATTGCCCTTTTATCTCCCAACAAGTCTTGCGGACAAGCTTCACAAATTTGTAGACCCACTCTATTGGCTTTTTGAGCTATACTTTAGCAGTATTAAGGATTATCCTTACGCAACTGCTAATGCTTTTAATATATGGTTTCTCCTTGGAGGGCAAATTCAGCCTGACCGCCTGCCTTTTCTTGGGTTAAGCTATTTTGCCTGGGGTAATTTACTGATGACAGCTGCTATTTTATATGCCTTTACTTGCTTAATAAAGGGTAAGGCTTCAACTTATTCAATATTTTACTTTTCATATCTTGTTCAATTTAGTGCATTCTTCTTCATGACAAAAATGCACGAACGATACCTTTTACCTGCGATAATATTTATTACTCTAGCCTCTGTTTTTGAGAAAAAGCATTTACTGCTCCTTGCACTTATTAGCTTTTCGGTATTTATAAATCATTTATATTTGTATATAATCTCTTTTGGGGAAGCTTATTGGCTTGAAAGATGGGATGGCCTTGCCATACTTTTCTCATTTTTTGTGCTTTTAACCTATATACTATCGATTTATCAGGGTTACAGGGCTTTTATACAACCGAAAAAAACATTATTAGGAGAAAGTGATGACTGGAATGATAAATAAAAAAGATATTAAAATTATGACAATAATGACTGTTATATATTTAATTATCGCACTTTTTAACCTTGGTTCCTTTAGTGCTCCAAAAACAGGTTGGGAACCTGAAAGACTTAACGAAAGCTTTATCGTTGATTTCAAAAGAGAAGTGACAATAGACAAGATCATGCTATTTGGCGGTCTAGGGCACGAATGGGGCTGTTTTGGAAGTTTGGAAATAGAAGCTTATCAAGACGGTGAATTTAATCCTTATTCTTTTATTGATATGAGGTCTATTTACAAATGGCATTATACCACTGATGTAGTAACCACAGATAAGCTAAGATTCACAAATAGGTACTTAAGAACCGATATTGAACACGATAAAAATAAATATTATAAAGCAGAATTTCTTGAAATAGGGTTTTTTAGCGGCGATAATTTGATTTCGGGATTTACGACAACAACAGAACCCTCAACAGTAGGCATTGAGAAGCTTTTTGATGAACAGAATCTGGTCCCTAATCGCCCGACGGTTTTAAACGGTACTTATTTTGATGAGGTATATTTTCCCCGTACTGCCTTAGAGCAACTTGAAAAACGTGATATTCTCTATGAAAACACCCATCCGCCGCTAGGGAAAACTATTATTGCTTTTGGAATCAGTATATTCGGGATGACTCCCTTCGGTTGGAGAATAATGGGCACATTATTCGGTGCGGCTTTAATTCCCCTAATGTATATTATGGCTAAGCGTTTCTTCAAAGACACATTTTGGGCTTTTTTCTGTGCCTTTTTAATGATGTTTGACTTCATGCACTTTACACAAACCCGCTTGGCTACAATAGACAGTTATACTGTGTTCTTTATAATGCTTATGTTTTATTTTATGCTGGATTATTACGATTCAAAATCCTATAAACGAGGCTTTTTTAAATCCCTTATTCCCTTGTTATTAAGCGGTATATTTCTTGGTCTTGGGGCTGCAACAAAATGGATTGCACTTTACGGTGCAGCAGGCCTGGCAATTTTGTTTTTCTTATCAAGAGGTTATGAGTTTAGTGACTTTAATAATCAACTCAACCTTAAAGTTATTAACGAAGGAACCTCTAAGGAATTTAAATCAAAAGAACTTAGAGGATGGTCAGGCAAATATTTTTACTTGACATGTCTTTTCTGCGTTATATTCTTTATTGTTATCCCTGCGGCAATATATGTTTTGTCATTTATTCCTATTGACTATAAAGAAAATAACATGAGTCTTATAGAAACCGTAATAGCGTCACTAAAAACCATGTTTGAATATCATAAGGGAGTTGTTGAATCTCACCCCTATGCATCGCCTTGGTATGAATGGCCTTTAGATATTCGTCCGATTTTTTATTATCAGGGCACTCTCCTTCCAAACTTCTGGGGATCGGCCATTGCCGGCTTTGGACATCCGTTTCTATTTTGGATTGGTCTTATTGCGTTTTTTATAATATTATGGTCTTTTATAACAAATATTTTTAAGAAAAAGAACTTTCTTGGCGAAAACAAGTTACTCCTATTCCCCGTAATCGGTTATTTGTCTCAATACCTGCCTTGGGTAGTGGCTCCGAGAAAGATTACTTTTATATACCATTATTTCTCTTGTATACCTTTTCTCATATTAATGGTCGGTATTCTTTTCAGGTATTTGGAAGAAAATAATATTATCAGCCGTAAGTTCACAAATGTTTTTCTTATGGTGTTTTTAACATTATTCATTATTTATTATCCGCTTTTATCAGGGCTAGAGGTTCCTCGAGTTTATTTAAACATCTTGCAGCTTCTTCCCCGTTGGGAATGGTAATGGAGGTAAACTGCAAATGCAAAAAATATTAGAATGGCTTTGTACTCTTCCAATACTGAAGAAACTGTTTACGCCAGAATCCCTTGCTCAGTTTTTCAGGTATATTTTTGTCGGTATTTTATGCTTTTCCATAGAATACACTTTATTTATTGTTCTAAGAAATGCATTATCTATTGGTGAAATACTTGTTAATATATTGGTATATACCGTAATATTCTGGTTGAATTTTTTATTAAATAAATTCTTCTCCTTTAGATCAACAACAAATTTCAAGAGGCAGCTATTCCTATACGGCATCCTCTTCTTTTTTAATCTGATAGTCGGAAATATACTTCTTTTCTCCGGTATTCGTTATATTTTGGTGCTTTTAAGCGGAGAAGGCTCCTGGCCTGTTTTATATCTTCCGAAAATTCTGATTATGTTCTTTATTATTTCATGGAACTTTATACTATATAAAAAGGTGATATACAAATAAAAATAGGACGGATATTATGAATATTGCAATTGTCGGGGCAGGTCTGACCGGTATGACAGCAGGTCTCAGGCTTTCACAGAATGGATATAAGGTTACAATATATGAAAAAGAAAGTTACTTAGGAGGTTTAGCATCATCTATAATTATTGGTAATGAGGATTTAGACCGTTTTTATCACCATATTTTCGTCAGTGATTCAGAAATTTTAGCTCTTATTGATGAACTCAATCTTAAAGACCGGCTAAATTGGTATGAACCTAAAAATGCTATTTATATTGACCATAATATTCATCCCTTTACTTCGCCTCTCGATTTATTACGCTTTAAGCCCCTCTCTTTTGTTTCCAGAATTCGTATGGGAATAATGGTTCTGGCTTCAAAATTTATCAATGACTATTCATCATTTGAATCTATTACGGCTAAAGAATGGATTATTAAGCGTTCAGGTCAAGAAGTCTGGCAAAAGGTTTGGGAGCCATTAGTTAAATCAAAATTTGATATAGACAGTAAAAGTATATCGGGCACATGGATTTGGAATAAACTTAAGCTTCGTGGAGCTTCAAGAGGGAAGAATTTAAATAAAGAAATGCTTGGCTATTTAGACGGAGCATTTAATACAATTATTGAAAAAACCGCACAAAGAATTATCCAAGCGGGCGGCGATATATTTTTAGGTAATGAAATTACCTCTATAATTAAAAATGAAAACGGCTCGTTTGATGTTTTTTCAAAAGACTGTAGAGCAACCTATGAC
>CAYMLJ010000062.1:5627-10737 GCA_964391395.1 uncultured Ruminiclostridium sp. | reverse complement strand
TTTTATTCGCATTTGTCCTCGGGATAATTCTCACGAGCTTCATAATGTGTGTGCAAGAGCTTATGAGATTTATGTCCGCCCGGTTTTTCAAAGTATTCCTCATACATTTTAAGAACTCTGGGGTTCTGGTGAGATCTTCTAAATGTAAGGTTTTGATCCTCCTGATAAAGAGCTTTTGCACGCTCAGCCTTAAGATCAATCGAATTCATTACAGATGCGGGCTGTATAGGTTGTCCGCCTCCGCAAACACAACCACCCGGACACGCCATTATCTCGATAAAGTGATAATCTGCTTCACCGGCTCTAACCTTATCAATCAACTTTCTGGCATTTCCAAGGCCATGGGCAACAGCTGCCTTAATTTTAACGCCGGCTATTTCTACTTCTGCCTCTTTAATACCTTCAACACCACGAACAACTTTTATATCAACATTATCATCATCTTTGCCTGTAAGAAGGAAAGGTACGCTTCTCAATGCTGCTTCCATAACTCCGCCTGTGGCACCGAAGATAGCACCTGCGCCTGTTGCTTCCCCCATAGGATCGTCAAATTCATCATCATCAAGGCTTCTGAAGTCTATACCTGCCTCCATAATCATTTCTGCGGCTTCACGGGTGGTAAGAACCTCATCTATATCAGGATAACCGGTTGAAGCTAATTCAGGTCTTTCTGCTTCATATTTCTTAGCAGTACAAGGCATAATTGAAACAACAAATATCTTGGAAGGATCTATACCCATTTTCTCTGCATAGTATGACTTCAAAACTGCGCCAAACATATTCTGAGGCGATTTGCATGAAGAAAGGTTATCAAGCATATCTGGGTAATTATGTTCACAGAACTTAATCCATCCGGGGCTACAAGATGTTATAAGCGGAAGCTTACCGTTGTTCTTTATTCTGTCTACAAGCTCGGTTCCCTCTTCCATAATTGTAAGGTCTGCAGCTGTATCTGTATCAAATACTTTAGCAAATCCTAATCTCTTGATTGCGGCTACCATTTTACCTGTGACAGGTGTCCCTATTGGATATCCGAATTCTTCTCCGATAGCGGCACGTACAGCAGGGGCCGTCTGCGCTACTACATGAAGATCCTTATTATTAATCGCTTCCCATACCTGATCGATAGAACTTTTTTCACGAAGAGCACCAACCGGACAGGCAATTATACATTGACCACAGTTAACACACGGAGTATCTTTCAACGGCATATGGAAAGGCGATGCAACAATTGTATTAAACCCTCTGTCAATTGTTTCAATAGCTGAAACAGTTTGTACATTCTTACATACACTTACACAACGGCGGCATAGGATACACTTATTGGGATCACGTACTATAGAAGCTGACAAATCATCAATAGGATAGCTCGGTAATTCACCTTCAAAGCGAATATCCTTGATATTGAAATCCGAAGCCAGCTTTTGAAGCTCACAGCTTCTGTTTCTCACACATGTAAGACATTTCTTTTCATGAGACGATAGAATCAGCTCAAGCGTAACTCTGCGGGTTTCACGAATTTTAGGGCTAGTTGTAGTAACTTTTAATCCCTCGGATACAGGATACATACAGGCAGCCTGAAAGCTCCTTGCGCCAACGTCAACTATACACATACGACATGCGCCTATTTCATTTATATCTTTGAGGAAGCAGAGGGTGGGTATACTAATCCCGGCACTCTTTGCGGCCTCAAGCACGGTTGAACCAACCGGGGCTTTTACTTCTTTACCGTCAATTGTCAGGGTAACAAATTCAGACATATTATTTCACTCTCCCCTCTTATTTCTTCTCTATGGCGGCAAATTTACATACGTCCATACAAACGCCGCACTTAATACATTTGCTTTGATCTATAAGGTAAGGTTTCTTAATTTCGCCGGAAATAGCATTTACAGGACACTTCTTTGAACAGAGGCTGCAGCCCTTACACTTGTCGGCGATAATTGTATACTTGAGCATTGCTTTACAAACTCCTGCAGGACATCTGTGTTCCTTTACATGAGCTTCGTATTCATCACGGAAATATTTCAAGGTGCTTAGAACAGGGTTAGGAGCTGTTTGACCAAGGCCGCAAAGAGCACCCTGCTTAATACTTTCAGCTAAAACCTCAAGCTTCTCAATATCTCCTTCTTCACCTTTACCGCTTGTTATACGTTCTAGAATTTCATACATACGTTTGGTACCGATGCGGCAGGGTGGGCATTTACCGCAAGACTCATCAACTGTAAATTCCAAGAAGAACTTGGCTATATCAACCATACAGTTGTCCTCGTCCATAACTATTAAACCGCCGGACCCCATCATTGAGCCCAATGCGATTAAGTTATCATAATCAATCGGAACATCCATATGTTCAGCAGGGATGCATCCGCCTGAAGGGCCACCTGTTTGTGCAGCTTTAAACTTCTTACCTTTCGGTATGCCTCCCCCAATATCATAAACAACTTCCTTAAGTGTAGTTCCCATGGGTATTTCAACAAGACCGGTATTATTAATCTTACCGCCTATGGCAAAAACCTTAGTTCCCTTACTCTTCTCAGTACCTATGGTATTAAACCAATCCGCACCTTTTAAGAGAATAACGGGAATATTCGCATAAGTCTCAACGTTATTTAAAATTGTGGGCTTCTCCCAGAGTCCTTTTACAGCCGGGAAAGGAGGACGGGTTCTTGGTTCACCGCGATGACCCTCAATTGATGTCATAAGAGCCGTCTCTTCACCGCAAACAAATGCGCCTGCACCAAGGCGAATATCTAAATCGAAAGAAAAATTTGTATTAAAAATGTTTTTACCAAGGAGCCCATATTCGCGGGCTTGGCCGATGGCAATATTAAGACGTTGCACAGCTATCGGGTACTCAGCTCTTACATAAATATAGCCCTGGTTAGAACCGATTGCATACCCGGCTATAGCCATAGCTTCAATTAATGTATGAGGATCACCTTCAAGTATTGAACGATCCATAAATGCTCCCGGATCTCCCTCGTCGGCATTACAGCAAACATATTTTTGATCGTTTACTTCTTTTGCTGCAAATTGCCATTTCAAACCGGTTGAGAAACCTCCGCCTCCGCGTCCACGAAGACCCGATTTTTTGATTTCTTCAATAACTTGTTGAGGTGTCATTTCAGTAAGAGCCTTTGCCAAGGCAGCATAACCGTCTTTTGCGATATATTCATCAATTACCTCAGGGTTAATAACACCGCAGTTGCGAAGTGCTATACGGAACTGACGAGAGAAGAAATCTACATTATCAAGGGATCTGGCAACATCCTCGGCATCTTTATCGCCCAATAAAAGGTGTTTTACAATACGCCCCTTAACTAAATGTTCATTTACGATTTCTTCAATATTTTCCGGAGTAACGTGGCAGTATGTAGCTCCTTCAGGATAAACCACCAAAATCGGTCCCTTTTCACAAAGACCGAAGCACCCGGTTTTTACTATCTTAACTTCCTTTTCTATACCTTTTGCAGCCAGCGCTTTTTCCAGCTTAGCCATTATTTCCGGTGATTTGGAAGCTGTACATCCGGTACCATTACAAATCAATACATGTGATCTGTAAACCATAATCTAACCCCCCCTTACCTTTCTGCAGCACCAACTGTAAACTCGGTGACGAGCTTTTGGTTGACGATATGTTCCGCTACTATTCTTCTGGCCTTTTCTGCATCTAATTTTACATAAGTTGTTTTTTCTCCGTTAGCATCAAAAATTTCAGCAACAGGCTCCAAGCGGCATATACCGATACATCCCGTCATTGATACGCTTACGTTATTAATATTTCTCTTGTTCAGTTCATCAATAAAAGCGCTCATAACAGGTTTAGCACCTGCAGCTATACCACATGTGGCCATACCCACTACAATTCTAACCTTATCATCATTATCACGTATTGACATTTCTTTTAAAGTTTTATCACGAATAGCTTTTAATTCTTCAATTGACTTCATCCAGAACACCTCCATAAACTAATTTTATACCATCGGTTATTGTATTTTGTATCCATTCTAGGACATTATTGTTTGCTATCGAAACTCCATCTAAATGATGTTTTAATTCATCTGTATCCAACACAAAATCATGGTTTGGGGAAGAAAAATGAATAGTCCAGGAGATAATTGGGTTAGCCATTATTAACATTTTAATAGTTTCCGGTATATCTCCTAAAGGAATCCTGTCTATATGATTTACCTTAAATCTTGCTTGCAGGTTTGTTCCCTTACCGGGCTCCGATTTTATTTTTAGCTCTCCGCCTGCTATATTAGCTGACTGCACCAAAAGTGGAATCCCAAGGCCGACATTTCTGGTGGTTCTGCTTGTTTTAAACGGGTCGGTCACTTTCCTAATAAATTCTTCATCCATACCCTTGCCGTTGTCCAAAATTTCCAATATAAGCATCTGGGGATTGCCTCGTACACATAAATTAATACTTATTTTGTCGGCTCCCGCAACAATGGAATTTTGAATAATGTCCATTATATGTAGTGATATATCCTTCATATGCTATACAGCTTCGGCTTCCATATCAAAATACTTTTGTAAAATTCCGGGAATATCATCTACAGAAAGTCTTCCATAAACATCCTCGTTTATCATGATAACAGGAGCTAATCCGCAAGCGCCTACACATCTGCATGCATCCAAAGAAAAAACTCCATCCGGGGTACATTGGCCGCTTTTTATTTTTAGTATCTCGGAAATCTTATCAAAAATCTCGCCGGCCCCTTTGACATAGCAGGCAGTTCCCAAACAAACATTTACCTTATATTTTCCCTTGGGATTTAATGAAAATTGAGTATAGAACGTAACCACGCCATATACATCAGCCAGAGACACATTTAAACCCTTTGCGACTTTCTTTTGCACGCTCATGGGAAGATATCCGTAAAGTTCCTGAGCTTCATGCAATACAGGAATAAGCGCGCCGCGGGTGTCTTTGTGTTTAGCGATTATTATGTCTAGTGCTTCTGTCTTATTATCTGCTTTACAGCAACCGCAACTCATATTGACAACCTCCTGAATCTTGATGTTAGTTTATGCCGATTTGTTAATAGCTTAACAAACCTTTGTTAATTATATCACGATACTTATTATATTTCAATAAAAT
>CAYMLJ010000062.1:3490-5527 GCA_964391395.1 uncultured Ruminiclostridium sp. | reverse complement strand
GCTATTCAGTTTTCGACAGGGCTTCATTTAAATTTTCATAGGCCTTACGAATTCCTGTGTTAGAATCATCATGAAGCTTCCTTTCACCTATAACAAGTCCCGTGTAATTATCATTTTTAGTTATAAAATAACCATAGCCATCATTTGTAGGAATAAGCTCAATCTTTACTATTTTATCGGGCTCAGCCTTTTTCATAGTATAGGTAAAACGAACTGCAGCTTCACCGGATGGCACCGAAACTAAATCTATTTTATCGCCCATGATACCGATGGCTCCCTGGTAGTACTTTCTAAAAAGCCCCTCCTGTTCATCGCCCTCTATCTTTTGTCGGTTGAAATGGAATTCAGGTGTTGATCCCTCTTCCTGGCTTTCGTTTATCAGAAGCACATCGGTCCTGCCATCTATCTCAATTGTAAGCTTTTCAACATCATAAATCATTGGAATATAGGCAAACAATGAGACTAAATCCTTCAGCGGTAAATCAACAAAGTTCAGATTTGTGGCATCTACTGTGAATACAGCATCATTACCTTCCATCATTCCGTAGTATTCCGATTCACTCTTATTCCCCAGCATCATGCGGTATGTTTTATCATTTAAAGTATAATCGAATACATACTTGGGTGAATCCAGACCATAGACTTTTAAATCTGAAGGATTTTCCTCTACATATTTTTTAACTCTAAATGTGCTAACCCAATTCAAGAACTTAGAAATCTCAGTAGCATTTGCATCCCTTTCAGGAATTGGACCGGTTATGATCCAATCGGCAGAAGATTCTTTCTTCTCCGCACTGAAAACGGTTTCTCCGGATCTACTAAAGACAAGAGTCTTAAGATCATCAGACGAAAGAGCTTCTGTATCGTATAGATTCTTGCTCATTAAATCAGATTTACCGTATCTTAGGGTATCACCCTTATAAGAATCGATGGTATATACCTTGGAATTTTCCAGCCTTCTGACATAATAGCTGTCCTGTTTAGGAGTTAAATTACCGATTTCAATGCTGACTTCCTTTCCTTCTTTAGAAACGAAGGTAGTTATAAAAGCGTTATCGAGGCCGTATATTGTCAGATCACTGGGGTTCTCATCAATTAATCGCTTGGTCATAACAGTAGCGGCGGCCGAAACTATGTCTTCCACTAAATCATTATCAACATCAAAGGATGGATTAATCCACACCTGCCTCTTTTCGGTTATCTTTTTTGTGGTTCCGTCAGCATTGGCCTCAAGTGTTTCAACATTCCGCTCTTCCTTTGCAAGGACAATTTCGGCGTCTTCTCTTTTTAACACAATCTTTGATATGTCTTCCTGTGCAATATCTATCAGCTTAATCTCATCAGAAGATGCAGCATTTGTCGGCTGTGGGGTTTCATTCCCATTCTCTACTTTACCCTGATCACCATTTAATAAGATGAAGGCTGCCAGGAAGACCACAAATATAATCAATAGAATTATGATCTTCTTCCAATTCTTCATCATAGATGCTTCCTCCTTATCCAGACAAATACGCCAAGCCCGACTATAGCCAAAGGTAATAAAAAGGTTAGGACTATGAAGGCAATGAACTTGGTTGACTCGGACAAATTAACGGGTTCTGACAACAAACTCTTGGAAGGTACAATAATTGAATCTGTCTTATCCTGCATCCAGTTTAATGTAGATAAAATGTATCTGACGCCGTTATAGCCTGTGTTCTGCATCCAATTGTCAGTTATAAAGGTAGCATTTCCTATAAGAGCAATTTTGCTTGATGCTGTTCCCTGATGCTCTGACAGAGCTCCAAGAAGAAACGGCCCCATAGTAGTATCACCAGTAAGTAAATTCGTACTTTGTGATTTGTCCGATGTCATGAACAGAGGCTGAGTGTTAATCCATTCTTTAGCTGCCTGTTCAATACCTACACTCCTACAGTTTGGCATATACACAAATAGAGACTTTGGGTCTAAATTTGTTGTAACATCATTTTCATTTGGCTGTGGAATTATAACGGTAAATTCATTCAGATACCACTTTTGGTCACCTTCAAGAACAAT
>CAYMLJ010000062.1:0-3390 GCA_964391395.1 uncultured Ruminiclostridium sp. | reverse complement strand
AAAAGCCTGTTCAATCTTTAAGGCAACCGGATATGAACTATAGGTACTGTAATCAAATTCAACCATATCATTCTGAGATACAACTTTGGAATTCTTACCGGATTTTACTACAATACTTCCTTCTGAAATGCCTTTAACCTGGTTAGGATCAATCTCTCTTTCAACAAATGTAGGATCTTTTTCGACATCAACAAAACGAATTGTGACCTTACCGTTGCTCTTAATATCGTATTGCTTTAATACTTCAAGGATTTCACTCCCCTGATAGTACTTTTCATCTGTTAGGATTATAACTTCAACATCCTTATCAAGATCACCAAGCATTGTGATGCTAGGATCACTTAATGAAAACAACTGATTCTTTGTAATATCGAGCCTTAATCTGTCTCTTATTGTATCCAGACCTAAAAGTGCGTTAAAGATCACTATTATTGCGATTATAACCGTAGTGGCTATGAAAGCATATGAGCCGTATTTCAAACTTTTTTTATTTATCTTCTTCATTCTAATCACCCCTGACTCCAGCGCTTGTGTTCAATAACCCTTACGGTAAGGACAATGAACACTGCTACATAGCTAATCATAAACACTATTGACGTTAAATCAATAATTCCCTTATTAAAATCCCCATAGCGATCTGAAATAGAAAGCCACAAGAACACCTTATTCAAAAAGCCGCTAAAGAAGCTGGCAAGGTAGCCTATATTTTGAATAAGAAATATAGAAACAAGAGTGATTATAGAAGCTACTATTTGGTTTTCGGTAAGAGAGGAAGCAAAAACACCTAAGCTGACAAATACCGCTCCCATTAAGATATAACCTAGATATGAGCTTATTATTAGCATAATATCAGGCTTGCCCGCTATTATTGTAATTAAAGGAAAGATTAATGATGCGGCAGTCATAACTAAAAATACGCTAAAAGAAGCCAAGAACTTTCCTAAGACGATTTCGGTAACTCTAACAGGAGATGTCAAGAGCAAAACTTCGGTACCATTTTTTTTGTCCTCAGCCATGGATCTCATTGTAAGAATAGGAATAATTAATAATAAAAGACCGCTCATACTTGCCACAAACTCGCTCATAATGTCTGAGATGCCATATCCTATAAGACTATTGAAAAACAGACCTAACAGTAACATAAAAAGTCCTATCAGCACATAAGCAATGGGTGAATTAAAATATGATCTAAAATCACGTTTCATTATAGCCAGCATACTTATATAGCCTCCTTCTCTTCGTTGGTGGTCAATTGCAGGAAGATATCCTCAAGTGACAGATTCAAGGATTTTAGCTCCAGTATCGGGAAGCCTTGCTGCGCCAATTGGTTAAACATAGGTTTTCTTACATCCACATCTTTGTCAGCTTCAACAATATAGCTAAACTCATTATCTTTAATTTTAGTGCCGGTCTCCAAATATTTAACCCCATATAAATTGTTTATAATATCCTTTACCTTATTCTCCGGACCTGCCACAGTAATGGTAAATTTAGAAAAATCGGTCAATGACTTTGATAGGTTTTCCGGAGTGTCAATGGCGGCTATTTTACCTTTGTTAATAATAATTACTCTGTCACATACCGCACTTACTTCGGGAAGAATGTGAGAGCTTAATATTATGGTATGGCTTTTTCCCAAAGCCTTAATCAGGTTTCTGATTTCTATAATCTGCTTAGGATCAAGACCCACTGTAGGCTCATCCAAAATAAGAACCTCCGGTGATCCCACCAATGCCTGAGCAAGACCTACTCTCTGCTTATAGCCCTTTGAGAGATTCTTAATGAGCCTGTGGCTTACATGAGTTATTTTAACGAGTTCCATAATATCTTTTTTCTGACTTTTCCATTTTTTCAACGGTACTGTCTTAAGATTGGCGCAAAAATCAAGATACTCGTTTACGGTCATATCCATATAAAGCGGAGGCTGCTCGGGTAAATACCCTATATGCTTTTTAACTTCAACAGGATTTTCTAAAATATCCGCTCCCCCAACCTTAACAACGCCGGATGTAGATGAGATAAAGCCGGTAAGAATATTCATAGTGGTTGATTTTCCTGCCCCATTAGGACCTAAAAAGCCAAGGATTTCACCTTTACCTACATTAAAACTAATGTCGTCAACAGCTTTTATACGGCCGTACTCCTTAGTGAGATTTTGAATTTCTATCATATAATCCCTCCCTGTATTAGTGTCTGAACACAACTCAAAAAACAAGCGGGTTTAGATATTTGTTGAAATCATTAAACCCGCCATGTCAAACTATTATTTTTATTATGCATTATATTAATGAACATTTTGTGAACATATTGTTAATATAATTAATTATTATACCATAAACATGCTGCAAAACGGGTAAACCCGTTTTGCGCAGGATTTATCCCAGCAAATGCTGATAATATCAGCATTTGCAGTTTATGGTGTAACATGACCACATGCGTATTTTGCTATGCAAAATACTTTTGCCCGGCTTTGCCGGGCGCATTCAAAGCTTTGCTTTGAATTGCTTGTGGGCATATTATTAAATGCCCATAATATTATACCCTGCATCGATGTATAATATTTCCCCTGTCATCCCGGATGAAAGGCCACTTAAAAGATAAACTGCCGTTTTCCCCAAATCATCCAGTGTTACATTTCGCTTTAGCGGAGCCTTTTCTTCAACTACATAAAGAATATCGCTGAAATTCTTTACTCCTTTGGCCGACATGGTTTTTACCGGGCCTGCGGAAATTGCGTTAACACGTATATTCTTACTCCCCAGTTCATAGGAAGCATAGCGCACGCTGGCTTCCAGTGCCGCTTTTGCAACCCCCATAATATTGTATCCGGGCGAAACCTTAACCGATCCTCTATATGTTAATGTTAATATACTTCCACCATCGGTCATCAGGGCCTGAGCTCTTTTCGTAACAGCAATAAATGAAAACACACTAATGTCCATAGCTACCATAAATCCATCCTTTGATGTATTTACAAACGTGTCCTGGAGATCCTCACTCTTTGCAAATGCAATTGCGTGAACTAAGCCATGAAGCACCCCATATTTGCTTTTTATTGTAGAAAAAAGACTGTCTATATCCTCTTCATTAGCGACGTCACAGGGGTATGCATCAATTTCTCCCATACCGGAGGTCAGCTTTTGAAGAGATTCTTTTTCCCTATCACCCAAATAAGTAAAGATTAAATTAGCGCCTTGTGCTTTCGCTGCCTGCGCAATACCCCAAGCAATACTCCATTTATTTCGGATACCCATAATAAGTATATTCTTCCCTTTCAACAACTCGGACATATTGTAACCTCCATATATAATCTAATATTATTATCTGATAATAAATAATATACTACAAAATCTTATTTGATTCAAGAACATGAACCATGCTCAGAATTCC
>CAYMLJ010000061.1:6272-10894 GCA_964391395.1 uncultured Ruminiclostridium sp. | reverse complement strand
GCTATTTAAGCTTTTTTAAAAGTGGTGATTTTGGGAAAGGCAATATATTTGTAGGTCTCGACAATTATGAAAAATTAATTAAAGACACACAGGTATGGGCGGCAGTTGGGAATACTTTGTTATATACTTTATTGGTGGTTCCGATAGGCGTTTTCATTGCTGCTATCATTGCGGTATTGCTCAACAGAAATATGAAGGGTCAGAGTATCTACCGCGGTATTTATTATATGCCTGTTATTGCTACTCCCGCTGCTGTTACAATGGTTTGGAGATGGCTTTACAATAATCATTTCGGTCTAATCAATTATGTATTAAAGCAATTAGGGCTTAATCCTGTCAATTGGATAGATGACCCCAAAGTTGCTATGATATCAATAGCTATTATCAGTATTTGGAGTACCATCGGTTATAATATGGTTCTTATACTTGCCGGGCTACAAGAGATTCCAAAGGTGTATTATGAAGCTTCAAACATTGATGGAGCAAATGCAGTGACTCAATTTTTCAAAATAACCCTGCCAATGGTTTCACCGACGATATTTTTTGTTGTTATTACTTCAATTATCCAATGCATGCAGGTATTTGATGTTGTTTACATGATGATTGATGCGGCAAGGCCCTCCTATGACAGAACGGTTTCGCTGGTCTATCTTTTTTACAATAACTCTTTTAAATACAATAATAAGGGTTATGGCTCTGCCATTGTTATGCTGTTGCTTCTAATTATTTCAATTATAACCGTGATACAGGTGAGGCTACAGAAAAAGTGGGTTAATTATTCCAACTAGGAGGATTAGAATGACAATCAGAGACAAATCATACCGAGTGTTTATACATATGTTGCTAATATTAGGGTCAGGAATAATGATTATGCCTTTTGCCTGGATGGTTTTGACATCATTTAAGTCTGTTACAGAAGCTACATCTATGAACCCGTTTGTATTTTTCCCAACACAATGGAGAATTGAAAATTACATGGATGTAATAAAACAGAATAATTTTATAAGGTTATATTATAATACTTTTTCAATGATATTCTGGAATGTACTGTGTGCGGTTACTTTCAGTTCTATGGCTGCATATGCATTCGCAAGGCTTCAATTTCCGGGAAGAGATTTTTGTTTTGGAATAGTACTATTCCAGATGATGATTCCAACACAAATTTTTATCATACCTCAATATCTTATGATAGATAAAATTGGTGCCCGTAATACAATTTTTGCATTAGTGTTCCCCGGATTGGTAAGCGCGTTTGGAACATTTCTTATGCGTCAATTCTTTAAGGGCATACCAAACGAACTGGAGCAGGCAGCAAGAATTGACGGGTGTAATATAGGACAGACCTTCATTTTAATTATGTTGCCGTTGGTTAAGTCAGGATTGGTAGCGTTAAGTATATTTACTGCATTGTTTTCATTTAAAAATCTTATGTGGCCGCTTATTGTTAATTCCAGTATCGACGCTGCAACTCTGTCATCGGCCCTGGCGAAAATTCAGAGTGCATATAATGTAAAATATTCGATACTGATGGCTGCCTCCGTTCTTGCGATTTGGCCCATGATAGTTATTTATTTTATATTCCAGAAGCAATTTATGCAAAGTGTTACTACATCAGGTTTGACTATGTAATTTTAGCAGACTTTTACCTGAAAAAAGTTAACCTGATTTATATTATAAGGGGAATTAGACGGCGAATTTGATAAATATCTATATCTTTTTATGGATTCGATAAAAACATGCTGCTAAGTTATTTCAGTAATGAGAGGTATTGATCAGATATGAAAATTAAGAAGAAAGAATTGGCTCCTAATAGAAAAAGTAAACCCAAAAAAGAAAAATCCATATCAAAGTTTTGGAGTATAAAGACTAAAATTATATTAGCCATCATTATTCCCGTATTATTTCTGGCTGCTTTAGGCATTGTTTCGTATAAAAGCTCGCTTTCGGAAAGTGATAAAAATGCCAGAGAATCTACTATGAACACAATGCTTTATGCAGGAAAATACCTTGATATGCTTAATGCTTCTATAGATCGCCTGGTTACTCAAACAGTAATAAGTAACGAAATCCAAGGCTATTTGGATTTTGTAAACAATACTCTTGGAAAAGATCAGAATGAAATCTATTTTGAAAAACTACATGCGAGACAAGAAGCGGTTAAGCTCCTTAATAATTTAATTTCTTCAGACGACGATATTAAAGCTACATACCTTTTTGCAAGAGGCAAAGACAATTCTCTATTCTCTCAGGGAAATTCGAGTATTCATTATGACCTTGACAGCTTAAAGGACACAGAATTATACAAAATTGCCGAAAAAACACCAGACAAATTGGTTTGGCTAGGTGCTCACAAGGATCTTGATAGTGAAATTTCTGATGAAATCACATATTCTATGACAGCCATAAAACTCATTAAAAGTACAACAAGCTTTAATACGGTTGGTTGTGTTGTTATAGATTTAAAAAATGATTTTCTTGAAAACACATTGGATAGCTTCACAATAAGGAAGGGCGAAGAAATACATTTGTTAAGCCCGGATGGCAGAGACCAGACAAACACGAATGCTGCTTCTAATGACAAGCCCATGGTAGAAGAATCTTTTTATCAAGACATATTAGCGAATCAAGAAGATTTTGGAAGCATGAACGTAACATACAGGGAAACAGCCTACCTGATGTCTTTTGTCAAGTTAAATGAATCCGGATTTATACTTATAAATATGATTCCTGTTTCAGAATTGCATGCATCTGCTAATGAGATTGCATTTACAACTATTATCTTTGTGCTTTTGGCAGCTTTAATAACTGCAATATTTGGGTTTATTATAGTCAGAAATATAGGAAAAACCGTTGATAGCATCAGAAATGTAGCGGGTAAGGCTGCATCCGGTGACCTCACAATTAATGCAAAGTCTAATAATAAGGATGAACTGGGTTTGCTGACAAAAAGCATAAATCTAATGATTCAAAATATGAGAAGCATTATTGAGCAGGTATTAAATACGGCAAAAAAGGTAACTGACTCTGCAGAGGTTGTTTCAATAAAAAGTAAGCAAGTGGCAGAAGTCTCTAATGAGATATCAAATAGTATAGAAGATATTTCACACGGTGCAACAGAGCAAGCCGGCGATGCCGAGAGCAGCGTACGTAAAATAGGCAGTCTTGCTGATAAAATAGGTGATGTATCTCAAAATGCAGATGACATAGGAAACCTGACAAAAGAAACAGCACATATAACAAACGAGGGACTTGAATTGATTCTTGCTCTTGAGGATAAAGCAAAGGATACAAATAAAATTTCAAAAGAAATAATTAGCGATATAAATACGTTAAATGCACATTCTCTATCCATAGGAAAAATAGTTGAGGTTATAAATACCATTGCCGATCAAACTAACCTTTTGTCACTAAATGCAGCAATTGAAGCAGCTAGGGCAGGAGCATTCGGTAGCGGATTTGCTGTTGTAGCAAAAGAAATACAGACCCTTGCAGAGAGGTCTAAGAATGCAGCAAAAGATATTTCCTCAATAATCAAGGTCACACAGGACTATACTGTAAAAACCGTAGAAAAGGCAAGTATGACTGAGTCCATATTGTCTTCTCAGAACGATGCTATGATAAAAACAACAGACGCATTTAAGAGAATAAAGGAATCAATGGATAGACTTATAGAACGAGTTGAAAATATTGTTAATCATATTTCAGAAATGGAAGATGCTAAAGAGCAGGCTATAAATTCAATTTACAATGTTTCTGCCGTTACAGAAGAAACTGCGGCTTCGACTCAGCAAATTACTGCATCTGTGCAAAATCAACTTTTTGATATCAAAGAATTATCAGAATTTGCCGAAGGACTGGGTCATGCAGCTATTGATTTAAACAACAGTATTTCCAAATTCAAACTAAGTTAATTTTATTACGATTTAAGGGTCACTGCATAGGGTATTCAATGTAGTTACCGGGAGGTTATAAATGCCAATTATCTTTCATAAGGAATCGGGAGAATTCCATCTGTATAATAAAGAAATCAGCTATATTATCAAGTTGTTGCCTAACAATCAACTTGGAAATCTTTACTTTGGTAAGGTTATTAATGACAGAACATCATTTTTACATTTGCTGCAAAAAAGACCCAGATCATTATCTGCTTATGTTTTTGAAGATGATCCATCTTTTTCGCTCCAATATACTATGCAGGAATATCCATCATACGGAAATACCGATTTCAGATATCCGGCATTTGAGATAAAGCAAAAAAATGGCAGTAGAATATCTTGCTTTGAATATCAGAGACATGAGATATTCACAGGCAAAAGGGATCTCAAAGGGCTTCCGGCAACCTATGTTGAAGAGATATATGAGTCGGACACTCTTGAAATAACATTGTTTGATGAATTAATACAAACAGAGTTAATTTTAAGCTATACAATATTTAATAATTATTCTGCTATAGCCCGAAGTGCACAATTTATCAATAAGGGTGAAGATGAAATAGTATTGGAAAGAGCAATGAGTGCCAGTATTGACTTTCCTGACAGCAATTTTGAGATGATTAACCTATCCGGTGCATGGTCACGTGAGCGGCACATTAGAACAAGAAAGCTGCAACAGGGGATACAGGG
>CAYMLJ010000061.1:0-6172 GCA_964391395.1 uncultured Ruminiclostridium sp. | reverse complement strand
ATTAAAGGCTTGGCTGATAAAATTGACTCACTGGGAATGAAATTTGGCTTATGGTTTGAACCGGAGGCTATAAATAAGGATAGTGAACTGTACAGAAAACATCCCGATTGGATAATATCTACACCCGGAAGAAGGGCATCGGCTTCACGCAATCAATATGTTTTAGATTTTTCAAGGAAAGAAGTAGTTGATTACATTTTTTCTATGATGGAGGATGTTTTAAGTAGTGCAAAAATATCTTATATAAAGTGGGACATGAACAGATATATAACAGAATGTTACTCTTTGGGCATGGATGAAAAAAATCAAGGAAAGGTTTTTCATCAGTATATTTTGGGAGTATATGATCTTTATGCAAGATTGATTGAGAAGTTTCCTCATATACTATTTGAATCCTGCTCGAGTGGAGGTGCAAGGTTCGACCCCGGAATGCTATATTTTGCTCCTCAAACATGGACCAGTGATAATACTGATGCTATTGAGCGTTTGATGATACAATATGGCACCTCAATGGCCTATCCTGTCAGTAGCATGGGGGCTCATGTATCAGCAGTTCCAAATCAACAAGTAAGAAGAATTACACCCCTTGAAACGAGGGCAAATGTGGCTTATTTTGGAGTATTTGGTTATGAACTGGATTTAACTCTTTTATCATTGGAGGAAAAAGAAAAAATCAAGGAACAGGTTGTTTTTTACAAAGCGCATAGGGAGTTATTACTTAAGGGTTTATTTTACCGTATTCTTAACCCATTTGAAGGCAATGAAACATCATGGATTGTTGTATCAGAGGATAAAACAGAAGCAATAGCAGGGTATTATAAAGTTCTTAATTCGGCAAATGAAGGCTGGCAAAGACTAAAACTTGTTGGGCTTGATGAGAACAGAAAATATATTATAAACGACAACAGTCAAAGGTATTATTATGGTGATGAGTTAATGAATATTGGTATTGTATTGGACAATAAGGAGCTTTTTCAAAACGGATCAGACTTTTCGTCGATTTTATATTATATAAAAAGCATATAACAGTATATATTAATGAAACATAAGATGCGTCTATCCAATATGTAATACGGGTAGACGCATCATTCACCTTTTTTACTTGAATTTACCAATTCTTCAACATGGTCTCTGTATTTTGTGGGGCTAGTTTTATAGTACATTTTAAAGATTTTAGAGAAAGAAAGAGGATCGGGATAACCTACTTGCTCTGAAATTTCACTTATGGATGAATTTGTTGATTTAAGCAGATTACAGGCTTTTTCCAAACGATAGTTTATTAGGTACTGCTGAGGAGATATGTGCATGCTTTTTTTAAAAATGTTTGTTAAATAACTCCGGTCAATACCTATATAGTTTGCAATATCAATTACTTTTATATCTTTCTCATAATTATGATCAATAAACTCAAGGGCATGCTCAACATAAATCTGGTAGGGATAGTCGTGATTACTGTTTTGTTCATTTGTAGTATTTTTTTCATTAATCATAGCAGATAGAAACATGAATAAAAAACCTTCTCGTTTAAGATCGTTGGCATAGGTTAGCTTACTGGCACTTAGCATGCCTTTGACACAATCCAGAAGCTCATTTTTACAGTTAAAAAGCCCTACTCTGTTATCTTTGTCTAAGCAAGCATAGTTTAGGCAAGCTTCGGCCTTAACCCCACCAAATCCAATCCAAATATATGTCCAGGGATCATCCTTATCAGCCTGGTAAAATGTTATTTCATTAGGATAGATTATAAATGCATCGTTCTTCCCAAGATGATATGTTTTCCCGTCTACCTTATACATGCCCTTTCCGCTCAATATGTAATGAATCAAATACTCAGAGCGAGCAATAGGCCCGTAGAAATGCCCGGGATCACATTCTTCCATTCCACAGTAGCTAAGGTATAAATCGACTGAATGCTTTTTAAGATACTCAAGACATTTGTATCTTGCAGAATTGGTGTATTTAGGTTTCATATTGCCCCCCGTTTCTAACTAAAAAAGCCAGTATAACAATACAAATCTATATCTACAATTAAATTTTATCATTAAACACCCCAAAAAACAAACTATTTAAGAGCTTTAGAAGAATATGAAAGCTGTCAAATTAGCATTGACAGCCCTCAAAAAATGTTATCAGAAGTCGAAATATCCGATTAATTGTATTTTGTAAAAGACTCTGTTATTATTGTTTTATGAAATTCCAACCATTTATGATAATATAGATACCCTTTGCCAAATGAATCTGGAAAGGTGGAAATATGAAAAAAATGAGAACACGTGGTATTAACAAAGCAAGCTTACAAACAAAGTTAATACGTTTGTTTTTTGTTACATCTATAATTCCGATTCTCATTTTAAGTCTATTCTTTTACTACAACATTTCCAATACATTAAGAAAAAATACAGAAGAATTGACAATAAATAATTTAGAGCAAACAGGTAATAGTTTAAAAATAAAGCTTGAATCATATGAAGATTTACTCTATCAAATGTATACAGATGATAATATTGTGTCTTGGATAGACAAAATAAATAATGATGAAGATTTAGCTGTGTCAATAAACCAACTAAGAAGGTTTTTGAGAGGATTATTAAATACGAAGGAGTATATCCGTTCTATTACAATTATAACCAGTGAAGGAGTAATTATTACTTATGATCAATTGACTGCTATAACAAACAGAAATTCATGGATTGAAAACTTTAGTATTACTAAGGAAAAGATATATGAAGAGGTATCAAAAGATAATAAGACTCATATATTCCCGACTGAATACGGTGTAAATTTTGCAAATGAAGATTTTTATATGTTTCATATTGCTCATCGTATTATAGATTATAAAGATCTTCAGAAGAGAAATGGTATAGTAATTATTAGTATAGATGAAGATTTGTTAAGGGATGTTTGCCTTACTCAGAATGATTCGGAAGAGAATGCTGATAACTATAATTTTATTGTAGATGAGAAAGGTAGAATTATATCTTACATAAATAAGGATGTATTAACCAAAAAAGTTGTTAATCCGGATGCACCAATTGAGGAACGAAGAGAAGCATATTTGAATTTTATAACCAATGAAAGCTTAATTGAAAGAGAATATATTGCTACTTATATTTATGAAGAAGAAGAATTATCATGGGATATAGTAAATGTATCTAATCAGAAAATAATTATGAGAAAGTTAAACACTCAACAGAAAATCATAATTTCAGTGAGCTTTCTATCACTAGTTATTGTAATTGGTTTAACTTTCTTATTATCCAATCAATTATCATATTCTATAAAAAACGTCGTAGCAACAATGAACGTGGCAGGGTCCGGAAATTTCGATACCCGAGTAAAAATCGATACTAAAATGCCACGTGAGGTTGAATTAATAGCCATTAAATTTAATGATATGCTTGGAAAGCTTGGAGAAGCCAGAGAAAAAGAAAAAGAAGCCGGAGAGAAACAACGGGCGGCAGAGATAAAAGCACTGGAGGCACAGATTAATCCGCATTTTCTATACAATACACTAGACACAATTAATTGGATGGCTATTGATAAGAACGAATTTAATATTAGTAATGCAATTACGTCTTTAGCAACCATATTAAGATATGCCATTACAAAAAGTAATGAGACGGTTAGAGTCAGAGATGAAGTAGAGTGGCTTAAAAAATATATATATTTGCAGCAAACAAGGCTTAAAAACACTTTTCACTGTGAAATAAATGTAGAACCTGAAGTAATAGACTTCAAGATTCATAAATTGCTTCTGCAGCCTTTTATTGAAAATGCAATTATTCATGGTTTTGAAGGGACGAAACATGAGCATATATTGAAAATCGACATGAGGTTGGAAGGTAGTTTTCTTTGCATCTCGATAAAAGATAATGGAAAGGGAATGGAGACTTCTATGGTAAATAGTTTTAATAATAGGGAGTATCAGGAATCGGAAAGCAACCATATAGGAGTGGAAAATGCTATATCAAGGTTATACATGTATTATGGAGAACAGATTAGCGTTAAGTTTGCCAGCACTTTAGGGGAGGGAACCGAGGTAACTATTCTTATACCAAATAGGGGGTAAGTGTTATGAGAATTGTAGTTGTAGAAGACGAAATAAGGATTAGAGAAGGTATTTGTAATTTGATTGGAAGAATGTTTCCGAATCATCAGGTGGTCGGAAGCGCAGAAAATGGTGAAGAAGGCCTCGACCTAATACTACGAGAAAATCCTGATCTTATTATTACTGATGTTAAGATGCCTTTAATGGATGGCCTTAAAATGATTTCTTTGGCTTATGAAAATGAAAAAAAAATAAAAAGCAAAGCAATTGTTTTAAGTGCATATGCTGAATTTTCTTATGCTCAACAGGCCATGCGCTGGGGAGTCAGTGAATATCTTATTAAGCCGTTGGTAGTCGGTGAATTTGTGCAGGCTATTAAAAGCATAGAAAAACAAAATATTGAAGAGGAAAAACAAAATCCGGAAATCTTGGGCAGACTTGATAATATTATATTTGGTATTATATTTGGCAGCATTGATGTTGATGAAAATCTGTGCAGTTATCTAAAAGAAAAGTATGGGTTTTATAATGATACTCAATTTAGTGAGGTTCAGATATATTTAGGCAATCAATATATAGAGAATATAAACCAAGTGAGAAAAGATATAGAGAGATTCTTATCATCAAAAAAGGATTTAAACTATTGCCTTTTGGAAATACCAAAGGAAAGAATGCTGCTTGGAATACTGTATGGGCATAAAGATCTGAATGATATTGAAAGATGGTTTCAAAACGCAGTCATTATGAAAATTCATGGGACAGGGGTTCCTAATAATAGTTATGGTTGGATTAACGCAATTGATATAAGAGAATTAAAGAACAACTATTATACCTTACTTAAGTATATGGACTGGAATATATCATTTGGTGATAAAATCATGATATCCTACCCCAAAATTCTGCAAGTGAGAACATCCATATGTATCTATCCTAATGACATTGAAATACGTTTAAAAGCTGCTTTGTGTTCATTTAACAGAGATACAGTTTTAAAATGTATTAATAGCTTTAATGATTATTTTGATAGCGGTCAAATATATAATCCAAAGGAAATCAAGGAAAGTTATGTCAGGTTTTTATGGGCTATGATAAATGTGGCTAAGGAAATTGGTGTGTTAAATTATGACCAGCTAGAGCAGCAAAAAATTCTTGAAAGAATTATGGGAGCGGTAAACAGAAAGGAATTGAAGAGCGTAACCGAAGAAATATTCAATCTAATAGAAAATGAGGAGAGACAAGGTGAAGGGCCACTCAGCTTAAATGTTAAGAGAGCAAAAAGCATGATTTTGGAGTATTATCAGACAGGAATTAATCTGGAGGAAATAGCAGCGAAACTAAATATTACGCCTGAATATCTTGGAATGCAGTTTCATCAGGAAATAGGTGTAAAGTTTAGTACATATATTAAGGAGCATAGAATAGCGAAGGCAAAGGAACTGTTAATAGGCAGTGAAATGAAAATTTATGAAGTTGCTGAGAAAGTGGGGTATTCGGACGGCAAATATTTCAGTCGTGTATTCAAAGAATTAACAGGGCAATTGCCTGTAGATTATAGAAGAGCGTATTGATTTAGGTGAATTAATAATGGTTTTCTGTGGAATCTTTAAGATAAAAAAGCCCTTAACTTAGCAAGTTGAGGGCTTTTTAGTTGAAGTTTTTCTATATAGAATAAGCTAAGGCGTGTTAAAAGTTAAGGTAATAATTAGCTTAGAATTCTCACCCTTTTTTAGATTACTGGAGTTTTTATAAAGAAAAAGATTTTATATAATAGTATTGTAAAACGAAAAAACTCTGTTAACTTAAATTAAACCTGAAAAATTTTCGGTAAGAATAAAAATCCTAAAATAAAAACAGCGATGAATTACATTGTTGAGAGATGACGCACCCATATATCAAATTGTTAATAATTGAGTTTGGAAGAAGGTGGTTCCACAGTTTATTGTAAAATACCCGTGGTACTATAAGCGTCTGAATGCCTCTTTATTGGAGGTAGAGTTTTTGACGATTTATACTGAGGGTGTTTCAGGTAAATTTTTATTATTAAGTTAACAGAACACAAAAAAACTATGGGAGGAAAAAAATGAAAAATATTAAGAGGTTATTTGCAATATTAGTTTTAGCAAC
>CAYMLJ010000060.1:9369-10941 GCA_964391395.1 uncultured Ruminiclostridium sp. | reverse complement strand
AATAAAAAGCTTGAGGATAAAGGTTTATCCAATCTTGCAAAAGTATATATAAAAAAGAATATATGGCTATGGACAGAAGGGACATATCAGGCTGAATATTATGGAGTCGGTTCTTGGGGGCATTTATACCCCACAATTGCGACTAATAAGTATGACAACAGTGTTCTCTTTAGGGACTCGATAAGGTGGGTATTACACGTTCTTAATATTTTAATGTTCAGCCTGATATTTATCGGGCTCATAGAAAGCATCAGAAAGAAGGCTTCATATCGGCTGTTATTGCCGGCAATTATAATAATTGGGTTTATATGTTTTTACACCGTCTGGGAGATAAAGCCCCGGTATATTTATCCTATTTATCCATACCTGATTCTTATGGCATATCAAGGGCTTGGTGTACTAACAGACAATATCATGTCAGCAATAAAAAAGCTTATATAAATATCAACTGAACTAAGACCATGTAAACTACCGTACCACCGCCGATACTTAGCAGAGTGTTTTTCTTCCAAAGGTGAAGAAGTACAACACAAAGAACGGCAATTGCCTCAGGAAGTCCATAGGGGCTTGATAAAAAGGAAACATTTTTTAGACAATAGACCACAAGTAAACCCATTGCCGCATAAGGAAGTACCTTACCCAGGTATATAATATATCTGGGTGTTTCTTTGCTTTCAGGGAATAGAATGAAGGGGAGGGCTCTTGTAATTTGTGTTCCCAAAGCGATAAGACCTATTAATATCAAAGATTGAGTATTTGTCAGAATCATTATTTAGGCCCTCCTTTCGATGCTTTGGCGGAATATAGTCAAAGCTAATATAATGAAAGCCATAGAAGGTATTATAAAATTATCCGGACCGAATAGGACAAGACAGAGGATGGAAACACCAACGCCAATAACAGCCGGAAAATGCTCTTTTTGAGATTTCCACTGGTTAATAAAAATAACCACAAATAATGCAGTCATAACAAAATCAATACCCTTGGTATTAAAGGTAAACAATGATCCTAAAAGGCCGCCAATTGCTGAAGCTATAACCCAGTACAGCTGATTCAAAAAGGTTGTAAAAAACATAAACCAACTCTTATCAATTCCATCAGGAGGCTCGGTTGAGCATAAAATGGAATAGGTTTCATCTGTTAATCCTGATATCAGATATGGCTTTAAGCCACGCCGTCCGTTAAAGTGTTTTAACATAGAAATCCCATAGAATAAATGTCGGGCGTTTACCATAAGAGTAATCAAAAACGCATTGAACGGATTAAAAGCCATGGTTAACAAATTAACTGCCACAAATTGCATAGAACCGGCGTAGATAAATACGCTCATTAGAATTGCCCATCCAAAATGGTAGCCCTTACTGTTTAATAATATACCAAAAGCTGCTCCTAAGAAGAGGTAACCTGTCATAACAGGAATAGTATGCGGAAACGCTGCTTTTAAAGCCTTAAACCTATGATGCAAAATAAAATCCCCCTAATATAATAATAAATTACTATTAACTATTTATAGGATATTACCAAATAGTAATATGGCCCTGAGGTGTACATGCTACCATTCTCTCATACAAT
>CAYMLJ010000060.1:6325-9269 GCA_964391395.1 uncultured Ruminiclostridium sp. | reverse complement strand
TATCTAATTTCTTTCATTAAATAGGAAACTTTGAAAAAGCGGCTTCATCCCCGATAATAGTAATATTATTGTGAAGCTGCAGGATTGAGGCAGGAATATCTGGCGTTACCGGACCAAAAAAAGCTTTAAAAGCATTTTCTGCCTTTTTTTCACCTGATACCACAAATAGAATTTTCTTTGCATGCATTATAGCTTTGATTCCCATTGTATACGCCTGTTTCGGTACGTCTTCCTTTTTATCAAAAAACCGCTTATTGGCTTCAATGGTTTCATCGGTTAGATTGGTGCAAGCTACCTCCAACTCAAATGGGGTACCCGGCTCATTAAATCCTATATGCCCGTTATTTCCCATACCCAGCAACTGTAGATCGATTCCCCCAAGGGAATTAATGATTCTTATGTAATCGGCGACTGCCTTTTCTGAATCTTTTTCAAGACCATTTGGGACATATGTATTTTCAATAGGAATATTAATTCCGCTAAATAAATATTCATTCATGAAATATCTATAGCTCTGGGGATGGTCTCCACCGAGCCCTTTGTACTCGTCAAGGTTGACGGTCTTTACCTTTGAGAAATCCAAATCTCCTTTTTCGTATCTTTCTATTAAATTTTTATATAAACCTATTGGACTTGAGCCTGTTGCAAGACCGATAACACTGTCGGGTTTCATTAATAATTGGGCAGAAACAATATTCGCAGCCTTTCTGCTCATGTCATCATAATCCTTAACTCTTATTATTTCCATATAAATACCTCCTATAAGATTGTTGCTAATAATTCTCAAAACAATTATACATCAATACCAGAAGAAATATATATTTTTTAATGATATTTTTTAGACTGTGTTTGCCAATATAAGCCGGGCTATATATAATGTAAATATATTTGAAAAAATCTGAAAAACTATAAAGGGAGACTTAATGGAAACGAAGAAGATATCTGATTCTATGGTAGAAATGCGGGAACTGGTGCTTCCTAATGATGCGAATATTTTGGGAAATCTTTTGGGAGGAAGACTTCTGCATTGGGTTGACGTGGCCGGAGCAATGGCTGCATCACGCCATGCCCAGTCAATTGTTGCAACCGTATCTATTGATAGTGTGGAATTTAATCAACCGGTAAAAGTCGGAGAAATGATTATACTAAAAGCAAAGCTTACCTGGGTGGGAAGAACATCTATGGAGGTTTTGGTGGAGGCATGCTCCGAGAACTATTTATCAGGCAAGACCATATTTACCAACAGAGCATACATTACCTTTGTTGCTGTGGATGAAAATAATAAGCCCCATTCTGTCCCGGGGTTGATTCTTGAGACCGATGAGGAGATCAAAGAGAATCAGGAGGCTATTAAACGTCGCGAACAGAGGCTTTTAAGACGGAACAAGTCGGGGAAAGCAAACTGCTAATGACAACATACCTTTATTGACAATATGTAACCTAATGGTTACAATTACATCTATGGATAAAAAGGGCAAAGTTTCTTCATTATATAGTGGAGAATCGATAGGAGTGAAGCCGTATGCCTATTCAGGCGCCTAAAGGGACCAGAGACATCTTGCCGGAAGATATTAATCAGTGGAATTTTGTTGAAAAAGAGTTTGCTCTTGTTTGTAAAAAATTCGGATACAAGGAGATTCGCCTTCCTGTATTCGAGCATACCGAACTTTTCCAGCGGGGAGTTGGCGATACCACAGATGTAGTTCAAAAAGAGATGTATACTTTTGAAGACAAAGGTGGTAGAAGCATTACCCTAAGGCCTGAAGGAACGGCCGGAGTAGTCAGAAGTTTTATTGAGCATGGGATGTCTTCGTTACCGCAGCCTGTCAAGCTTTTTTATCAGATCACAGCTTATAGATATGAAAATGTTCAGAAAGGCCGTTACCGTGAGTTCCATCAGTTTGGTGTTGAACTTTTAGGTGCTGCTAATCCGGCAGCTGATGTTGAAGTAATATCGATACTCTCATTATTCTTTAAAAAGCTTGGTATAAAGAATTTAAAACTTAATATAAACAGCATAGGCTGCCCTAAATGCAGAAGTGCGTATAATGAATTATTAAAGAGCTATCTTGCCGATAAAATCGGGGATATGTGTGATACCTGCAAGACACGTTATGATAGAAATCCTATGCGTATTATAGATTGCAAAGAAGAGTCCTGCAAAAAGCATCTCATTGATGCACCGAGTCTTCTGGATCATATTTGCGAAGACTGCCGGGAACATTTTAATTTGGTGACCCAAAAGCTTGAGGCCATCGATATCCATTATGATATAGATAAAAATATTGTACGAGGCCTGGACTATTATACAAGAACTGTATTTGAGTTTGTATCGGAAAACATAGGAACTCAGGGTACAGTTTGCGGCGGAGGTCGCTATGACGGTTTGGTTGAAGCCTGCGGCGGAGCCCCGGCACCGGGAATAGGATTTGCTCTGGGAGTGGAGCGGCTTCTGCTTGAAATGAACAGTCAGGGAATTGAGTTTCCCATGTCTGAGGTTCCTGATATTTATATAGGTGCAATAGGTGAAAAGGCCGGAACTGTTAGTGAAAAATTAGCCTGGCAGCTTAGAAATAATAATATATACTGCATTAAGGATATTATGGGCAGGAGCGTAAAAGCTCAGATGAAATATGCTGATAAGCTTGGTGTCCGTTATTCACTTATTCTGGGTGACAATGAAATTGAAAGTAACAAAGCCCAGCTTAAGGATATGAAAACGGGAGAGGTTAAGGATATCAGCCTTGACACCCTTATTGACAGACTGGTAAAAAATAAAGGCTGATAAACATTGGAGGATTTTTATGGAGAATATACAGGGGATGAAAAGGTCCCATAGATGCGCTGAGCTCACTGTTGCCGATGCGGGCAACCAAGTTGTATTAATGGGTTGGGCTCAAAGAAGAAGAGATTTGGGAGCCCTGGTTTTTGTTACATTAAGAGA
>CAYMLJ010000060.1:4310-6225 GCA_964391395.1 uncultured Ruminiclostridium sp. | reverse complement strand
GATCTCCAAAAAAAGCTGATGCTGCGCCATAGAGTAGCAAAAATCGCCAGAGACTATTATGACGATAATGGTTTTTATGAGATTGAAACACCCGTGCTCGGAAGAAGTACTCCTGAGGGTGCCCGAGACTATTTGGTTCCCAGCCGTGTTCATCCCGGCAAGTTCTACGCATTGCCCCAGTCTCCCCAATTATTTAAGCAGCTTTTGATGGTGGCGGGGTATGACCGTTATATGCAAATTACAAAATGCTTTAGAGATGAGGATTTAAGAGCTGACCGCCAGCCCGAGTTTACTCAGATTGACCTTGAAATGAGTTTTGTAGATGTAGAGGACGTTATAAAGGTAAATGAAGGCTTTATACAAAGACTCTTTAAAGAGCTTTTAAATATTGACATTCCCGTGCCCTTTAAAAGGCTAACCTTCCATGAAGCAATGACCCGCTATGGGTCTGATAAACCGGATACCCGTTTTGATATGGAGCTTATTGATGTATCAGATTTAGCTAAGGATTCGGGATTTAAGGTTTTCAGTGACGCAATATCCAACGGCGGAAGCGTTCGGGCTCTTAACGCCAAAAGTGGGGGAGCTTTTTCAAGAAAAGAAATAGATGCTTTGGGCGAGGTCGTAAAAACCTATAAGGCAAAGGGCTTGGCATGGATTGTTGTGGAAGAGGGCGGTTTGAGGTCACCCATAGCAAAGTTTCTATCAGAGGAAGAAACGGCAAGGATATTAGAGCGGACTAAAGCCGAAACAGGAGATTTGCTCTTATTCGTGGCCGACAAGGATGAGATTGTTTGTGATTCTTTAGGTCACCTTCGTTTGAACCTGGGAGAGAAGCTCAACCTTATAGATAAAAACCGTTATGATGTTCTATGGATAACAGAATTTCCGCTCTTTGAACGGGATGAGGAAGAAAATCGTTGGGTTGCAAAGCATCACCCCTTTACTTCACCAATGGATGAGGATATCGAGTATCTTGACTCCGACCCGAAACGAGCCAGAGCAAAAGCGTATGATATTGTTATGAACGGCTATGAGGTAGGCGGCGGAAGCATCCGTATTCACAACCAAGAGCTTCAAAAAAAGATGTTTAACTTAATAGGATTTACAGACCAACAGGCTAAAGAACGATTTGGCTTTTTACTGGATGCATTTAAATATGGAACACCACCCCACGGTGGCTTGGCTTTTGGGCTTGATAGATTAGTTATGCTTCTTGCGAAGACTGATAATATTAAGGATGTCATTGCTTTTCCAAAGGTTCAGACTGCGTCGGATTTAATGACCAATGCACCCGATATAGTTGATGATAAGCAACTTGAGGAGCTCTTTATTAAGACGGTGGAAAAAAGTGAATAAGAAGCTATTGAAAGAAATATTAGCATGGGTTTTGCATATTGCAGCCGCTGTTGTATTAGGTTTAGCAGTTATTATATTTCTGGGGCGGCTTACTGTAGTAAACGGTAATTCCATGTCGCCGACCCTTAAAAATCAGAATGTTTTGATTATTGAGAGTATCACGCCTCGTTTTGGTACGATTGAGCAGGGTGATATTGTGGTACTAAGAGTACCTGAACTATTAGAGGGGAAGCAGAAATATGCTGTTAAGCGTGTAATAGCTAAAGAAAACCAGCACATTGAAATACGTGACGGAAAGGTATTTGTAGATGGCAAGGAGCTTTCCGAAAGCTATACAAACAATACTGAAACACATGCGGGTAGTTCGTTGTATGCCGATATGATTGTACCACAAGGCTGTATATATGTTCTGGGAGATAACAGAATTCCTGAAAAAAGCAGGGATAGCAGAATTTTCGGGCCGGTTAAAGTCGATAGGATAGTGGGAAAATGCTGGATAAGAATTTTCCCCTTTACCGAGGCAGGACAGATAAAATAAAGAAGTTAAAATATGCAA
>CAYMLJ010000060.1:0-4210 GCA_964391395.1 uncultured Ruminiclostridium sp. | reverse complement strand
AATTTTCCCCTTTACCGAGGCAGGACAGATAAAATAAAGAAGTTAAAATATGCAAGTGGTTGTTTCAAAAAAAGCAGTCATCCTGAGCCAAGCGAAGGATCTATAAAGATTCTTCGACCGTATTACGGTCTCAGAATGGCGCGTTTGATATTTTGAATCAGCCCCTTGTTTTTTCTTGCTTTTTCCTGTTTTATGATTGCCGGCTATGTTAGAATATAGTTATACAATTTTGCCAAGTTTATATGTCATACTAAGCAAAGTGAAGAATCTCACAAAAGAACAAAATAGATCCTTCACTTCGTTCAAGATGACAGACCGATGTCATACTGAATGTAGCGAAGCGGAATGAAGAATCTTTACATAAAGGATAAAACTATTGAAAACATGAAAGGAAGTACATCATGGATAAAGACGTTCTCAACAAAGCCCTGCTTTTAGAGGCGTTTAAAGGAGTTATACAAAATGAAAAGCTCGAAGAAATATTTGCTCGGGCTTGTATCACCAACCTTTGTTATTATAAATCCGAAAAGAAAATGGATATAAATTTAGAATGCTATGATTGTGCTGAACCTGACCAGATTAAAGGTTTGGAAAGAGCTATTTCTGACAGTCTAAAGATAAAAGTCAAAGTTCGTCCCGGCTTTAATATAGCCTTTAATAATGAGTTTGAGGATTGGCAGAAGGAGCTGCTACTGGCTAGAGTCAAGTCTGCTAAAAAGCATTTCACCCATTTTATTGAAGATGCTGATATTAGCATCTCAGGAAGAAATCTAAACATTAATCTAAAAAATCAATCCTCATCCATTCTCTTAGCCGCCGGAGTGGGCAAATGTTTAGAGAAAGCCATGCTTGATTTTTTCAAGAAGGTAGTTACTGTAAAGTTTATTGATCTAGAAAAAGATGAAAAAACCGTTGATTATATTGAAAAAAAGCAGGAAATAGAAGCGCGCATGATTTCTGAAATGATGTCATCCATTTCCGAGGATGCTTCTAAACGTGCCCAAGAAAAAGCACAGAACATACCTGCCCCCCCAATGCAAAAGGCGGCTGTCAAATACGGACCCAGAAAGCCTAAGGCAGCCAATAAAGATCCGAACCTCATTTATGGAAGGGGCATAAAGGGAACAGTTGTTAAGATGAATCAGGTGGATACAAATTCTGGCATGGTCACTATTCAAGGGCAGGTTTTTAAATCTGAGCAAAGACCTTTAAAAACCGGTAGAATCCTTTATACATTTGATATTACAGATTTTACTTCATCATTGACCTGTAAGCTTTTCACCGACAGGGAAGAGTTGAAGCTTATTTCGGAAAAGCTTATAAAAGGCCAATATGTGCGTTTAAGCGGCGAAGCCCAATATGACATGTACGCCAAGGAGCTGGTCATACTTGCGAGGGATATACTTCTGGTTGAGGTTGAAACCGCAATCAGGATGGATAATGCGCCCGTAAAAAGAGTAGAGCTTCATTTGCATACACAAATGAGCCAGCTTGACGCAATAAGCCCTGCAAAGGAATTAATCAAAAGAGCTGCCAAATGGGGCCATAAAGCTGTGGCTATTACCGATCACGGTGTAGTTCAAGCATATCCGGAGGCGCAGGATACAGTCAATAATCTTAAGAAGAAGCAAAATAAGGATATAAAAATACTCTATGGCGTCGAAGCATATTTTATCCCGAACGAAATACATAACAGAAAAGGCGAGATAGATTACAGAAACTGTGATACCTATCATGCGGTTATCCTTGTAAAGAACCAGACAGGACTAAAAAACCTCTACAAAATTATTTCGGAAAGCCACCTGAACTATTTTTACAAAAGAGCCCGTATTCCGAAATCACTTTTTGAACGATATCGAGAAGGGCTGATTATCGGGAGTGCCTGTGAAGCAGGGGAACTGTTTCAGGCTGTTTTCAAGGGAGCTCCTCAGGAAGAGGTTGACCGTATTGCTTCTTATTATGACTATCTGGAGATTCAGCCTATCGGCAATAACGCCTTTATGGTGCGTCAGGGTGAGGTAGCCGATGATGAAGGGCTAAGAGAACTGAACCGTAAGATAGTAGAGCTGGGAAATAGGCTCAATAAGCCTGTGGTGGCAACCTGCGACGTTCATTACATTGATCCTGACGACGCTATATATCGTGAAATTCTCCAAACCGGGCAGGGTTATAAGGATGCCTCATTCCAAGCACCCATTTATTTAAGAACCACCCAAGAAATGTTGGAAGAGTTTGTATATCTGGGCGAAGAAAAAGCCTATGAGGTGGTTGTGACAAATACAAACAAAATTGCCGATAGTATAGAAGTCATCCAGCCTATACCAAATGGTACCTTTCCTCCAAATATGGAAGGTGCTGAGGATGAGATTAAGAACCTAAGCGAAAAAAAGGTGACTGAGTTATACGGAAATCCGTTACCTGAGCTTGTGCGAGCAAGGGTTGACAGAGAACTGAATTCCATTATTAAAAACGGTTTCTCGGTAATGTATATGATTGCCCAGAAGCTTGTTATGAAATCATTAGATGATGGCTATTTGGTCGGTTCTCGTGGTTCGGTAGGATCCAGCTTTGTAGCTTATCTTATAGGTATAACCGAGGTAAATTCCCTACCCTCTCATTATCGATGCGGAAAATGTAAATACTCGGAGTTTTTCGATAAGGACGTCAGTATAGCGTGCGGCTTCGATTTGCCCGAAAAAGCTTGCCCCGTCTGTGGAGAGCCGCTTATTAAGGACGGTTATGATATACCCTTTGAAACCTTTTTGGGATTTGACGGAGATAAAGAGCCTGATATTGACTTGAATTTCTCGGGCGAATACCAATCAAGGGCTCACAAATATACCGAAGAGTTATTTGGTGAGGGGTATACCTTCAGAGCAGGAACTATCGCAACTATCGCTGATAAGACAGCCTATGGATTTGTGAAAAATTATCTGGATGAAAAACAGGAAATAGGAACACGTGCTGAAATAGAGCGACTTGCCTCCGGGTGTACCGGTATAAAAAGGACTACAGGTCAACATCCCGGTGGAGTTATGATTGTACCCCATTATAAGGATATCTATGATTTCACACCCATACAAAGACCTGCCGACGATACAGGCTCTAATATTATAACAACCCATTTTGATTATCATTCCATAAGCGGACGTATTCTGAAGCTTGACATTCTGGGACATGATGATCCGACAGTCATCCGGATGCTTGAGGACATAACAGGTGTGGATGCGACAACCATACCAATAGGGGAAAAGAAGACCATGGGTATATTCTCAGGAACAGAACCCCTTGGAGTGAGTTCTGAAGAAATTGACAGTCTTGTGGGGACCTTCGGAGTTCCTGAATTCGGTACTAAATTTGTGCGTCAAATGCTGGTAGATACTAAGCCAACCACCTTTGCCGAGCTTATTCGTATTTCAGGGCTGTCACACGGTACCGATGTCTGGTTGAATAATGCCCAGGAATTAGTAAGATCAAATGTTACAACACTGTCAAATGTAATATGTACCCGTGACGATATTATGATCTACCTGATACAGAATGATATGCCGCCGTTAACGGCTTTTAAAATTATGGAAAGTGTTCGTAAGGGCAAAGGCTTGACACCGGAAAATGAAGAATTAATGGCTGAGAAAGGTATACCCCAATGGTATATCGATTCCTGCAATAAGATTAAATATATGTTCCCCAAGGCCCATGCCGCTGCCTACGTAATGATGGCATTTCGAATAGCGTGGTTTAAGGTTTACTATCCCAAGGCATTTTACGCTACTTATTTTTCGGTTAGAGCCGATACCTTTGATGCAAATATTGTTTCAAAAGGCCTTGATACAATTAAAAGAGCTATAGAGGAAATTGAAAGCAAGGGAAAAGCCGCAACCAATAAAGAAAAGGATATGCAGACAATTCTTGAGGTGGCTCAGGAAATGTATGTACGGGGAATTAAATGCTTATCGGTAGATTTATATAAATCCGAGGCAACCCGCTTTTTAATAACTGATGAGGGTATACTACCTCCGTTTACTGCGTTGCAGGGTTTAGGCATAGCCGCAGCCAACAATATTGTTGAGGCAAGAAAAAGCGGAGAAGAGTTTATTTCTATTGAGGATTTTAAAATGAAATCAGGTGTTTCCAAGGCTGTAATTGAAATCCTTGACACACACGGATGCTTTGAAGGTATGGCCGAAAGCAGTCAGTTGACTCTATTTTA
>CAYMLJ010000059.1:0-11126 GCA_964391395.1 uncultured Ruminiclostridium sp. | reverse complement strand
AAAGAGATTTCAGAACTCTTTGTTACCACTTAAGAAATAGCATGTGACAAGGTAAATTTTATTTTGAAAATCATGCTTGACAAAAAATATAAAGGCTTTTATACTTACTAATAATATTATAAAAACTGTGACTGGGAATAGTAAGTGGATTGTGAAATTTCAAGAGAGCTGTAGTTGGTGTGATACAGTATTTTCAAATTCATCGAACTCATCCATGAGTTGCTACCTGAAAATGTAGGGTAAGCCGGAGTTCCGCCGTTATAAGGATAGATGGTGTCAGCCATTGAAAAAGTGGATTCTTTATTGAATCAATTAGAGTGGTACCGCGAGTAAGCCTCGTCTCTGTAAATATCAGAGACGGGGTTTTTTATATTTAATTTAAAATGGAGGCTATGAAGATGAAAAGAAGTATTTTGGTACTGGATACAACATTAAGAGACGGGGAACAGGTTCCGGGCGCAAAACTTAACCTGTATGAAAAGCTTGAGATCGCCCAACAACTTAAAAAACTAAAGGTGGATATTATTGAGGCGGGTTTTCCTGCCTCATCGGCAGGAGATTTTAATGCGGTTGAAACTATAGCGAAAAAAATTGGAGATGAAGTGATAATAACCGCACTGGCCAGGGCAGTTAAGAATGATATTGACGCTGTTTATCATAGCGTAAAGCATGCGCCGAAATCTTTGATCCATATTGTCCTCGGAGCGTCAAATGTCCATGTTGAGAAGAAATTTAATAAATCCAAGGATCAAATATTAAATCAAGGTGTCGAGGCTGTTCGGTATGCAAAAACTCTCCTTCCAGATGTTCAGTATTCCACCGAGGATGCTTCACGGGCAGATTTTGAGTATTTATGGAAAACAATTGAAGCTGTGGTTTTGGCAGGGGCTACCATGATCAATATCCCCGATACTGTGGGCTATGCCGTACCTGAGGAATTCGGTTATTTAGTAAAAAGAATAAATGAGCGCTTGAAGAATCTTAGACATGATGTAATATTAAGCGTTCATTGTCATAATGATACGGGTCTTGCAACTGCCAACACATTAGCCGCAATAAAGAATGGAGCCGATAAGGTTGAGTGCACTATTAACGGAATAGGGGAGAGAGCTGGAAATTCTGCATTGGAAGAAGTAGTTATGGGTCTTAAATTGCGTCAGGACTACTATATGGCCGATACAAAAATTATCACTACTGAGATTAAAAAAACAAGTAAGCTTGTTAGTTCATTAATGGGTCTGGATGTTCAGGTAAATAAAGCCATTACCGGTGATAATGCCTTTGCTCATTCCTCAGGGATACACCAAGATGGTTTATTGAAATCGAGGGACGCATATGAAGTGATTCATCCTGAGGATGTCGGGGTGGAAAGCATGGAAATAATTCTGACTGCCAGATCAGGAAGACATGCGGTTAAAAATGCTCTTTCCCAGATTGGATTTGAAAATTTTACCGATGAGGAATTTGAAGCAGTTTTCACAGGGTTCCTTGAGCTTGCCGATATTAAGAAAGAGATTTATAACCATGATTTGTATCATATTGTGGATACCACAATAAGAAAAGACCAGTATGCAGATTCTGTTATAAATAAACAACTCTGCGAGCTGATAGATATGCAGGTAATAAGTAATAATAATTTCCCTTCGGCAAGTATAAAAATAAAGAAGGGAGATGAAATATTTGTTAACAGCAGTGGGGGGGATGGTGCGGTAGATGCGCTTTATTCGGCAATTCGCAATGCGACTGGTATGGATATAAAATTAATTGAGTATAAAATCGGAAGTGTTTCAAAAGGTAAGGAGGCCTTGGGCAGAGTCAGTATTCAGGTCGAGTATAATGATAAGAAATATACTTCTAAGGCTATAGATACCGATATTCTGAAGGCCAGTGCGCTTGCATTTATTAATGCAGTAAATATGATTGTAGTCGAAGAATATGTTCATGCTAATAAAGCAGTGTCATAAAAACTACTGGTATTTAATAAGGATATAACGTGGTAAAAATTAACTTGACAAGATATTATGTGATTAATATAATAATTTTAATAATAGAAACGCATTGATGGAGAATAGTAGCGAAAACTTTCAACGATAAAGAGAGCTGCCGACAGGTGAAAGTGCAGACTTGGAAGAACGCGAATCTCGCTCCGGAGCGGACCGCTGAAGTAAGCGAGGCTTATTGTAGGTTGGTACGGAAACAGCCGTTATACTGTCAGGCATTACAAGATGATGCCGGATAAAGAGGACACTTACAGTGTCAATTAGAGTGGTACCACGGAGTATAACCTTCGTCTCTTAGCAGGAGACGGAGGTTTTTTGTATTTATTTAGTATTATAATTCTCAGGAGGACCGAATATGGAAGAGCTTATCAAAATAACCGTCGGGGGTTTGATTGAAAAGAATGCAAAAGAATACCCGGATAAATTATGTGTGAAATTTCCGATGACCGGTTATGAAAGGACATGGAAAGAGTTTGACGAAGAAACTGCAAGAATTGCAAAAGGCTTCTTAAAGATGGGCATCAAAAAGGGTGACCATGTGGCTATTTGGGCAAACAATTGTCCTGAATGGATTCTTACGTTCTTTGCTACTGCAAAGATAGGAGCCGTTCTTGTCACAGTCAACACCAGCTATAAGATTTTTGAGCTGGAATACCTGTTGCGTCAGTCAGATTCCAAATGCCTTGTGATGATTGAAAGTATGAAGGATTCCAATTATTATAATATTATTAATGAGCTGTGCCCAACGCTGAAAGACAGCAAACCGGGGCAACTCAATGATCCCATGCTTCCATACTTAAAGGACGTTGTTTTTGTAGGAGAGGATAATCGCCCAGGAATGTATAACTTTAAAGAACTCTATACTATGGGAGATGAGTCTTCCGATAAGGAGTATGAGGAAATCAGAAGCACCCTTGATGTACACGAAGTAATTAATATGCAGTATACCTCAGGTACCACAGGCTTTCCAAAAGGGGTTATGCTAACTCATTTCAATATAGTTAATAACGGTAAAAGCATCGGTGACAGGATGAAGTTCACCAATGAGGATAAGCTTTGTATTCCTGTACCTTTATTTCATTGCTTTGGTATGGTTTTGGGATTAATGGCCTGTATTACTCATGGAACTGCAATGGTCTCATTGGATTATAATCCGGTAAGAGTAATGGATGCAATTATGAATGAAGGATGTACGGCTGTTCATGGTGTACCTACAATGTTTATTGCTATGATGGAGCATCCCGATTTTAAAAAGTATTCTTTTCCAAAGCTGAGAACTGGTATCATGGCTGGGTCACCATGCCCTATTAAGGTTATGCAGGACGTAGTTGATGTAATGGGAGCGAGGGAAATTACAATCGTTTTCGGTCAGACCGAGTCCTCCCCAGGCTGTACACAAACTACCACAGATGATAGCATTGCAATCAGAGTATCGACGGTAGGAAGGGTTTTCCCCCATGTTGAGGCTAAAATTGTAGATCCTGAGACAGGTAAAGAATGTCCTCCCCATGTACCCGGTGAATTTGTGACCAGAGGATATCATATAATGAAGGGCTATTATAAAATGCCCGAAGCGACTGCTCAAGCCATAGATGAAGACGGATGGCTTCATACCGGGGATCTAGCTACTGTAGATGAAAACGGTTATTATAAAATTACCGGACGAATTAAAGATATGATTATCCGGGGAGGAGAAAACATTTATCCGAAGGAAATCGAAGAATTTTTATATACATATCCTAAAGTAAAGGACGTTCAGGTAATCGGCGTACCAAGCAAGCAGTACGGCGAAGAAATCATGGCCTGGATCATTTTGAAAGAGGGAGAAACCGCAACTGAGGACGAAATAAAGGACCTAGTAAAATCTAATATGGCAAGACATAAAGCACCTAAATACGTGAAGTTTACAGATAGCTTCCCTATGACAGCCAGTGGTAAAATCCAAAAATTCAAGATGCGCGAGCAGGCTATAGAGGAATTAGATCTGAAAGACGATGCAGCCATTGAAACTGCATGATTTAGAAAGGACGATGATTATGATGAAATTGGCATTCTCTACCCTTGGTTGCCCGGGGTGGTCCTGGGAAGAAATCTATGCTACTTGTAAGGACTTAGGAATTAACGGAATTGAAGTTAGAGGTATTGAATCCGAAATATATGCTCCCAATAGCAAACCCTTCAGAGATGAAAATATAGAAAAAACTTTAGAAACATTAAAAAAATTAGATATTGAGATTCCTATACTTACCTCCGGCGCATTCTTGTTTGATAAGGAAAATCAAGAGGAGGTAATTTCCGAGGCTAAAGCATATATTGATTTAGCTAAGAAAATAGATACTCCCTATATAAGAGTTTTGGGAGACAAGGACGGGGCGCCCGGCGAAAAAAAGGATTTAGATTTTGTAAAAACTCAATATCAAAAGGTATGTGATTACGCTATTGATAAAAATGTTATGCCATTAATAGAAACTAATGGAATGTTGGCCGACTCCAAGGTTATGGCTGAATTCATTAAAGTGGTTGACCGTCCAAATACGGGTATATTATGGGATATTCACCATCCATACCGATATTTTAAGGAAATGCCTGAAACGACCCTTAGCTATCTTGACGGCAATATTAAGTATGTTCATATCAAAGATTCGGTAATGGAAAACGGAAAGGCTTCCTACAGAATGCTGGGATATGGCGATGTACCTGTTTTAGACTGTCTTAAGCAGCTTAAAAAGAACGGCTTTGAAGGGCATGTTTCGTTGGAATGGCTTAAACGCTGGTGCCCGGAGCTTCAGGAACCGGGAGTGGTTTTCTCCCACTATGTTAATTATATGAGTTATCTGATGAGACAGATTTAGAGGCGAAAAAATGAAAAGAAGAATAATAGATTTTCATGCCCATGCCTTTCCTGAGGAAATCGCGCAGAAGGCTGTTAATCATATAGGAGATCATTATTCCATAAACATGCAGGGAAAAGGCATTATGCCTGATCTAATCCAAAGTGCCGATAAGTCCGGAATAGATTATATAGTAATCCATTCTACTGCGACAAAAGCATCTCAGGTAAAAAATGTGAATGATTGGGTTGCAGGCCACACAACAGAAAGGTTAATTGGCTTCGGAACCCTTCATCCAAGCATGACTGATGCAGAGGAAGAAATTGAACGGATTATTTCTATTGGACTTAGGGGAATTAAGCTACATCCGGATTTTCAGGGATTTAAAGCCGACGATCCCAGAATGGACAAAATATATTCTGTTATTGACAGCAGACTACCTGTACTAATACACTGCGGAGATGAAAAACTGGATAATTCTTCACCAAAAAGGATAGCAAATGTGTTGGATAGATTTCCGAGACTTACGATTATAGCGGCTCACTTAGGAGGGCATAAAAAATGGCAGGAATCTATGGAATACCTTGTAGGCAGGAATCTTTATATGGATACTTCAAGTGCTATAAGGTATATGGATATTGCCTTTGCTACTAAGCTCATAAAAAAACATGGAACAGATAAAATTGTATTTGGAACCGATTACCCAATTACATATCATCAAAATGAACTGGAGTTTTTTTATAAGCTTGATTTAAGCGAAAATGAAAGAGAAGATGTCCTTTATAATAATTCAGCAAAAATTTTGGGACTTCCACTTAATTAATAGGCATGAAAACTGCGGTTTAAAGTATTGTTAACATGTACAGACTTAGTTTGTACATGTTTTTTGTAGTCATTGCTTGCGATTTTTGATATTATTATTTCTAGGCGGGCATATTTTCATTCCCGTTTTAATGTAAGTTGTAAGATAAATATTTGATTAAACCATGGGGGAAAGCCATGCTTTTTAATAAAAAACGAGAAATTGATAGAAACAATATTCCAAAACATATAGCAATAATTATGGACGGAAACGGTAGATGGGCAAAAAAGAGAGGACTTACCAGAAGCATGGGCCATAGGGAGGGTTCGAGGACCCTGAAGAAAATTGTGGAAGCATGTTATCAATTAGGGGTCAGATACCTTACTGTATATGCTTTTTCCACCGAAAACTGGTCCAGACCTAAAGAAGAGGTAGATGAACTGATGAAGCTCCTCTTAGAATATCTTCGAAATGCGGAAAGGGAATTAGCTGGTAAAAAGGTGCGGATTAGGGTAATAGGGGAGAAGAAGCACCTTCCTGAAGAGATTATTAAGGAAATAAAGAGAGTTGAAGAAAATACAGAAAATATTGAAGGACTTGATTTTATTATTGCATTAAATTACGGAGGACGCCAAGAACTTGTTGAAGCAGTTTCAAACCTTGTTGAAGATGCCAAGGCAGGGTTGATATCTGAAATAGATGAAGAAGCCATTTCCGAAAGATTATATACCAACGGCATACCGGATCCGGATTTACTTATACGTACCAGCGGAGAAATGAGAATAAGTAATTTTTTAATCTGGCAGTTAAGCTATTCAGAATTCTTTTTTTGTGATGTTCTCTGGCCAGATTTCAGCGAGGTTAATTTAAATGATGCTATTATCTCATATCAGGGAAGACAGAGGCGTTTTGGAGGTGTAAAATGCTGATTAGAATAATAAGCGGTGTAATTGCTTCGGCAATTTTAATAGCTTTGTTGCTTTTGCCGTCATATGTATTGGCTATAGTAGCACTTGTAGCCAGTATTATAGGTCTTTTTGAGTTTTCAAATGCCATGAAACAAAAGAATATTAATATTGATTTGCCTGTTAGCATAATTTCGGCTGTTATTATTATGGGAAAGGCATATGGGGTTACTATTTCGGTAGATTTTTCCCCGGGACTGTCGGGATTCCTCACTAAAATCTTTGCTGCACATAACCTAAATGCTTTTTTTTATATTCTGATTTTATATCTATTTTGCAGAATAATATTTGAAAGAACAAATTGCCATATAGAGGATATGGCCTATACCTTATTGGGGATAGTATATATCCCGTTTCTTATTTCCTTTGCAATTATGACAAGGAACTTAGAACGTGGATTCGAGTTTATATGGCTTGTATTGATAGGTTCGATAATGACCGATGTCTTTGCCTATTTTGTAGGTGTTTCTATAGGTAAAAATAAAATTATCCCCCATATAAGCCCTAAAAAAACTGTAGAAGGATCAATAGGTGGAGCAATAGGCTGCATGCTTATAATGATGCTCTATGGTAAAGTTATTATGAATCGAGCGGGAGCGGCACCTATTTCGTTGTATCATTTTGCTGTTATGGGCTTCCTTTGCGGTGTGGTTGCTCAACTTGGGGACTGGGCTGCTTCGGCAATAAAAAGGTATTCAGGTATAAAGGACTTTGGTAACTTAATACCCGGACACGGGGGAATAATGGACAGAGCTGATAGCATTCTATTTGTGTCACCTCTGGTTTATATTTATGTAAGTCTGTTTTTATGCTAGAAAGGTAATAATATGATAGAAGGTTTATGCATCTTGGGTTCAACCGGCTCGATAGGCTCTCAAACCCTCAATGTTTGTGAAAATTTAAAAATCAATGTAGTCTCTTTAATTGCCAACAGTAACTATAAGGCAATGGAGGAACAAATAAGACGATATAAGCCAAAGGTTGCTGCATTGCTTGATGAAGAAGCTGCAAGCCTATTAAAACACGCTGTTAAAGATACAAATACAAAAGTTTTAACGGGAGAGGCTGGAGTATTAGAAGCCGTTACTCACTTTGATGCCGATACTGTATTAACATCTGTAGTAGGAATTGCAGGCCTATTGCCCACTATTGCCGCAATTAGGGCCGGTAAAAATATTGCCCTGTCAAATAAAGAAACATTGGTTACAGCCGGATCAATTATTACAGAATTGATAAAAGAAAAGGGTGTAAAGCTTTTTCCTGTAGACAGCGAGCATTCGGCAATTTTTCAATGCCTTGCCGGAAATAGGGACAAAGATGTTGAAAAGATTATTCTTACTGCATCAGGGGGTCCTTTCAGAGGTTATACAGAAAAGCAACTCGAAATAGTCACTGTAGAAGAGGCTCTGAATCATCCCAATTGGTCAATGGGCAGTAAGATTACAATTGACTCTGCCACTATGATGAATAAGGGACTTGAGGTTATTGAAGCCATGTGGCTCTTTAATATTCCGGTATCTGATATTGAAATAGTTGTTCATCCCGAAAGCATAATACACTCTATGGTGGCCTTCAAGGATGGATCAATAATGGCTCAGATGGGGGCACCGGATATGCGTATACCGATCCAACTAGCACTTACCTGGCCTGAACGGAAAGAGAATCCCTTTGGAAGAATAGATTTTAATAAATTAAATACACTTAGCTTTAGCCAACCTGATTATGATACTTTTAGAGCGCTAAAGCTGGCATATAAAGCGGCAGAAACCGGCGGGACACTTCCATGTGCCATGAATGCGGCAAATGAGGTGGCTGTTGAGCTTTTCCTTAAAGGAAAGATTACTTTTCTTCAAATAACGGAGATAATAAGTCTGGTTATGGGTAGTCATATTGTGAATACTAAGCCTGTACTTGATGATATAATAGATACTGACAGGAAATCGAGAGAATTAGCCCGAAATATTTTCAATGGGGGTTTTTAAATGGGAATAATTGTAGCTTTAATTGCTTTGAGTATACTTATTATTATACATGAGTTAGGTCATTTTTTGGTGGCTAAAGCCGTTGGTATAAAGGTTCTTGAGTTTTCACTATTTATGGGACCGAAACTTATTTCATTTACAAAGGGTGAAACAATCTATTCACTTAGATTAATCCCTATGGGGGGATTTGTCAAAATGGAGGGTGAGGAAGAATCTTCTGACGACTCAAGAGCCTATTCAAATCAGCCGGTGGGAAAGCGTGCCCTTGTAATAGCAGCCGGGCCGGTAATGAACATATTGGCAGCTTTTATATTTGCTTCAGTATTCTTAGCCAACACAGGTTTTTATACCAATACTATAACAGAGTTCTATGAGAATTCTGTTATACAAGAGGCCGGAGCCTCCATAGGAGACAAATTTATCTCCTATGGAGGAAGAAGAATTTTTGAACCGGCGTCTGATATAAATCTCTTCATGTACGGTGAAGATGGTTCAGATAGAGAACTTGTCTATTATGATGCCAGTGAAAATAAAAAGGTCACAAAGGTTATTACTCCCGGGAGAACTCCTACACGAGTCAGACTCGGCTTTTCGGCCCAAGTAGAGGGCAACACGGGAAGTAATGTTATTGATATTATAGAGACTGAATCTCCGTTGATGAAAGCCGGTATAAAGCGTGGGGATAGGATTATTAAACTTGACGAAACGGAAGTCTTTACCACACCTGATATTCAAAACTATCTAAATATTACACGCACAGATAAATTAGCTCCTTTAACAATTACTGTTGAAAGAAACGGCGAGGTGATGACTTTTGAGAACATTAAACCGTTTTCAGATTTCAACTATACCCTTGCTATAAATCTGGAGCATAAAAAGGGCAATATATTCGAAGTGGCTGGTGCGTCGGTAAAATTTTGTATATCCACTGCTCGTAATGTGTTAATGACACTAAAATGGTTGTTTAACGGGACCATTTCCATTAAGGAGCTATCCGGGCCGGTGGGAATCATAGGAGCAGTGGGAAGTGTTGTAGAAACCGAACAATCTATTAGTCAGATTCTTCTCAATTTAATTTATATGAGCAGCTTTATAAGCATCAACCTGGGGATTATGAATCTTATACCTTTTCCTGCTCTTGACGGCAGTATGCTGGTCATACTTCTAATAGAAAAAATAAGGGGAAAGCCCATACCACAGGAAAGGGTCGGAATGATTTCTTTTATCGGATTTATTCTGCTTATGGGAATCCTTGTGATTACTCTGTTTAATGACATTCCAAGATGGCTGTTGTAAAAGAGCTGTAAGAAATTGGATAAATGTCATTCTGAACGAAGTGAAGAATCTGTTATGTTAGTGTAAAGATCCTTCGCATGCGCTCAGGATGACGCTTCGAACCAAGCATGGAGATTGATGATATGCGCAGGAAAACGAGAAAAATTCGGGTAGGTAATATATTTATCGGTGGTGACGCACCAATAAGTATTCAATCTATGACAAATACAAATACAAGTGACATTGAAGCAACTGTCAGCCAAATCCAGGCATTGACTGATGCGGGATGTGAAATTGTAAGAGTGGCGGTACCCGATATGGAAGCTGCCGAGGCAATTTCAAAAATTAAAGCAAAAATCAGAATTCCACTAGTGGCTGACATCCATTTTAATTATAGGCTTGCTTTAAGGGCTATGGAAAACGGAATTGATAAAATTCGGATTAATCCCGGTAACATAGGCTCATTCCGGCATTTAAAAGAAGTGGTACATATGGCACTGGAAAGAGAAATACCAATAAGAATAGGTGTTAATGGTGGATCTCTTGAAAAGGAACTGCTGCAAAAGTATGGACATGTATGTGCAGAAGCTCTTGTAGAAAGCGCCATGGGACATGTAAGGCTACTTGAGGAATTAGATTTTTATAATACTGTAATATCTATTAAATCTTCAGATGTGAAAATATCATATGAGGCTCATCAATTGCTATCCCAAAAGACTGACTATCCGTTGCATATAGGTGTGACCGAAGCCGGTACTCCCTACAGCGGAACAATAAAATCTGCCGTAGGAATAGGTGCCATGCTTCTTTATGGAATAGGTGATACTATCAGAGTATCTCTTACCGGAGACCCGGTTCTGGAGGTAAAAGCCGCAAAAGAAATTTTAAAAGCCTGCGGTCTATACAATAAGGGAGTAGTTTTTGTATCCTGTCCCACTTGCGGCCGAACTCAGATTAATCTTATAGATATTGCCCAGAAGGTAGAAAAAGCCCTTGAGAATATAGATAAACCAATAAAAGTAGCAATCATGGGCTGCGTAGTCAATGGCCCCGGAGAAGCCCGGGAAGCCGATATCGGCATAGCGGGCGGCAAGGATTCGGCGGTCTTATTCAAAAGAGGAGAAATAATTAGAAAGGTTTCCGAAAGCGAAGTTGTGGAAGCACTTTTGGAAGAAATCAAAAAGTTGTAATCCCATTTCTCAGTAAAAAATTGTTTAATTGTATTATCCATCCATAAAGCTGAGTTCTTGCAAGAAAGCTCTTGCTTGTGT
>CAYMLJ010000058.1:7089-11233 GCA_964391395.1 uncultured Ruminiclostridium sp. | reverse complement strand
TCCCATGCCCTTTATTTAAATACGCTTTTGATTTATCCATCCGGTCTCACTGTACCCCGCAACAGTTACCCCGGCTGTCCTGCGGAGTTCCTATTTGCAATTTCGATTGCCTTTGTTACCATATTTCCACAATCTCTGGATGAAACTGATCCCCATCCTTCTCTGCTTACCTTATCATACAAGCCAAGCTCACGGGCAATCTCATGTTTCAGATCTTCTGACATAACCTTATGTCTGCTCATGATCCAATCCCTCCTTGTTGATAAACCTCAGCGTACAAAATTATGTTTTCCCGTTCTGTGAACTTTATTCTGTGAAGTTTTAACAATGTTATCCACAGATATCCACAAGCTTGTGGATTAAATTAAAAACTCCGAAACCAGCTTCATATGCAGGCTTCAGAGCTTTGTTCACCAAACAATGGGTGTTACCGCCTTTTTCCTGTGGATAGTTTCTTATTTTGTCCACAAGTCGTCATTACAACTTAACTTCCTATCAATTATTGACATTTTTCAGATATTTTTTTACACAAAACTTGTTAACTTTGCACAATTCGACACAAAAGATTTGTCAGATTGGTAGAATACTTGTCGTTTCAATGCGTTTATCCAGTTGTATATTATTCAAACCTCAGACTTATGTCAGCCGCTCTAACAGTGTGTGTCAGGCTTCCCGATGAAATTAAATCCACACCTGTTTTTGCTGCAATTGCTAAATTATCTTCAGTAATATTGCCCGATGCCTCGGTAAGAGCTCTTCCGTCAATATATGATACTGCTTCTTTCATATCTTCGGGTTTCATATTATCTAGCATAATAATGTCTGCCCCCGCCGATAGAGCCTCTTTTACTTGTTCTAAAGATTCGGTTTCTACCTCTATTTTAATGGTGTGGGGTATAAGAGCTCTGGCCTTTTTAACGGCTATTGTAATTCCTCCAGAAGCCTTGATATGATTGTCCTTTATCAACACCCCATCCGATAAACAAAATCTATGATTAGTTCCGCCGCCCAATCTTACGGCCATTTTATCGAGATAGCGTAATCCCGGTGCGGTTTTCCTTGTATCAACTATTTTAGAGTTTGTCCCTTCAAGAATATCTGCATATTTTCTTGTAGCCGAGGCTATGCCGGACATTCTCTGTAGTAGGTTTAACGCTGTTCTTTCAGCCTTGAGCATAGCTCTTGAGTTGCCCGATATCTGCATGATAACCGTCCCGGCATTAACCTTATCTCCATCATTTACATAACGCTCTATATACGTATTTGAATCAAGTAAGACAAAAACTCTGCAAAAAACCTCAAGACCAGCTATAACAGTATCTTCTTTTGCAATCAGCCTGGCATAGCTTGTCTCGCCCTCGGAGATAGTGCTTTCGGTGGTGATGTCTCCCATGGGAATGTCTTCTTTTAATGCGCGCCATATAATATCATCAACCAATAAATAGTCAAGCATTTCGGGTTCCTCCGTAAAAGACAATGTTTTTAAGCCAATTATCATCAGATTCAGGAAAATCGCTCCTGAAATGGGCTCCTCTGCTCTCTTCTCTCAGCAATCCGGCTTTAACCACCATACTTGAAAGTGTCAACATATTTTTGAGCTCCATGAATTGTGTGTTAACAACTTTTACGCCCTCGACCTCTTTTTTCATCTCATCTATCTCGTTAATTGCGGTACTGAGACTTTCTTTGCTTCTTATTATGCCAACATTCAGATTCATAATATTTTGAAGCTTATTTATCATGGATATCACATCGATATCTGTATCTTTCCATTCCTTATTATGGCTGATATTGGGCTTAAATCCCTCACGCATTCTTATTTGGTTCAGGTTTTCCTTTACCTGCAGGCCTATTCTTCTGCCAAAGACCAAACCCTCCAACAGAGAATTTGAAGCCAGACGGTTAGCTCCGTGAATACCGTTACATGCGGCTTCACCCACTGCGTAGAAACCTCTTACCTTGGTTCTGCCCCATTCATCGGTCTTTATTCCGCCCATGCTATAGTGTTGACACGGTGCCACAGGTATAAAATCCTTAGACATGTCAACTCCGTAAGAGAGGCATGTCTTGTAAATCATGGGGAAACGATGCTCCAAAAACTGCTTTTCCTTATGGGTTATATCCAAAAAAACATGGTCGGACCCGGTCTTTTGCATTTCCTGAAAAATAGCTCTGGAGACCACATCTCTGGGGGCCAGCTCCTTCATATCATGATATTTCTCCATGAAAAGCTCGCCTTTGTTATTGCGCAAAAGCGCTCCTTCTCCCCGGACTGCTTCGGAAATCAAAAAGTTTTGATTATCGGGATGGAATAGAACCGTAGGATGAAACTGGACAAACTCCAGATCCATCAGCTCTGCGCCTGCTCTATAGGCGAGTGACGCTCCATCCCCGTTGGCAACCTCGGGATTAGTTGTTTTTGAGTATAGCCTTCCGTATCCGCCAGAAGCACAGACAACTACAGGGGCAAAATATGCTTTTAGTTCTGTTCCGTCTTCATTTGAGGTTAAAACTCCTTTGCATTCTTCATCTTCAGTAAGAATATCTATTGCAAAGGTCTGTTCCCTTATGGTGACATTGGAGAGCCCTGACACCGCACTGACAAGAGTATCGCATACCTCTTTGCCTGTAGCATCTCCGGTATGTATAATTCTGTTCATACTATGTGCCGCTTCTCTGGTTAGGGATAGTCGTTTATATTCGTCCCTATCAAAGTTTACTCCGTATAAGCAAAGGGTTGCAATATTTTCAGCAGCTTCATTTACCAAAGCGTTTACCGCTGTTTCATCACAAAGTCCGGCCCCGGCAAACAAGGTATCCTTAAAATGTAAGTTGGGAGAATCGTTCTGATCCAAGGAAACAGCAATACCTCCTTGAGCCAGAACCGAGTTGTTTATTTCTATAGCTTCCTTTGTGATAATCAGTACCTTTGCATTCCTAGGTGTGGAGAGGGCAGTATAAACTCCTGCTATGCCGCTCCCTATAATCACCACATCATAAAACTCGCAAGGCATATTATTTGTGTTAAAATTAATCAGATACCGATCATGCTTTACATTTTCTTCTTGCCTCAGCATTAATGTTCACCTTCAATATTCATTATGTCATTTTACATTAAGCATTCTTTCCAGACTTAAAGACGCTTTCTTTATAGTTTCTTCGTCAAGCGTAACCTCATGCTTCATATCCCTAAGAGACTCATAGAGATTATCCAAATTCGTCTTCTTCATATTAGGGCAAATAAATCTATACTTCAACATATAAAATTCCTTATCGGGATTTTTCTTTTTCAGCTGATGTAAGATGCCCTCTTCTGTCCCTATTATAAACTTTTGGCTATCAGATTGGGTGCAAAAATCTATAATTTGCTTGGTGCTTCCCACAAAGTCGGCCAAATCGACTACCTCGGGAGGAGCCTCGGGATGTATTGCCAAAACTGCATCAGGGTATGCTTCCCGGGCTTCTTTAACATGCATGATTGAGAGCGCATTATGGGTCGGACAAAAACCCGCCCAAAAGATAAACTCTTTTTCGGGAACCTGCTTTGCAATATATTGTCCTAAGTTTCTGTCTGGCAGGAAAATAATCTGCTTGTTTGGAACCGAGCGCACAACCTTTTCGGCGATTGACGAGGTGCAACAAATATCAGACTCCGCTTTTATTGCGGCCGTTGTGTTTACATAACATACTACCGCAGCTTCCGGATATTTTGCCTTCAGTTTTTTTAAATCCTCAACATTGGCCATATCAGCCATGGGACATCCCGCATCAATTGCAGGAAGAAGAACGGTTTTTTCCGGTGAAAGAATTTTTGCGCTTTCGGCCATAAAGTGGACCCCGCAAAAAACAATGACATCCTTATCTGTTGTGGCACAATAACGGCTTAATTCAAATGAATCTCCCACCATGTCGGCAATATCCTGTATATCTCCGTCCTGATATAAATGAGCTACAATAATAGCATTTCGTTCTTCTTTTAGCCGAAGAATCTCTTCTATATAATTCATTTTTATGTCCTCACTAATAATCATGCAAATTATGTTTTTTTATCCTAATACTTTCGATAACGGTCATCGTACGGGCGAACCTGATCAAAAAACCTTTTTCGATTCTTTGCAACCTGGCGCTTTAGCTTAATCCAGTT
>CAYMLJ010000058.1:4930-6989 GCA_964391395.1 uncultured Ruminiclostridium sp. | reverse complement strand
GATCAAAAAACCTTTTTCGATTCTTTGCAACCTGGCGCTTTAGCTTAATCCAGTTTATAAAGTCCTTCCCGAAAAACAGTAGATAATTTATGATAGCGACCAAGATGGCTACCGCTTGATACCAGGCGCCAACTCTTATTGACATATATATCGAGTATAGCAAAAAGGCTGCATCCAGCATGCCTAAATATTTTACCTTTACAGGCAATATGAAAAAAATCATAAATTCCTGTTCAGGGAAAAGTGTTGCATAGGCTAAAAACAATGACATATTGAGGTAATACCCCGTCATATTTCCGGCCCCTGCAAATAGATAAGTTATAAATGCCGCTATTATTGATCCCAGCATCCCGACAAAATAATAAACATTCAGCTTAAACGTACCCCAATAACGTTCCAGCGAGGCACCCAGCATATAAATCAAATACACAGAAAAAAGAATCCAGAATATGCTGAAGGTTTCGGGTATAAAGATAAAAGAAATTAATCTCCATATTTGAAGTTTCTTAATCACAAGATCAGGGTTAAGAGTCAATAGCCCGACTATACCCATTCCCGAAAATAAATTAAGTATAAAGACGGCTAGATTTAAAGCGGCAATATATAAGGTTAAATTGCTTATGGCATAGCGACCATATCTTAGTTCCAGCCTTGATAGGCGCTTCATAAAATCACTCCAATAATACTTTGTTTTACACTATTATACGGCAAATACAGTGCAAGTACAATGAACTTTTAATATAAGATTACTACGCTAAATATACGGAATCCTTTTTATTCTGCACATTTTAGTGGGGTTACATACTTTTATTTTGTTTGGCTTATAAGATCCTTCGCTTCGCTCAGGATGACAGGACGCTCAGGATTACAAACCTAAGCGTCATTCTGAATGCAGCAAAACGGAATGAAGAATCTCAACCACACTTTGAATATCCGCAATTTCTGCAGACTACGCAGCCACCCTCATGCTCTACATCGCTGCCGCAATCAGGGCATGTCTTCATGTTTATGCCTTGTTCAAAGGTTTTTGCAGTAGGCTTTGGTGTGCTTAAAGTAGCCGCCTCTACAGTTATTGCCGCATTTTTTTCACTATGTCCATTTCTGTGATTCATAACCTTCTGAATCAAACGCCCAATTGCGTCGGGGCAGGACAATACCTTAAGACCTTTTTGACGGATGGTCGAAGGGCAGCGAATTCCTTTAAGCTGTTCTACTATTGCCGATTCATCAACCCCTGCTCTCAGAGCGATTGAAACCAGGCGGCTGGTTGCTTCGGACTGAGAAGGACATCCTCCTGCACGGCCTGTATTTGTAAACACTTCGCAGATGCCGTTTTCATCATAATTAACCGTAACGTAAAGATTTCCACAGCCAATCCTGAATTTCTCGGTAAATCCGGTGGTTACGTCGGGTCTTGGTCTTGGCTTAATGTTTTTGTACATAATCTCGCAGGCCTCGTTACAATCTTCGCAAGCCGAGTTGCAGCCCGGGGGCTCTTCCTTTTTCGCTTCTTTTTCCTTGCCATTAACACTGCCGATATTTAATACTTGCATGTCACGGCTGCCATCTCTGTAGATGGTTACACCTTTACAGCCTGTACGGTAAGCCAACTGGAATACCTCTGCAACATCATCTATTGTTGCTTCATTCCTAAGGTTTACTGTTTTAGATACGGCATTGTCGGTGTGGTTTTGGAAGACCGCCTGCATTTTGACATGCCACTCAGGAACAATATCATGGGATGTTACAAATATATCCTTTATCTCCTCGGGAACCTCTTCAATGGCGTGAAGGGACCCTTCCTTTGCTATGGTTTTCATTAACTCTTCCGAGTAAAAGCCCTCGTCCTCTACGGCTTTCTTAAAGTGCGGATTTACCTCTACCAGCTCGGTTCCGTCCATCACATTCTTAATAAATGAAATAGCAAAGAGAGGCTCTATTCCGCTGCTTACACCTGCAATTATGCTTAAGGTGCCGGTAGGAGCTATTGTTGTTGTGGTCGCATTCCTAATTTTTCTTCCGGTACCTTTAAATATACTCTTGTCATAATAAGGGAAAA
>CAYMLJ010000058.1:1866-4830 GCA_964391395.1 uncultured Ruminiclostridium sp. | reverse complement strand
TTCCTAATTTTTCTTCCGGTACCTTTAAATATACTCTTGTCATAATAAGGGAAAACTCCTTTAATAGAGGCTATGCGCTCGCTTTCCTGCTTAGATTCAAAATCAATGAAACCCATAATTTCTTCGGCCAGTTTTTCTGCCGTTCCAGAATTGTATGGAATACCCATAATGAGAAGAAGGTCGGCCCATCCCATTACACCCAGGCCTATTTTTCGGGTTCCTCTAGTCATTTTATCAATTTCAGGCAATGGATAATTGTTAACATCAATAACATTGTCAAGAAAATGAACAGCCTTGTGTACGGTATTGCGAAGCTTATCAAAATCCACCTCTGGGCCCATTTCGCCTTCTTTAAGCATGAGGCTTAAATTTATGGAGCCCAGATTGCAGGCTTCGTAAGGCAATAGTGGTTGTTCACCGCAATTATGGGCAACAATACCCTGCGCCAGCAATGAATTTGTCACCGGCTCATTGATGTCATAGACTTCAACTTCTTCAGCTTCTTCCACACTTAGAACACCGGATAAAAATTTTGTCTTCTTTCTTGATAGTCGAGCAGATTGCTTCAATTTAATATTTTTAGCAATGTGTACAAGGTCACCGATTGCCTCAGAGAAATTATATAAATCATCACCGGTTATAATAAGTTCATAGTATGGTCCGCCGGTGTAGGTTTTATCTTCACCCTTAGCATTAACATAATTAAATGAGTTATATTCCTTCTTTTCTCTTAAATAGATTTTGCTGAATATACCCAGATTCAATAGCAGAAGCTGTACATCCTTTAAAAGCATTTCTGATGCAGAGCTCAAACGTATATCTCTGTGGTTCTCATCTATGCAATTTACTGTCCCATCGGAGCTGAACAATCCGTTTAGATAAGCTATTACTGTTTCTTTTGTTGCTTTAAATATTTCCTTTGGAACACGCTTTTCATGTGCTCTAACAGGCTTCAATCCAAACTCTTTTACCTTTTCAATAAAGTCTTTCCTTTTGTACATAACCTGCCATGTGCCGTTTTCTCTTTGCTTTGGAGTTCTATCTCCTGCATTCGCATTACTGGCAATTCTATTAAACTTCTCGCACAGATAGTATTCATCTTTTGAAAATACTAATCCAACTACATCCTCGGTAGCTGTAAACCAACCGTCACCGGTCACCCATCCAAGAAACAATCCCAAGTCACTGCCAATTCTATCGGATTTAGAAAAGGCACCTGCACCCGACTGTACAAATACATAATCCTCTGAAGTCAAGTTCTGTGCTTCTTTCCATCCCGCTATAGTGAAAATTCTATGGTCTTTTGTTACTTTCAGCTCCTGACCGTTCTTTAAAGTTACCTTAACCGTCTTTTTTAATCCTGTTTTAAATACACGAGCTACTTTCTCCGAAACACCGTTTACATAGTATTCCCTTCCATTTTTTATTACCTTATCCCTCATGGTCCGTTCATCTACATAAATAGTGAACTCTTTTCCATCTCCATATTTTTCATATAACTCCTTTATTGTAACCAACCCTTCGGCAGTTGTTATAAGAGTATCAGGGTGAAAACATGGATTGGTAGATTCAATTTCTCCAAGCTCCGGCGTTATGTTCTCGCGATTTATACGGTCAATAAAGACTATCCCCGGTTCTCCGTTGCTCCAGGCCATTCTGACCATTTTGTCCAATACCTCGCATGCATTTAGTTGCCCTTTAATCTCCTTGGTTTTTGGATCAATCAAATCATAATCTTCACATTTCTCAACTGCTTCCATGAAGGCTTCGGTCAAAGCAACGCTTATATTAAAATTAGTAATATCCTCATTATCCTGCTTACAGGTTATAAACTCCATGATATCGGGATGGTCAACCCTCAGTATACCCATATTGGCACCCCTGCGAGTTCCGCCTTGTTTAACAGCCTCTGTAGCCGCATTAAAGACTTTCATAAAGCTGACCGGCCCACTTGCAACCCCGCCGGTAGAATTGACGCTTGAGCCTTTCGGGCGCAGTCTATTAAAAGAAAACCCTGTTCCTCCGCCGCTTTTATGAATTAACGCCGCATTTTTAACGCTGTCAAAAATACCTTCCATGCTATCCTCAATCGGAAGCACAAAACAAGCCGACAGCTGACCTAAAGGTCTTCCGGCATTCATAAGTGTCGGGGAGTTAGGCAAGAATTCCAAATTAGCCATCATGTCAAAAAATTCTTGCTCAGTTTTATTAAGCTGTTCTTCAGACATATAGTCTTTATCTGCAGCGGCAACATGCTTTGCTACCCTTCTGAACATTTCTTCGGGGCTTTCAATTGCTTTTCCGTCCTTATCCTTTATCAGATAGCGTTTTTCCAAAACTTTTACGGCATTTTCGGTTAACTGCATGATTTTCTCCTCCGTTTACTTTTTTGAATTTTATCCATAAAGTATCAATAGAAACAATATATATTGTATGTGTTAAGTAATTTAACAACTATATATTGTGTATTTATTATATCGACCTTGTCGCTAAATTTCAATACTATCCTTATAAAAACTTAAACCTAATGATTCTGATATGCAGAGGCCGTCAGTAGTAACCATTTGTCATCCTGAACGCAGTGAAGGATCTTATAGGTTAATAAAAAGATACTTCAAATAGCAAAACCCCGAAAGTCATACTTTCGGGGTTAACTGGTGCTCGAGACCGGAATCGAACCGGTACGGATGTTTAGTCCGACGGATTTTAAGTCCGTTGTGTCTGCCAATTCCACCACTCGAGCGAAGATTACAGCATTATTATTCTACAACAGGACACAAATGGTGTCAAGAAGGCTTTTCTTCGGAGTTAGGTATCAAATTTTTACAATGTTTATGATAGTCAACCTTGCTTAACAATATACTTTTCGACATGTACAGTAGCTTCCTTAGTCAACTCGGCCTCAACTACCGAAGCATTTTCATCATATTCTACCGAAATAACCTTACCGTTTTCATAAAGCCA
>CAYMLJ010000058.1:0-1766 GCA_964391395.1 uncultured Ruminiclostridium sp. | reverse complement strand
ACCTCTTCCAATGTGGACTTAAATGCATCTAAAAGGTTGTGAGGCAGTTTTCTTATAAATCCTACCGTGTCAGTTACTAAAATGGTATTATTATCATCAAGTATAAGCTGACGGGTTGTTGTGTCCAAGGTTGCAAAGAGCTGGTTTTCAGCATAAACATCCGAGCCGCACAAAGTATTTAGTAAGGTGGATTTTCCCGAGTTAGTATATCCCACCAACGAAACAATGGGTACTCTATTCCTCTTTCTCTCAACTCTTAAAATTCCTCTTTGTTTTTTAATCTCCTTAAGCTGCGTCTTTAAAAACGATATTTTTCTCCGAATATGTCTTCTATCTGTTTCCAGCTTTGTTTCGCCGGGACCTCTGGTACCGATTCCTCCCCCCAGACGAGATAGTACTAAACCTAAGCCTTGAAGCCTCGGCAGGTTATATTCTAATTGAGCAAGCTCAACCTGAATCTTGCCTTCTCTGCTTCTTGCTCGTTGGGCAAATATATCAAGAATCAGACCTGTCCTGTCAAGAACCTTTACGCCTAGCGCTTCTTCAAGATTCCTTTGCTGTGAAGGCGAAATCTCTTCATCAAATATTACCATATCGGCTTCGGTTGTCTGGGCTAATAGCTTAAGCTCTTCAACCTTACCCTTACCAATAAAAAAGGACGTGTCCCTTCCTTCTCGATTCTGTATGATCATTGACACAACAAGGGCTCCTGCTGCCTGAGCAAGTTCTTTGAGCTCAATCATGGAAATATCCGCTTCGCTGACCCCTTGAATACTTCTTGTCTCCTGAGTTTTTATTCCTACCAGTATGGCTTTTTCGTCAACATTTTGCAGATTTTCAGTATGCTCCTTTAAGAATTCATCAGCCTCTTCAATATATTCTATTAAGGCCTCAAAATCGTCCTTTTCGGCTGTGTAAGGGCCAAAAAGCTCAACATCTCCCACTTCCACTTGAGATGGAACGGCTACATAAATTTGGTCCGGCATTTGTTCATTTACGCCGACCGCGGCTATCATGTCCAGCCTTAAAAGCTTTAAGGAGCTGATATCAACCGCAGAAAGCATACCGCTGGCACCGGGATGCGTATGAATACACCTTACCCCGGTAAGGCGGGTTTTGCTTCTTCGGCCCTCGACTTCAGTTAAATCAACCGTCCTGAAGTCACCGACGCTGACATCTGTAATGCGCCCTTTTCTATCAATATAGACTGCTATTTCTCTGTTTATTGCTCCCGATATGCTAGAAATTGTCTTAATTAATTCTTCTGTCCAGAGCTTTTCCTGAGGAATTTCCAGACTGTAAATACTTTCAAGGGCTTCAATAACACTATTTTTTAAGCCCTCTGTACTACCATTGATATCCATTATTACCTTCCATTTTTTTGTTCATAATAACTGATTTTTATGGACTTGACTCTCTTTATTATATATTGATTTCTCCGACTTGTCTTTATAAAATTATTTTTCCTATTAACATATATAACCTAATTACCTAATAAGCCAAGTTCAAAATGTTCATAATATCCTCTTTATGCACCTCTTCCGAACAATTGGCGAGATGCTCATCCTTCAGACACAGTTCAGAAATTTTATCAAAATCGGATCTCTTAACTCCGATTTCAGAGAGGCAAGCCGGTATATCCAGTTTTATATGAAACTCAAGAATCATATTTCGGATAGCTTTTTGGAACTTCCTACCTCTTTCGTAAAGCGGAGTCTCTGAATAAATATCCGGACCTTGTAAGGGGAGCAACAGCTCACCGTAAT
>CAYMLJ010000057.1:0-11237 GCA_964391395.1 uncultured Ruminiclostridium sp. | reverse complement strand
CAATTTCCTTCCCCCTTTCACTAATAATACGATTGAGTAACGAAAAACGTTGAGGTTTTTTTGCAATCAATAATTATGGTCTACATTCTTGAAAATAAAGTACAAAAAGGGGCTGTCCCAAAATATAGAATGTGTCATTCTGAGGCCATAAAATGGCCGAAGAATCTTAAAGATCAAGCTGTTATGCATTGATTTGATTAAGATCCTTCGCTTCACTCAGGATGACTGCTTATTTTAAGACAGTCCCTTTATGCTATATATTATTCTCTTATGCCTCGACTGCCGGCGGATTATATCCATTCTTGAAAATTTCCTCGAACTCTTCGGCCTCTAGGCGTTCTTTCTCCAAAAGCGCTGCAGCTATATCTTCAAGCTTCTGTTTGTTTTCTGTGAGGACTTCTTTAGCCTTATTATAAGCATCATCAATAATTTTCTTAATTTCTACATCTATCTTGGCTGATACTTCCTCACTGTAGTTTCGTGCATGAGCATAGCTCTTGCCTAAGAAAACCTCGTCATTCTCATCACCAAATACCAGATTGGAAAGTTCATTACTCATACCGTATTTGGTTATCATACTCCTTGCAATACTATTGGCTTGTTTTAAGTCGCCTGAAGCACCGGTGCTGATTTCACCCAGCATCAAGTCCTCTGCCGCTCTGCCCCCTAAGCCTACAATAATTTGTTCTATAAGCTGGCCTTTTGTGGTGTATTGACGATCCTCGTCAGGCTTGAATGAGGTGAAGCCTCCGGCACGACCTGAAGGAATAATGGTTACACGATCAACCTTCACCGTCGTTGAAACAAGACGTACGGCAATAGCGTGGCCTGCCTCATGATAGGCTGTAAGCTTCTTCTCTTTATCACTAATTACTCTACTCTTCTTTTCAGGACCCATCACAACCTTATAATTAGCCTCTTTTATTTCCGCCATTGATATGCTCTTAAGGTTCTTACGTGCTGCAAGAAGAGCCGCCTCGTTAAGGAGATTCTCCAAATCAGCCCCGGTAAATCCGGGTGTTGTCTTGGCAATATCCTTCAAATCTACATCATCACTAAAGGGCTTGTTTTTGGAATGAACCTGTAAAATGGCTTCACGTCCCCTTATGTCGGGGTAGTTAACCAAAACCTGCCTGTCAAATCGGCCGGGACGCATTAAAGCAGGGTCTAAGATATCGGGTCGGTTAGTGGCTGCTAGAATAATAACTCCTTCATTAACACCAAAACCGTCCATTTCAACCAATAGCTGATTCAAGGTCTGCTCACGTTCGTCATGCCCTCCGCCTAGACCTGCGCCTCTATGTCGGCCCACAGCATCGATTTCATCAATAAATATGATACTGGGTGCGTTCTTTTTTGCCTGCTCAAATAAATCACGAACACGGGAGGCACCAACGCCTACAAACATTTCCACGAAGTCAGAACCGCTTATGGAGAAGAAAGGAGTTCCGGCTTCTCCTGCCACAGCCTTGGCCAGAAGGGTTTTACCCGTTCCGGGAGGTCCCACTAAAAGCACACCTTTCGGGATGCGGGCTCCCAGTTCTACATACTTCTTCGGCTCCTTTAAAAACTCTACTATCTCCTCGAGTTCTTCTTTTTCTTCGTCTGCACCGGCGACATCAGTAAACCGCACCTTAAGCTTGGTATCATCATTTGCCATACGAGCCTTGCTCTTGCCAAAGGACATTACACGATTTCCCCCGCCCTGTGACTGTTGGACAAAGAAAACCCAGAAGAAAACAAACAGAATAACCATGGCAAACATCGGAAGCATTTCCAGCCACCATGGAGGGCTTGATTTCTTCTCTACATCATAGTTCTGAAGCTTTCCTTCATCAAAAGCTTTATCCAAAATCTCCATAAAGGAATCCTGGGAAAGGAAACTGATTGAATACCTGTAATCCGGAGAAAAGTTTCCCGAAGCACGCTCCAAAACGATGTCAGCCTGAAGAGTCTGCACCGTTACATTCTTTACATTCCCATTGTTTAATTCTCTGCGAAAATCAGAATATTTCATAACAGTAGGATTACTGATATTACTATACAACATTATGATTAGGGCTGTAATCACAAATATGATAACGTAAAAGCTAAAGCCCCTAACTCTCTTCAAATAGTTCAACCTCCTGCGAACACTTTATTGTAATGACATCACCCGTTACCGAAATCATAGATTTCGAACGGATCCCGAGTCATTGAAACTCGAGGATAAAATATTATTTCCTGTCATTCACCTAAGAGATAAGCAAATCTCTATTCTCGTTATAAAAGATAATACTTCCATTTAAACTCATATTATGGTATCATACCAACTACAAAAAAACAATAAAAAGAATCACAATTCCTCTATCACACATACATCAGGTAAGTTGCGGTATTTTTCGGCATAGTCAAGACCATATCCGATCACGAACTTATCAGGAATAACAATACCCTGATAATCCACCTCTAAGGGGGCCTTTCTTCTTGACGGTTTATCTAATATAGTACATACCTTAACGCTGGCACAATGTTTTGCAGCAAACAAATCCTTCAGATATGTAAGCGTTAAGCCTGTATCTATAAGATCTTCAACTATTAATATATGTTTTCCTGTAATATCATAATCGATATCTTTTAAAATTCTCACAACTCCCGACGATACCGTTGAGTTACCATAGCTGCTTACAGAGATAAAATCAATGCTTACATCTATTGATATAGCTCTGCAAAGGTCAGCCAAAAAAATAAATCCGCCTTTTAAAACACTAACCAGTAAAAGGTCCTTACCCTCATAATCCTCGGAAATTCTTTTAGCCAGTTCTTCGGTTTTAGCTTTGAGTTCTTCTCTTGGTATCAGTACGCTTATTTTAGGCATTATCTTCTCCTCCGTCTTTTAAATAACTCCACGAAAGCATCAATATATTTTTACTATTCTTTCGTGCCCGATAGTCTTCTGAGGTTCTCATCCCCACAATCCATACTATTTTATTGCCTTGGGCTACTATGGGAATGATATCTCTTTTTCTCCCGGGAACCTTTTGGTCAATAAAAAACTTTTTAAGCTTTTTTTCTCCATTGGATTTATACGGTCTTATTCTATCTCCTTCTAAACGGCTTCTTACAACCGTCTTGCCATCCAGTTTGTCTAAATCAAAAAATTGAACCGGGGATCTTTCATCAACTGTGCTAAAGTCGCCCAATTGCGTTATTTCGCTGCCACTTAGTACTTTTGCCTTTAAAGTAGCATTGAGCTCTTTTATTTGGGTATAACCCCCTATATTAACAAAATACAAGTAAGGCTTATCATATTTTTTACCCACTTTTGTAAAAATTAATCTGTCATATGACAATAGAACCTCTATTCCGTTTTTTAATTTAACTTTTTTCCCTGTACGATTATTTTGGCACAAGGTAATTATTTGGTCAACATGTACCGACTCAAGGTTTTTACGACTGTTGTTTATTCTTTCCCATGCCAGCCTGATTATCCTTTTTGAAATAGCATTTGATAAAGTTCTTAAACCGATTGCAGAAAGCTCCACATCATCCTTGTCTGATAAAACAACCGCATCATAAGCCCTCTTTGCCTCTTGCTCAATAAAATCCCGATCATCGCTCACGAGGGTTGAAAGCTTATATAGCTGATTTACAGGATTAACGTTAAACATTTTTTTTATTCCCGGGAACAAATTATTTCTTACACGATTACGGGCATATTCCGAAGATTCATTACTGCTGTCGGTACGATAATTAATATTGTCATTTCCAAGATATTTTAAAATTTGACTGCGTGAAATGTTTAAAAGAGGACGAATTATATTCCCCTGTTTCATGGCCATGCCGCATATACCATCCAGTCCTGAACCTCGTAAAATATTAAGCATAACAGTTTCGGCTTGGTCATCCCGATTATGGGCTACGGCAATGTAATCTGAACCGGTATTTTTCAACACCTTACTAAACAGCTTATACCTAGCCTCCCGGCCGGCTTCCTCTTCGGAAAGGCCTAGCTTTTTACTTAGGGCTTTTATATCGACAAAATAGGCCTTAAAGGGTATCTCCCAATCCTCACATAACTCCTCTACATAGGATTGATCATCATTGGCCTCGTAGCCTCTTAGGCCATGATTAACATGAACAGCATAGAGTGTTAATTTAAACTCATCTTTTATTTTAAGTAGAACTTTTAGTAGACAAACAGAATCGGCCCCCCCTGATACGCCCACAACAATTTTATTGCCCGGATCAAGTAGGTTCTTATCAAGAATATTATTTTTTACCTGTTCCACAAAACTATTATTATCCATTGTCCTTACCTGGCTGTATTATGGGGTTGTTCATCATATAAACGATTGCCAAACTTAGTAAATTCGGGCATCCATGCCAGTTCCACAGTTCCGGTGGATCCATTTCTGTGCTTGGCGATAATTACTTCTACAATATTTCGTTTTTCGGTTTCGTCGTTGTAATAGTCATCTCTGTATAGGAACATCACCATATCTGCATCCTGCTCAATGGCTCCTGATTCTCTCATATCACTTAGTATGGGGCGATGGTCGGTTCTCTGTTCAGGTGCTCTGCTTAACTGGGATAAGGCTATAATAGGTACATTAAGCTCCTTGGCCATTATTTTCAAGGAACGCGATATTTCAGAGATTTCCTGCTGACGGTTATCACTTTTTTTCCTGCCCTCCATAAGCTGTAAATAGTCAATGACCACAAGCCCCAAACCTTTTTCCAGCTTCAACTTTCTAAGCTTAGACATCATTTCCATTGTGTTTGTGCTGGCGTTATCGTCTATGTATACGGGAGATTTGGCTAAAGGCCCCAAGGAATAACCAATCTTTTTCCAGTCCTCTGTATCCAGCCTTCCGGTTCTCATCTTTTCCAATTCGACCATGGATTCCAAAGCCAGAATTCTGTTTACCAATTGTGTTCTGGACATTTCCAGGCTAAAAATCGCGACTGGAAAATTGCGCAAAGCAGCGTTCACAGCAACATTTAAGACAAAAGAAGTCTTGCCCATTGCGGGGCGGGCAGCAACTAGTATAAGGTCGGAGTTCTGAAAGCCTGATGTTTTTCTGTCCAAATCAATAAAACCACTGGGAACACCGGTTAAATCACCCTTGTTCATACAGAGCTCTTCAAGTTGCGTAAAAGTTTTATCCAATAATGAATTAATCTGCTCTAGACCGGTCTTGTTTAAACCCTGAGCCAAATCGAAAACTCTTTTTTCGGCTTGATTAAGTACCTCCAAGCCTTCCATTGCTCCTTCGTATCCCAAATCAATTATTTCCCCCGAAGTTTTAATAAGGCTCCTTAATAGGGCTTTATCCTCAATAATCGATACATAATGGGCTACATTGGTAGTGGTGACTACTGAATTTGCCAAATGGGCAATATAATCAACGTCTCCGACCTTTTCAAGGCTCCCGCGACGGGTCAGAACATCTGATACCGTGACTATATCAACGGGCATACTCTCTTCATAAAGAGAAATAATTGCCTCATATATTTCCTTGTGCTTCTCAAGATAGAAGAAATCTGCTCTCAGCCTGCCGCTTACCTCGTACAAAGCATTCCTGTCAATGAGAAGTGCTCCTAAAATAGCTTGCTCCGCCTCCATATGATGAGGCGGAATTCTTGATAACTCGTCCATTTAATTACCCCCGGTTAATTAAGCGCCTTGTTCATCCTCAACCATAACCTTTATCTTTGTTGAAACTCCGGCATACACCTTAATTTCAACTTCAGTTTCCCCCAAGGATTTTATTGCTTCCGGGAGATTTAGCATTTTTTTATCTATCGCTATTTTGTGCTGAGCTTTTAATTGATCCACAATATCCTTGCTTGTTATGGAACCAAACAGCTTGCCGTTAGCTCCTGCCTTGGATTTTACAGTAACCGTAACACCTGACATTTTTGCGGCTAAAGCTTTAGCGTCGGTAAGCTCGTTTTCCTTCCTGTGTATTTCAGCGGCATTTTTTGCCTTTGCTTCATTAAGAGCTGCAGGTGTTGCCTCGGCTGCAAGACCTTTCGGAATAAGAAAATTCCTGGCATAACCATCGTTAACCTCGACTATTTTATCCTTTTTTCCCAGTGTCTTAACGTCCTGCTTTAATATTACTTTCATGGTGCAACCTCCATCATATATTGATATTGGCGAAATGTCGGCTGCCCCTAAAGTTTATGACGCATCCTCAGTTTGAGGGGTACTGTTTCGGATACGGGACAAAGCAGACAAATCTCCAAAATATTTTTCTGTTTCATGCTCTTGCAAGAGGCCGAGACGTATCTTTGAGGATATTTGCCTCTCCATTGTCGGGTAATCAATCCCCAACCTTCTCGAAAGTAGGTAGCTTATTATTATAGTGTCCGACAATGTATCAAGAGCAACCTCTCTGGTATTCTCACAGGTTTCTGATGCCATCTCGTTGTAGAGCTGAGAAACCGCAAGGAGTAGGTCTCCTTTTAGGCTCTCAATGAGCCTTATATTTTTGGTGATATCCAATCCTTTATTATTCATTTTATCACTTCCACCCCTACTTGTCAGAAACAATTATAGCATTATAGGTGGTGTAAGTTCTAATTTCCCAGTAATCGAAATACAGCCTATAGATTAATATCTATAGGCTGTTAGTTTAGTTAGTCAGTTGAGTAAGGTAACAAAGCAATGTGTCTGGCTCTCTTGATAGCCACCGTCAGTTGGCGCTGGTGCTTTGCACAGCATCCGGAAATTCTTCTGGGAAGAATTTTCCCCTTTTCCGACAGGAACTTTCTGGTCTTCATTAAATCCTTATAATCAATATCAGTTATTTTATCGACACAGAACTGGCATATTTTACGCTTAGCCCTTCTCATGCCGCCGCGGCCACCCATTCTACCTTCGCCGCCACCCCTTCTGGGGCCTCTATCTTTTTTCATATCAGACATTTCGAAGAATGCCTCCTTCCAAGACTTTCATTTTTTTAGGGCTTACACGCTTTTTCTCTATATCTATATCTATCCGTCATGCTATTTTAATAGCCCAATTAATATATCATAAATAAACGGATGCTGTCAATGACTATCAATTAAATCAAGCACTTTATCTTCGTGAAGGGGTCTGCTGAAGAAGTAACCCTGAATACGTTCGCATTTGCACTCTAAAAGGTAGTTATATTGATCCTCAGTTTCCACTCCTTCAGCTACGATACTTAACCCAAGCCCGTGCCCGATATCTACAATGGATTCAATTAAAAGGCTCCTGTCTTTTTTCAAACCGATATCATCAATAAAGGTTTTATCAATTTTCAATGTATTTATGGGGATTTTGGTTAGGTAGTTCAATGAAGAATACCCCGTCCCGAAATCGTCCAATGCAATATGGATGCCCGCTTCTCTTATTTTGTCTAAATTATTAATTACATTCTCCATTGATCTCATCATAACCGATTCTGTGATTTCGAGCTCAAGGTTTTTAGGCGGTAAATCATACTTCTTTAAAAGATTTATAACAAACTCTGAAAAATCCTTCTGTATAAATTGGATGCCTGAGATATTTACAGACATTATTAGATCTGTATATCCACGTAGATGAAGCTTTTTAATAAATCTAATGGCTTCTTCCAGTATCCATTCACCTAATGGGATTATAAGGTGCGTCTCCTCTGCTATTGGAATAAACCTTGCCGGGGATATCATGCCCATGGTTTCACTGTTCCAGCGTACTAAAGCTTCAAATCCCATTATCTTTTTATCTGCCGCACGATATTGGGGCTGATAGTGAAGTATAAACTCTTTTTTGTCAAGTGCTGCCCTCAGGCTGTTCTGAAGATTGAGCCTTTCTAAGATTGCATCATTCATATCCTGATTATAAAAAGCATACTTCATTCTTTTTTCATCAGCCTTATATTTTGCGGTGTCAGCATTCTTATAAAGGACCTCAAAGTTATTGGCATCCTGCGGGTAAAGGGCTACCCCTATATTTACTTCAATAACAATATTGTAGTTCTTAATAAATGCCATGCCTTCAATACAATTAATTAAATTAGCTATAATTTCGTTTAGCTCACAATTTTCCTCATAGTCCCAGACCATCAAGGCAAAGTCATCTCCGGCCATTCTAGCTATATAAGAATTTTCAGTGTTCATGCTATTAAGCCTTTCAGTTGCCTCGACCAATAGCTTGTCTCCGACATCGTGGCCGTATGAATCATTAATAAGTTTAAAATTATCTATATCAATAATTATGATTGCTATCTTACGTTCAGGAATTTTAGCTATTTCATAAAACTTTTCGGTGAGTTTGCTGCGGTTGGGCAATCCCGTAAGAATATCATAAAAGGCAAGTTTATGTATTCGTTTTTCAGATTCCTTCTTCATGGTGATATCAGAATGAGCTCCTGCCATTCTTATAAGTTTACCCCTTTTATCAAACAGAGCCTTCCCCACTTCATATATCCATTTAATTCTGCCACTCGGGGTTTGTACACGAAATTCGCATTCATAATATGAAGTTATTTTTTTGACACAATCAGAAAGGGCATTTTCATGTGTTCGCCTGTCTTCTTCCAGAATTGCATTTATTCTATATATATTTTCTTTCCCTGCAATTTTTTCTTTTTCAATTTCTAAAATATCATACCATTTCTGAGAATAGAAAAATGTATCCCTTGTCACGTCCCAGTCCCAAATACCTATATTTGAGGCATCAACTACAAGATTATGCCTATCATCCTTTTCCTGAAGCATCATTTTTTGCTTAATGAGCTCTTCCAATTGATCTTTTAGCTCCTCTTCCGATGCTGCCAATTCTTCATAGACCGCCGATAATTCTTCATGCTTTTCTATCAACTGAGTCTCTGATAATACACGATCCGTTATACAGATGCCCATTAGTTCATAGACAGGTGTGGCACTTTCCTTGTCCAAAATATTAATATTAAACAGAATATATGCGGTTTCACCATCGGCTGTTATCATACTGAGTTCGAAGTTTTTCTTTGCTAGGCCCTTTCTATGTTCTTCCAGTGCCTCTTTTAGCTTATTTTGCTCTTTTGGAGAAAGTAAATCATAAATACGGAAGGTCTTAATAATTCTCTTTGGATCATATCCCAGTTTTTCAGCGGCATTAACATTGAATTCTAAAATAACTCCGTCATCCAAAAAAGATATGATTATAATGTTGGCTGTTTCAACAGCGTTCTTGAGCGTTTTTTCCTCTCTTTTTGATTTTCTGTTAAGAGCCACAAAATAGATATTTATCAGTATTAAACATAAACTAAAGGCGCTAACGGCTAATGTAACTACTATAACAATAGGGCTTGCATCACTGAAAGCGTCGGTCATAGGGGAAGTAGCCGCGAAACTCCAAGATACATTATTAATCTTGGAGAAGCCCATCATCTTCTTTTGGCCTTTATATAAATATGGCCCCGATCCTGTTTCACCCCGCAACATTCTCATTTCAATTTCTGCAAGCTTTTTCAAGCTGGAATCATATTTTGCATCATTTATGGATATTACTTTATTCTTTACAAGACTTCTGTCATTATGGGCAAGAGTGACTCCTTCAGAGTCGATAATATATCCATAGCCTTCATTACCAAATGTAATATCCTCTACCATTTCACAGAAATCCTCTGTCGAATAAATTAAAGATATAAAACTTTTAATTTCGTTTTCATAGGTAACAGGAGTAGTAAAGACTATTGCGGGATAATCCTGATAAAATATTATATCGGTTCTTTCAACCGATTGTTTTCCCTCCATAGCCTTTAAAAAGAATTGTTCCCGGCTTACATCAAATTCCCCTCCAAAATCTCGGTGCAAAATTCCGTCTGTTGTGATATATGCAAATGAAATATTATCATTTGACTTGTCAGATTGACTTAAATAATTTATCTTTTCATTAATTGAGTATTTATTACTGTATATAATCTCCGATTCCGATAGAAGTTCCAGCCTTTCTAAATTCCATTCAATCTTATTCTCAATAGTTTTAGCTCCCATCTTTGCGATTTCGACTAATGAATGCCCAACCATATTATTAAGGTAGACATTTGTGTAAATAATCGCAAATCCGCCAAAAATAAGAGAAATAATAATTGCTATAATATATTTTTGAGTGTATTTTTCAGATTCACCAAGTTTCTTCATGCCATCCCCCAGCGAAAACACTTACTGTTGAAAATAATGCAAACGACCTCACCCGTTCGTTGAAACTCGAGGCGAGGGACATGCCCCCGCCTGAGGCATTAACCACTACCCGCCACCTTAGAGGTGGGGGATATATTTTTTCTCGTTATAGTTACCCAAAATCGTGGTTTTAAAACACGTTACGCAAAAATCTCCGTAAAAATAATAAAAGTTTGGCGCCGGAGGATTTAGTGCATGCAAGTTTATTTAGACTACATAGAAAGAGGCCGTTTCAAAATTGGACGTCATACACTCCGAGCGATTCATTCCATACTTTGATACAGCCTCTTATTGTTGATTTTTAAGCTATTTTTTTAAGGTCTATTTATCCTTATCTTCCTCATTAATTATTTCCGCTTTTTTGGCTGACTTTTTTGCCGATCGTTTTTTGCTTTTTTTAACTATAAATAGTGCAATTGCCATTATGATTAAGAAAAGAATTATATTTATCCATGAATAAATCAACCAAATTAGGAAATTCTCAAAGCCTCTTTTAAAATTGTCGATGGATTCGGCAAACGTACTGGAAATTCTTTCACCCAATGTCTCTGGTTCGGGCCGAGTTTCGGTTTCATCAGTGACTTCTTGAATATAAACAGTAATCCTACTGAATGATACTAATCGGTCATAATTTTTTATGGTGTTTTCGAGGCTCTCAATCTCATAACGAACCTCGGCAATTCTTCTTTCAAGTGTAATAACATCCTCCAGCTTTGTTGACTTTGCCAAAATATCCAGAAGGGTATCTTCCTGGACCTTTAAAGTTCTTATTCTTGTTTGTGCGTCATAGTACTGATCTGTGATATCGGTTCCTTTGGAAGAGGACTCTAAAACTGTTCCAATGCTCCCCATGCTTTTAAGCACCATTTCGAAGCTTTCGGCCGGGACTCGTATTATGTAGCTAGCAGATCTTAAAGCTCTTGAAGTTTGGCTTTTACCCTTTACATTCCTAGCCTCTGCAAAGCCCCCAAAATCTTTTATCATCTGATCCATAGCATTTACAGAATCATCAAAGTCCAATGTTTCAAGAGAAACATCGCCGTCCATAATAACCTTTCGCTGGCTCATTATATTAT
>CAYMLJ010000056.1:0-11347 GCA_964391395.1 uncultured Ruminiclostridium sp. | reverse complement strand
CTCCCAGGTGAGCTACACCCCCACGGCACCTCCTTATTATAAACAAGAGTTGCTGACTTTTCAAAACCTTCTGCTATTTTTATGATTATTATATTTCTCATTTGATCTCTTTTGATAAAGTAACATCCCCTCCATAGATAGGGGCGGCAGAAGTTATTCAATTAAACCTAGTTATAAGAAAATTACCTTGCTAACGCGGCGGTAACTTTCTTGATATTCGCAAGCTCATATTAAAAATCTAAGCCAGTCACGCCTGCTATAGAGAATTCTTTCGACGTCAACCACCTTGTTTTCCTCATCAATAGAAAAGAAAACAACATAATTTTTTACAATTAATTTTCTGTATCCCATTTGTGACAGGCGCTCATCCGCAACAAGCTGATATCGTTGTGGCATATCTGACAGACCTGCCATTGCTTCCTCGAAAAACGACATCATTTTCAGTGCAGATACGGGAGCGGAGAGTTGAGAAGTAATATAGCGGACAATATCTCCAAGGTCATTTTCAGCCGGTTCAGACACATCAACCCTATATTTTGCCATTGTCGATACCTCGTTTGATATCCTTTATGACCTCATCAAGAGGGCGTTTCTTACCGGCCTTGACAGCAGCTCTTCCTTCGTCAAGAAGCTGATAAAGTTCCAGTTTACCGCTAAGGGCTTCATATTTTTCTATACTCATGACCGCCAAGTCTCCCTGACCGTTTTTTGTAATAAAGACAGGCTCGCAGTTTTCACGGCAGAATGTAGATATTTCATTGTAGTTATTACGTAGGTCGGTACTTGATATAATCTTCGGCATATTATTTACCTCCTTGTATTATTCTAAAGATATTATACCTTAATTTCTTTAGATTATCAAGCTTTTTACCACTCTGTACAATAAGCAACAAGAGAGCACTATCCCTGCTAATGCTCTCTTGATATAATTTATCCGGCTTACAATCTGTCTTTCGCTCACTTTAATCTTCCGGCACTTCCGATATCTCTTCCTCGGTTTCAATTTCTGTAGGGATATCGGTATTCTCTAGGTCCGGGTTCTCCATACTTTCTTGTGATTTATCTGCTTCAGGCTTTAGCTTTACATAATCCAGCAAGGGTTGAACGCTTGCGTTAAATGTATAGAAATACGGCTTTTCCTGATTATCAAGTATGAGAATAATCGGAGCTTCTTTATCACTTAGTATTATAAATACAGAGTCCAGTGCTCTTATCCCGGCATTATTCAGCAACTCTTGATTTACTTTTATGGGGGTATCAAAGGGGACGCGAATTATATACCCTTTTTCGGGGAATGGCATGACTTTGGTATACAGTCCTTTTATTGTCTTTACATAATTAAATACCTCATTTTGTATATCAATGCTGCTTGGCTCGGTTATTATTACTTCACCCTTTGCTATGTCAAATACCTCTACGCTCTGTTTTTCCTTATGGGCCTCAACATCTGTTATGTATGCAATAAAATGTGTATCATCAAACATCTGTGTCATAGCCAGCACTGACTGGTATTTATTTTCGTTATGAGAGACTTTTACTGTAGAGTAGATTATTACAACCACCAAGCAAAGTATAATGGCAACAAAAAACAATCCCAGGGTTTTCTTTTTTATGCTGATAAATAACATGGTCACTCACCTCGTTAGAATTTATGAGGCGGCGACCATAATTATACATTGTACAAGTTAAATAAAAAGTCTTATTTGCAATCTTCTCTATTAATCTTTCTGTTTTGCTCCATACCCCAAACGGGTTAGCGTCTCAATACTACGGAGACGTGATTCTTCGCTCTCTACCTGAATTTCCAATGCTCCGTCCTCGGTCTCCCTGCTGTTTAAGATACCAATATTCTTAATATTAATATTCTCGTCTGCAAGAGCTGAAGCAATTAAAGCAATAATACCCGGCTTGTCGTCCACATCGACCATAATCGAATATGTTTTTTGAAAAATACTCTTTCTGTCTGATAAGGCATTTCTAAGGTCTCTGGCGGAAGTAAAAAACTTTTCAATACTTTCCCTATTATTGCTTTTTAAATCAATTTTGAAGCATTTTAGACACTCTATAAAGGATTCTATTGTTTCGAGAATCTTATCCCTGTTAGACAAACAAATCCCCGCCCACATACTCGGCGATGACGAGGCAATACGGGTAAGGTCCTTAAAACCTCCGGCAGATATGGTTTTCATGAGATTATCGGAGCTGTCAAGCTCATCAATTAAATTTACAAGCGATGCTGCAATAACATGAGGAACATGACTAATTGCAGCCGTAACTCTATCATGTTCATTTGGAGTCATTTTTATTGGGATTGCTCCTAAATCATTTACAATATCCCTAAGCCTATTTACGCTGTCTTTATCGGTATCTTCGGTAGGAGTTAGGCAATAGTAGGCATTTTCAAACAGATTTGCTCTTGATGCAGCAAAGCCAGATTTTTCTGACCCTGCAAGAGGATGCCCCCCAATAAATGGATTCTTCACTTTCATTTCATTGATTAAAGCAACTACATCAGACTTTGTACTTCCCACATCGGTCAAAATAGTATTGGGAGAAATACTTTCTAAAAGCTCATTGAGAATATCTCCCATTGCAAAAACAGGGATACACAGAAAAATGACATCACAATCAAAAAAGTCTTCTTTTAATGACAAAGAATATTCATCAAGCACTTTTTCTGAAAGTCCCAATTCCAGGTTTTTTTTATCTTTATCCCAGGCTTTTATAATATAACCCTTATCGTTTCGCCTTAAAGCACGTGCAATAGAGCCACCGATTAAACCTAAGCCAATTATACCGATTTTCTTAACGGATATTGCCATATTTTTCTCCCAAAAAACTGATTATTTATTGAGAAACCGTGTAGCGAACAAAATACCCGCCACTGTTTTACTATCATTTATGATGCCCTCATCTATCATAGACAAGGCTTCGGTAACTTTGTATGCTTTAGCTGAAATAAATTCGTCCTCATCGGGTGCGGCTTCACCTTTAATTAGCTCTGTCGCTAAATAAATATGCAGAATTTCGTCCGAAAACGCAGGTGCCGGATATAGCTCCAGAATTTTTACAAGTTTCTCGGTGCTGTATCCTGTCTCTTCCTTAAGCTCACGGGCGGCGCAAACAGCAGGATCTTCACCATACTCAAGCTTACCGGCAGGAAGCTCTATAAAAACCTTTTCAGGCGGTTTTCTAAATTGTTGTACCAGTATAATTTCATCATCTATAATAGGAACCACAACAGATGCACCGGCATTCCTAACAACATCTCTTGATGCCAGTTTTCCATTTGGAAGCTCAACCATTAATTTTTCTACATCTATAATATTTCCTTTATACTTTAACTCGGTACTGATAGTTTTCTCGTAATACTCCATAAAATCTCCTATTTGCCGGAATTTTTTCGGCCTATCTCTCTGGCTTTTCTTGTGCACTCATCCATAGCTTTTATTATGGCATTTCTGAAGCCTTCCTGTTCAAGAATTGCCACAGCCTCAATGGTTGTACCGGCAGGAGAACAAACCATGTCCTTAAGCTCAGCCGGATGCATTCCCGTATCCAAAACCATTTTAGCCGATCCCAAAACAGCCTGTGCAGCAAGTCTGTATGCTAGTTTGCGCTGTATCCCGGCTTTTACAGCTGCATCGGCCATAGCTTCAATAAACATAAATACATAAGCCGGGCTACTACCGGTAAGGGCAGTTACTTCGCTCATAAGGCTTTCATCTAATTCCTCAACTTTACCGGAACAGCTAAAAAGCTTTGTTATGGCTTTCTTCTCATCATCATTAACAGAATCATTCCAGCTTACAAGGGTCATGCCTTCTCCTACCAACGCGGGGGTATTGGGCATGGTTCTTACAATTCTGGCTTGACTGCCTAAAATACCTTTAAAATACCGGGCTGAAAGTCCCACTATTATTGAGACAATTATTTTTTTCTCTGTTATAGCCGATTTTATTTGCTCAAGCACATTTTGACAGTATTGAGGCTTCACAGCCAGAACAATTATATCGCAATTATTTACAAGGCTGGCTGCACTAATTTCCTCAATAATACCCGTTTCGTTTGTGAGCTTTTTCAGTAATTCAGCGTTGATATCATAAGCTGAAACAGAAAATAACTGCTCTTCTGAATTATTAAGTGCAGCTTCCTTATTAAATCTGACTATACTTCTTAAAAGGGCACCGCCCATATTTCCAACACCTATAAATCCAACCTTGTATGACATTGTTCGTCTCCTTTATTCATTACCGTTAGTAAAGCTGATTTGTTCGATATCATCTCTGTCCGTATATTGAATACCTAGATGCTGATATGCCAAGCGGGTGGCCCGTCTGCCTCGGGGAGTTTTCTGAATAAAGCCTAGTTGCAAGAGATACGGCTCATAAACATCTTCTATTGTGTTTGCCTCTTCTCCTGTGGAGGCGGCCAGAGTATCTAATCCCACAGGACCTCCGTCAAACTTGTTGATTATTGTGTCAAGTACGATTCTATCTGTGTTATCAAGACCGAGATCGTCAATTTCAAGGGCCTTCAAACCATATTGGGCCACTTCCTGCGATATCTGGCCATCTGATTTAACCTGAGCAAAGTCACGGATTCTTTTTAGAAGGCGGTTTGCAATTCTCGGAGTTCCTCTCGAGCGCTTCGCAATCTCCTGTGCTCCTGCTTCTTCTATTTCTATACCCAAAATATTAGCTGAACGTTTTACAATAGTGGTTAGCTCATCATGGGTGTAAATTTCTAAACGATTAATTATACCGAATCTATCCCGTAATGGAGATGTTAAGAGGCCTGCTCTGGTTGTAGCGCCTATCAATGTAAATTTTGGCAGATCAAGACGAATAGACCTGGCACTTGGGCCCTTTCCGATAATAATATCTAATGCGTAATCCTCCATAGCCGGATATAGAATTTCCTCAACATTTCGGTTCAGTCTATGGATTTCATCAATAAACAGGACGTCAGATTGACCCAGATTAGTTAAAATAGCTGCTAAATCCCCCGCCCTTTCAATTGCCGGACCGGAAGTTATCCTTAGGTTTACACCTAGCTCACTGGCAATTACTCCCGCAAGGGTGGTTTTACCAAGGCCGGGAGGGCCGTATAGAAGCACATGATCCAGAGCTTCTTCTCTTTTTTTTGCTGCTTCTATGAAAACAAGAAGATTTTCTTTTACCTTAGACTGTCCAATATATTCATTGATGGTACGTGGCCTTAAGCTTGCTTCATCAAAATCATCTCTTCTGAGCTCACTGTTTATAAGTCTTTCTTCCTCCACTATACCACCTCACCTTACTCATAGAGCGCTCTTAAGAGCATCCTTAATTATCTGTTCTATTGTTTTTTCTTCATCATATACAGTAGAAATTGTCCTACTTGCTTCCTGCGATGAATAACCCAGCATGATTAAAGCACTTATTGCTTCTTTCATTTTATTGTCTGATGGTTGCAAACATGCAGTTTCAACTTTTATATCGGTTAATTGGCTATTTAACTTCTTTAATTTATCTTTAAGCTCTAAAATAATTTTTTGGGCTGTCTTTTTACCTATTCCCGGGGCCTTTGTAAAGCTTTCAAAATCATCGGTTAAAACCGCAAGACCGAATTGTGAGGGCGGAATGTTCGATACTAAGCTAAGGGCCGCTTTGGGGCCTACTCCAGACACCGTGAGAAGCTGCTCAAACATCTTCAGCTCCTCTTCATTCAAAAATCCATAAAGAGCTTGATTATCCTCTCTGACATAGAAATGGGTATGAAGCTTTATCTCGCTACCTGCTTCACTGCATGTAGAAAGAGTGGTACCGGGTGTAAACACCTTGTATCCGACGCCGTTAACATCAATAATAATGCTGTCTGCTGTTTTTCTTATCAAAATACCCTTAAGATAGGCGAACACAATTAGTCTCCATTTCCTGTGAATATCGAATCTTTTATACCAAGCTTTGCATACAATTCTTCAACTAATTCTCTGTATGCATCTAATTCTTCCCTTTGCTCTTTTAAAAGCTCATCCTTTATTCTTATAATCTCTAATAGCTCTTCCTTAGCCATTTTATCTATCTTTACCATAATCACTATCCCTCCGCTTTTTGATAGAAAAATGTTTCTATAGGCTTCATATTAAAGCTCTGATAATTCATTATTTGTTCGGTGCTGCCTATAAAAAGCACACCATTAGGTTTAAGAGATTCACTAAACCCCTTCATTATATAATTTTTTGCTTCCTCTGTAAAATAAATCAGTACATTTCTGCAGATTATTATGTCAATTCCTTTTGGGTAAGGGTCCTTTAAAAGGTTAAGCTGCTTAAAATCTACACAGTTTCGTACCTTCTCCGATATTTGGTAGCTATCATCGTCTATTCTCTTAAAATGCTTATCCAAATACTCTTTTGGAAGCTCTTTTAAACTTCTTGAAGAATAAACTCCTGCTTTTGCCTTATTCATAGCCTCAATGTCAATATCGGATGCTAAAACACTGATTTTTTCAAGGGGTAAAAATTTGTTTAGTATCATTGCTATTGTATATGGCTCATCCCCTGTTGAACAGGCTGAGCTCCATATTTTTAAATCTTGCAGATTTCTATTTTTGAAAGTTTCAGATAGTATCTTCTTTTCAAAATACTCCCATTGTCCTGGGTTCCTGAAGAATTCCGACACATTAATAGTGAGGTAATTAATAAATATTTTATATAGTTCTGAGTTTTTCTTCATTTCCTCCAAAAATGAACAGTATGTAGTAAGACCATATTTTTCTACCAAGGATGTAATACGTCTTTTCATTTGTTTTTCTTTATAAAGGTTTAAGTCAATATTCGATAAGCTATAAAATTTTGTTTTAAAAATTTCATAATCATTAAAGTTTTCCATTATTACCCTCCTTAGAACAAACTAAAAATATACAACAGCAAGACCGGGTTTCCGGTCTTGCCATATATAATCTTTTTTATACTTAATATTATTCTTGGATTTCTGCGTCCTTTAAGATATCGCCTATTGTGTTTGACATTTCCTCACTATGTTCAGAGGGAATTCTTTCATTTGATTCTTCGACAACAGGCTCTCCTTCGATTTGTGGATCAATAGGATTAACTTCCTTTATGGATAAACTGATTTTCTTGAGTTCTGTATTAATATCCATAATTTTCATTTCAACCTGTTGTCCAACTTCAAGAACCTCTTCAGGTCTTCCGATTCGAACACTGGAAATTTGGGAGATATGCACAAGCCCCTCTACACCCTCTTCAAGCTCGACAAAAACGCCGAACGGAACCATACGAAGAACAGTACCGGATACGATGCTTCCAACAGAATACTTGCTTTCAATATTGTACCACGGATTATCTTCCATTTTCCTGTAACCCAAGGATATCTTTTTCTTTTCCTTGTCAAAGTTAATAATTCTTACATTTACTACATCGTCTACTTTTAGGATGCTTGAAGGATCCTCCACTCTCTTCCAAGAAAGTTCGGATACATGAACCAATCCGTCCACGCCACCAAGATCGACAAATACGCCAAAGCTTGTAATGCTCTTAACTGTTCCTGTATATTCCTTGCCTATTTCTACCTCATTCCAGAAAGCCTCCGACTTAATGGCTTTTTCTGCTTCGATAATGGCCCGGCAAGACCCTACAACACGTCTTCTGTTTGCCATTTCTGTTATTACGAGCTTGACCTTCTTACCTTTATATGGCTCTAAATCCTTTACGAATCTATCACTAATCTGAGAAGCCGGTATAAATATACGAACTCCCTTGAAATCCGCAACAGCTCCGCCCTTGACGATTTCTTTAATTACAACATCAATGGGAGTATTATTTTTGAATGCCTCTTCGGCCAATTCAAAACCACGGATAGAATCAACTTTTTTCTTGGATAATGCAACATTACCTTCACCGTCATTGATTTTAACAACCAGTGCTTCTATCTCATTTCCGGCTTTCAATTCTTTTTCCGGATCAAAATCGGGATCATCAAGAAACTCTTCCATTGGGATAAGACCGTCAGCCTTATAGCCCAAATCAACGAATACGTCGTTATTATTGTATCCGATAATCTTTCCTTTTATAATCTCATTGGTCTTAAGCTCGGTCAAAGTCATCTCTAGGGCTTCGCTAAAATTAATCTCGCCTTCATGCCCGTTCATCATGTCTTCCATGTGAAAAATAACCTCCTTGATTACCATCTCAGGTGTCGATGCACCTGCGGTAATCCCTACTGTTCTTGCATTTTTATCGAAAAGAGGTAACTCATCAGCATTTTCTATAAGATAAGTTTCAGAACAGTTCTCTTTACAGATTTCAAATAATTTCTGCGTATTAGAACTATTCTTTCCTCCTATAACGATCATTACATCTACTTCCTTGGACAGCTTATCTGCCTCGGATTGTCGTTGCACAGTCGCATTACATATTGTATCAAATTTTAATACGAATGCAAACTTTTTCTTTAGAACTTCACAAATATCTTCATATTTCGCCCTTTTAAAAGTAGTTTGTGAAACAACTGCAGCCTTTTGATCATAATATGGCAGTTGTTCAGCTTCTTTTTCATGGGAGATAATTAAAGCTTTTCCTTCACACCATCCGTTTATTCCAATTATCTCAGGATGTTCACGGTCTCCTACAATAACAATCTTATTTCCGGACTCGTACTCTTTTTTGACTATCTCATGAATACGTTTTACATAAGGACATGTTGCATCAATAATTTCAACATTCAGGCCTTTAAGGTCATCATAAGCCTTTTCTCCTATGCCATGAGCCCTGATTATTACACAGTCCCCTTCTTTTAATTGATCCAGATTATTTATTGCTTTTATACCCTTTTTTTCAAGCCGCTCAATTACATTGCGATTATGTATCAATTCACCCATGGTGTATTTATTTCCATCATAATTTAAGTCGAAGGAAGTCGTTACCGCCTTATCAACACCAAAACAAAATCCGGCGTATTTTGCAACTTTAATTTCCATTTGAGCCTCACTGACCAATTAATGCATATATTTTATCCATAATTTCATCGGTTAATATTAGCAGTTCTTCTTTCGGAATATGCTTACCTTCCTCTTTCGGCAGCATTAAAAATGGTTCACCGAAAACCACACGGACTCTAGAAAAGATCTTCTTATTCCACTCTACTCCTACCGGAAGAATAGGTGCTTTGGAATGCAATGCCATCATAGCAGCTCCTGCTTTTCTTTTCTTCGGATTTCTTTTTGGAGTTCTGGTTCCTTCCGGGAAGATTCCTACCACTTTTCCTTGTTCTAACAGCTTAAATACAGTCTTTATCGATCCTATATCACCTTTTCCCCTGCTAACGGGAAAAGCACCTACTGATTTTAGCAAAAATCTTAAAATCGGGTTTTTAAACAACTCGGCTTTGGCCATGTAATAAACCCTTCTTCTCATAAAAACTGCAACTAAGAACATGTCCCAGGCACTTGGATGATTCGCATTAAGTAAAACTGGGCCATCTTGAGGGATATTTTCCTTCCCTTCAATCTTTACACGGCGAAAAATAATAAAATAGATATATAGAATAAATTTTGCAATACTATAAAGCATTCGGCAACCCCTTACTTCTGATGATTTCAAGAATTTTTTCAACCGATTCTTCTATCGAATAATTACTGGTATCCAAAAGCACAGCATCATCAGCCTGCCTTAACGGGGATGCAGCTCTATGGCTATCGTTGTAATCTCGGACTTCAATTTCCTTTTCAATTTCTTCAAGACTCTTCTTCAGAATGCCTTTTTCTTTTTGTTCATTATACCGTCTTAAAGCCCGCTGGGCAACACCGGCAGTCAAAAAAATCTTTACATCTGCATTGGGAAGTACATGTGTTCCTATATCCCGTCCGTCCATAACAACCGAAGTATTGCTTGCCATTTCCTGTTGGAGCTCCACAAGACGCTTTCTTACAGCAGGAATTGCAGATACATTCGAAGCACCCATGGATACTTCATCAGTACGTATTTTATCAGAAACATCTTCATGATTTAGTATAACTTTCTGGCTACCATTTTCATACTTTATACTAATATTAAAATCAGATAATAGCTCTGTAACTTTATTACTGTCTTGGGTATCAATATTCAACCGGATAGCTTTTAAAGCCAAGGTTCTATACATAGCTCCCGTATCCAAATATATAATGCCTAATTTTTGAGAAATGAGCTTGGCCATGGTGCTTTTCCCCGCACCCGAAGGCCCATCTATAGCAATTTGCATTGATTTCATATATACCCCCTGCTAAACTACTCTATGTCCTGTCCCTATAGCAATTTCGTTTAAATGCAGAAGACCTATACCAAAAAATACAGATACTGCTACGTGTTCCCCAGATCGAGCTACGGCAATTTTCCCGCCTACATTTAATCCTAATGCCTTTGGCATAACCTGGGATAATGCTTCTCTTGCAGCTCCAGCTACCGCACCTTCCTCATTATGGCATTCTTCAATTACGCCTTCGCGTTTAGAAGAAACTACGGCTCTTTCCACAATTTTCATTACCGAATTAATGAATTCACCGCCATAATCAACTGCCGCGGTTATTATTCCGCTTTTGGCCAGTTGATTTTTTAGTGCTTTTTCCTCTCCCCTGTCACCAGTCAGGGACATCATTATCGCTGCCTTTACAACATCCTTACTACCGTTTTGCATATTTACATTATCCACGCCAAAGCCCCCCGCAAACTAATTCTAATTCGAACAGGTATAATACTTGACTCCTATTGATTATATTTCATGTAATCTCTCGAAACAAGAACCATCTTTAAATATTCTAACATGAATTATCTAAAGACAGCAAAAATTCAGCTTCATTTTAAGAGCTTATTATCCATAACACGGAATAACATATTAATTCCCGGTTTTATAACAATTGAGCTTCCCTTAAGGTTAGTATTAATAGACCCTTTGCGGGATAATAAGAACACATAGAAAGGATTAACTCCCTGTTTTAATTGTATCTCCACAACATCGCCATCACTAAGATTTAGCTCCACAGGAAATGTATCAACCAATTTCTGCGGCTCACCGTTAATGATAATATATGCCGTATTGGGCTCATAATCTCCCATGGAATCTAATATTATTGTTCCTTTACTAATAACTGACTCATATAATTTTAGTACTCTCCCATTAATGGTATCATCGGTAAGTCTTACTCTATAAGGCGAAACAAGCAGAAGTTGGATGGTTATTAGCGTTGATAGCATTAGACATGCCGAAACTTTTAAGACACCGTTCATAAGTTCACTCCTAAGTTTTGCAGTTAAGCATACAAAAGAGTTTTCCCATATACGTTGTAAATGATACCTTCAATTGTCATCCTG
>CAYMLJ010000055.1:9669-11514 GCA_964391395.1 uncultured Ruminiclostridium sp. | reverse complement strand
ACGCATTATCTTTTTATCAGCAACACCGATAGATCATTTACATTTGTTCCTGTGGGACCTGTGATAATAAGCCCTCCACTGGCTTTTAGAGCATGGTATGCATCGTTGTTTTCCAGTGTTTCGAATATATCAATGCCTTTTTGTGCCAGGAGCTTCTTAGTGTCTGTATCCACATATCCTCCGGCCGCATCAGTTGGTCCGTCTGTTCCGTCTGAGCCTATTGAAAAAACCGCTACATTCTTAAGCCCTGAAATTTCGTCTGCAGCCGATAGTGCAAGTTCCTGATTTCTGCCCCCCTTACCTTTACCTTTCAACTGTACAACTGTTTCACCCCCTGCTATGAAAGCAAGTGGCTTATCTGTTGAATTGTAGTATTGAGCAATTGAGCCAAGGAAGCTACCAGCTTCTCTGGCTTGACATCTAAGGCTTGCTGTAAGCAATATCGGCTCATAACCAAGGTCTCGGCATGTACGCTCCGCGGCAAAGCAAAGCTGGGTAACACTGCCTGTAATTTTAGTCCTAACATTATTTAATTCCGAGGGAGTCTCCATTTTTAATAATTCCGATATTTCCGCAGACACAGTTATCCCATATTTTCGTATTATCTCAGTTGCCTGCTCTGAAGTTGATGAATCAGGGTATGCAGGTCCCGAAGCTATCATATCCAATGGGTCTCCGATAATGTCGGACAATACCACAGAGATAACCTGAGCCGGTTCACAAAGCTTTGCGAATTTTCCACCCTTTACAGCCGACAAACGCTTTCTAATTGTGTTTATTTCAATAATATCGGCTCCGGAGGCAAGAAGTTGTTTAGTCAAAGGTTCAAGTTCATTTTCATTGATCAAGGGCTTCTCAAACAGGGCTGAACCTCCGCCTGATATAAGAAACAGCACCTTGTCTTCGGCTGATAACCCTGATACCATTTTTATTGCCTCTTCTGTAGCTGCGAAAGAATTAGCATCGGGAATTGGGTGCCCTGCCTCCATAATACGAACATTTTGTAAATCACCTTGGGCATGGTCATATTTTGTTATTACTATACCTTCATTAATTCTGTTGCCAAGAAACTCACACGCAGACTGTGCCATAGACCAAGCTGCCTTGCCTATAGATACTAAGATTAATTTGCCACCCGAGAAGTCCTCATCCTGCAAGGCTTTCCTTACTGCGTTATTTGGGAGCGCCGAATTTATAGCCGATTCTATTATCTTATTTGAATCAAGCCTTAAGTTCATAATAGTTTCCTCCTGACTAAATAAGAATCAAAACTCAAATTCAGTATACCTCATTTATTGGTGTTTATTAAAGAAGACGCCGGAGCATAAGCTTCGGCGTACATCTTTATTAAGATATAATAATACTTCTTTTTAAATAATTTCAATACTACATAAAAAGGTATACAAGGTACACATTAATTATTGCAGCTATACCTACAACAAGTGTGCCCATTGTCTGTGTTTTGTAACCATCTTCAACCTTCATATTTCCGAAGTTTGTAACAACCCAGAAGTAACTGTCATTTGCATGTGAAACAGTCATTGCACCTGCACCTATGGCTATTACCGTCAATGCGGCCAACATAGGAGTACCAAGCCCTAAGGTCATCATCATCGGTGCAACTATACCTGCGGTTGTGGTTATCGCAACAGTAGAAGAACCTTGAGCGGTCTTCAATATTGCCGATAACAGGAACGGGAATAACAATCCCAGTGATGAAAGCACTGCAGAATTTTCTTTTATAAAGTCGACTAATGAGGAAGATGCAATCACATTCCCTAGAACTCCGCCTGCTGCTGTAATGAAAAGAATAGGTCCTGCAACTTTTAATGTTTCATTTGTAAG
>CAYMLJ010000055.1:7448-9569 GCA_964391395.1 uncultured Ruminiclostridium sp. | reverse complement strand
GGTATATCGGTTATTGGAATTCCCGCAACAATTGCAAAAAGTAGTGATACCGCCATAATAGAGAGGAATGGATGAATCTTGAATTTCGAAATGGCAATAATCATTAGTGCAATTGCAATAATAAATGCAATTACTAAAGCGATGCCAGTCATAGAAAGACCTCCTTGTTAAATTATTATAATCACACGAATTGTGTATTATACTATGAGTTTATACCATTAATTATGGTGCCACAATGTTATGAAATATAAACCCGAGGTTGCCTATTTTTTATGTGTAGCAAATAGGCATAAATACAATTCGACTAAGGTGTCATTATAAAAGTGAGTTGCTATACAAAAAACTGAGGAGTTCTTAACAGATCGAGGATCATAGCCTGTGCGCTCAACTATTTTTTTAATCTATACTGTAATTCGCCGGTAATAGGATTTACTGAGAGTGTTATTACAAATGTGGTAAAATGCAGATTTCTATTATATGTTATTTTTATTATATCAAAGAATATATTATTGAGCAATTTATTGCTTAAAAAACAATACCGGTCTCTCTATAATACGAAAGTTCACTAAAAAAAATCGACCCCCATGCCTTAAAAACTCACGAGGATCGGTTAATTTTTTTGTTAATTCTATAAAGCTCTTACTTGAGACTTTTTAACCTCATATCCCATTTTGTCGATGGCATTTTCGATATCCTTTATTGATAATCTTTCATCATCAAAGTTTAGTTTTACTTTACTTGAGTTAAAGGATACGTTTACACTTTCTTTATCTACACCATCTAAGGATTTTACTGCGCCTTCGATCTTTTGTATACATGACGGACAAGTCAATGCTTCTAATTGAATAGTTGCTTTCTGCATTTTTCATCTCTCCTTTAATATTTTATATAATAATTTTACAATATTATTATTTTATTTAAATTGATTTACATCAAATATTTATTAAAACCTTCCTAATGTCTTAATTTGTACCGAAGGAGCCTCATACCATTTAGTATTACCACCAATATACTCCCTTCGTGTACTAGCATACCTATAGACATGTTCATCCATTCACTGAAGAATACGCTGGCAAGTAGAACTAATACAACTCCAACTGCGATAATGATATTTTGCCGCATATTACTTGCTGTTGCTTTTGTTAAACCCAGCGCATGGGGCAGACGACTGAAATCTGAATTCATTAAGACAACGTCTGAGGTCTCAATGGCTACGTCTGTACCGCTTCCCATAGCTATTCCGATTTGCGCCAGAGCCAGTGATGGGCTGTCATTTACTCCATCTCCGACAAATGCGACAATTTTACCTTTTGCTTGCAGCTCTTTAATATATGCTGATTTATCTTCCGGCAACATGTGTCCGTGAGCTTCTGTTAATCCAAGTTCTCTTGCAACTAAGTCAACTGTTCCTTGATTATCTCCCGAAAGAACTACTAGGTTTTTAACTCCTAATTTTTTCAGCTTCTGAAGATCTTCTTTTACACCTGGACGAATTTTGTCACGAATGCCCATCAATGCTTTCAATTCACCGTTAACCGATGTTAGAACAAGTGAGTTTCCATTTTCCTCAAATTTATCAATGTCGGCGCGGGCTTTTTCATCTAAATGAACATTCTCCTGTTCCATCAATGCAACATTACCAACTGCAACTCTATGTCCATTCACTTGAGCGACAATTCCGCCACCCTTTACAACATCTGTTTTTTCAACTGTATATAGCCTTGTATATCCAATATATTCTACAACTGCTTTTGCTAATGGATGGTCTGACTCATTTTCAACACTGGCAAGGTAACCTAATACTTCGTCGATGTTATCAGTATAAAGCTGTGTATCGGCTACTTTAGGATTTCCTATTGTCAATGTACCTGTTTTGTCAAATACTATTGTATCGACCCTGCTAAAATCATTAATGACTTCGCTGCCTTTTAGTAGAACACCGTGTCGTGCACCATTACCAATACCCGCAACGTTTGATACAGGCACACCGATTACTAATGCCCCGGGACATCCCAGAACCAGTATTGTAATTGCAAGCTCAATATTCTGCGAAACTATCCATACAATAACCGAAAGAACTAAAACGGCCGGAGTATAGTATTTTGAGAATCTATCAATGAA
>CAYMLJ010000055.1:3856-7348 GCA_964391395.1 uncultured Ruminiclostridium sp. | reverse complement strand
GAACGTGTTTTGTTCAATGTACGTTGTTCCAGATAAGCTCCGAATAAAAATAAGAATGTAACAATAGCAGATTCTTCAAAGTTTTTTATTGCAAAGGCTCCGGCGACTGCAATGGTAACTAGCACATCGATACTAACAACTTTTACTCTTATTGCTTGATAAGCTTGGATTGCAATAGGTGCTACGCCTAAAACTGAAGCGATAATTAACGGCCAAACAAATAGTTCCATCTTGCCGATTGTCCAATGATTAATAAAAGCAATTGCAATCAAAACTGCACTAATTATTGTTATATAATTTTTTTTACTAAGTATATACCTCTGCATGATTTCACCTTCTTTAATTAATATCCTGTCATTCTCAACTTAGTGAAGAATTTTTCGGTTAAGATGTAAGATCCTTCGCATTCGCTCAGGATGACAAATTCATTTTACTGCCTCACTCAGGATGTCCTTTGCATCAACAACCTAAGCATAATATGCTTTATCTACTTCAGATAACATGTTATATACTGCCTCATAGCTTTCGCATACGTCACTGGGTACTGTGTAGTTGCTTGTAATTTCTCGTAGTTTTGTAAATTCTTCATTTAGTTCGGGTTTTTCTGCCCCGGCTTCAGTTGTTTTCTTAATGATAGAATCATACAATTTACGAACCTCATGGAATTCCGGATGCGTGCCTCCATGAACACGTGCCACAACCGGCACATATTGCGCTAATGTTTTAAAATTTTTTTCCTTTGCTTGGTTGAATGTTAATTGTTTTGACATATTATCTCCCTCTTTCTTATTTCATCTTCGTTATTATTAATTTTATTTTATCAAGGATTATATAAAACTAAATTGATTTAAATCAAGAATAAAAAAAATGCAGTCTATTAATAGAACTGCATCATTTCTTAACAGTAATCCTCATTTGTATACAATCAAATATCCTTCCCCAGAACTTTCCTTGCTAAACTCAAAGAAAACTTTAATATGTCATTACAAGCATATATATTTGTATGGTACCCCGAGTTCTTTGTTGTGACTTGACGGATAACAATGACTTCAGCTCCCTCGTCTTTCGAAAACTGTACAGTGATGCCTTTGGGAATAACTAACCGGCTTGTATATTTACCAAGTCCGTAGCCGTTCTTCGCCGTTATTACACAATAAAAATAAGGATAGTTAGTGCCACTTACATCATTTATATTGATTTGTGCCTGAATCCCGTAAAAATCAGCCGATACATTATCAAACACAATATTAAAGCGGCAATCTGTCGGGAATTCCTTTCCTTCTTTGTTCTTTGCCAATATCATAGAGGGAACATAGTTTTCTCCGGGTTTTTTAATCTTTTCAAAATACTTTTCTAACTCAACAACTATATCAGTTTTGATATACAGCATTTGCTGATGGCCTTTTGTTCTCATGCCATTAAACCATATTGATGCTATTAGTATAATAGAGTCTACGATAAAAATACCGGCTACCGATTCATTTACTTCTGCAGCTATACTCACAAATATAAAAGATATAACAGCAAAAACTAAAATAAATGTAACACAACCCAGCCCATTGCTAATATCCAACGCATCCTTATCCCATTTATTGATGCTCTGTTTTATTTGCTTAATTTGATGGACTTTCTCCATACTGGTCTTAACCCAGCTGCCTTCGTTTCTCTTTGATACGGGAGTTGGCTTTGCACTAAGACCTTTAACTAAAATTAATAATGAAGCAAATATCAAAATAATAACTCCCGGCCAAATATTGACCGTAATTATCTGAAGGAGCAATCCAACAATAATACATCCTAAATACAATAACATTCTTGTTGTATATGAAAGCTTCTTAAATAGATAAAATTTAATAGTATCCTGATCTTCGGGTGATGGAAATCCCGGTATTTTTCTATTCTTCATACATTACACCTTTCTTTTAAGCCCTTCATATCCCAAATTGACTCTAATTCTTCGCAGCCGTGAGCATTGAAGTAAAGTGGACATGCTCCATGACAAACTGCAAAATCCCTACATTCTCTACACTCTTGCGGGGCAGATTTTTTATCTCTGATAAATTGGCTTCGTTTATTAAACCATACTTTCTCAAAGCCTTCCTTTAAAAGATTGCCTATAGGTTCGGGCCAACTTGAGCAGGGCAGCAGATTTCCTTTGGGATCAACCGATAATAACCCCTCACAGGCACTGCAGCCTTTGTTGCCAAACCCGGATATTACAGGGTTAAATAAGCACATTGGTGTAGGTGAATACCACATATAATTTACACCAGCTCTTTCGGATACTGTCTGAACTTTTTTTACGATACTGCCAATCTCCTGATATTCTACCGTTAAATCCTGCGCTCCTCCACGACCTGAAGGAATAACTAAATTCGATGAAAATCGCTCTACTCCTATACTCTTACAGAACTCCGGGTATCTTTCTAAATTATCTTTATTCATAGTACATATGGTTAAGTGAGGATGAACAATAATACCGGCATCTTTTAATGCTTTTAACCCGCTAACCGAGGCCTCATGAGATCCTTTAATCCCTGTAATTTCATCATGTTCTTGGGCTATTGCCGATTCAATACTCACCTGTGCAGAAGAAAGGCCCGCGTCTGCAAATTCCTTTGCTTTTTGCGGTGTAATCAAGGTGCCGTTGGTTATAAGATTAACTCTCATCTTATTGTGTTCTGATGCATAGCGTATAAGCTCAGGAAGTTCCTTATAAGTTGTCGGCTCGCCGCCTGTAAAAGAAACGCTGGGAACCTCGGCTTCATAGCGAATTATATCGAGAATTCTTTTGAAGCCTTTAGTATCAAGCTGGCTTTCAACCTCTTTTTGAGTACAATCTGCGTAACAAAATCTGCACTTAACATTACAGGTATAAGTTAAGGCTACTTCAGATAATATTGGCAGCTTTATATAGCCAAGGCCAAATTCGGTCCTGTGAATAGCGGGGGTATTATAGTTTTCACAGACCTTTCCATTCCAAATAAGCGAAAAGTCTGTAAAAAAGCGCTCCAGTTGTTCTTCGGTTTCAAGCCGATCAGGTCTGGCCTTAATGATATCATTCACCGAACCACCTGACAGGATATGGTCTATTACCTTGGCTCCTGTGGAATTAAGCTTAAATGCCTCATTAGGCATACGAATCAGAACGTTATCCTTGAGTCGCATATGAACATATGGCTTAATTCTATTCAAAAAGTCATCAACCCATGCTAATCTATGTTTCTTCACCTTGCACCTCCACTGACACAAGCCGAGTGGCAGGCTGAATGACATGCCGAATGACAAGCCGAGTGGCAAGCTGAATGGCAGGCATCGTGACAAGCCGAATGGCATGCTGAATGACAGGCATCATGGCAGGCGAAAACACCTTTATCTGTATCTATAATAGATTTGAATGTAGTATTGTTTGTGTTAACCTTAAAGCTATTTTGATAATTATTATACCTTCTGCGATTATGTATGTGATTATGGTACATATAGTAGTAATGC
>CAYMLJ010000055.1:0-3756 GCA_964391395.1 uncultured Ruminiclostridium sp. | reverse complement strand
GCAGCATACAAAAGCTTTTCATACTGAGGAAAACCGGTTAGGTCTTGACCTTTTATTTGTCTTACTCTTAGGGGGTCTATGGAGATCTCCTCCAGATAACCTTTATCTATCAACTTAAACAAAATCATAGAAAGAATGGAATCATAGGGTATACCGATAAGCACAGCTGATTCTACCTCATCGAGGTCTTCAACGACAAAGCCGTCTTTCCTGAAAGAGGCTACCTCAAGTTTAGGAGGAGCCCAATCGTCTCTTGCCCATTTGATTTCGTCATAGGTGGTGCGTGCCTTTACTACTGAACGATGCTTAAGGCCAACAAACATTAATGCTCCGAAAAGCAAAACCAAAAACAAAACCAACAGGGTGCTTCTCTCGGTGGATTTATCGGTAGAGGGTCTATCATACTCAAACCCTCCCCTTCCTATATCGGGCTGAGGCTCGTCGGGAAAATATTCAATCGGCTTATCGCCAACAGGAGGTTTACTGCTGTAATCAGGCATCTCATTAAAAATCTCTTGTGAAATGTATTGTTGAATTTCAAAATTATATCTTTGTGAAGGATTATTTTTATGAAGTAATACTTGTGCTCTGGGAACCGAGTTAAGCACATTCACCTTGTAATCAATCAGATATTCTTCATTCATCCAGCTTTCTGTGGCAAAATCATTTTGAAGCAGTAATTCTTCTACTTCCTCTCTTGCCCCCGACTCTTCAGGATATTCTAAAGGATAGTTTACAGCGACGGTATAATGATCCATAGCTTCATCCCATTGAACAGGTGCCCAATGGAAAACCACCAAAGGCTTACCTTCATCTGACGTTGTTCTCGCCAGATATCCGACTTCGGCCATATCAGCCGCAAAACGTATTTTGTAAGTAAGATATTCTCCTCCAAGACGTGTATCTCCGGAATTGATAATATCATACCTACCGCCGCCAAGGTCTATAATATCTATGTCAAAGACTGTATTATCATCTTTTATAACACAAGAAAAATCATAATCAAAAACCGGATAAAGCTCATCGAATCCTTCCAATGTAAATGCCAGCATGGTTTTTCCAGGTACCAGATTGTAACGTACGGTATATGTAATAATCGCCGTGCCGGAGGGTTGTAGGATTACATCAGTTTCCACAAACCCCAGATTTGCAATTTCAGAGGCGTTTACTGTTAACGTGGGCAAAAAAACCATAATTATAAGTAAAATTAGAATTATTCTTTTCTTCATATTCTACCTTTCTCTTTAAACCAGTTATAAATAAAATGTTACCGCCCCATATTAGCGGGGAACATCTTTGCTTATATTCTATTCCAATATCATCCATATTGTAAAGAATTACATCCAAACACCATAAAACCTTATATCATATGTCCCTACTGATATCTTTTGAAGGCTCAAATAAATTTTAATTAAAACGTCTTTTTAAGGGACACTATAGTGGAATAGCATTTAGGAGGAGATTGGTTGGTTGGTATTTTATTTGCTTTACTTGCCGGATTGTTAATGAGTGTTCAAGGTGTTTTTAATACCCGTGTAATGGATTCATCGAATATGTGGGCTACAAACAGCTGGGTGCAATTTACGGCTTTTGTAATAAGTATAAGCGTTTGGTTCTTCGCAGGCAGAGAAAATCTATTTTCTGTTTTTAATGTAGATAATAAATTATACTTATTTGGTGGTGTAATCGGCGCATTTATTACATTCACCGTTATTAAAAGCATTTCCGGGTTAGGACCAATATATGCGACAATGCTAATTTTATTGGCGCAGCTTGTGGTTTCTTGTTTAATTGAAGCGTTTGGATTTTTCGGTACCGAGAAGGTAAGTTTTGAATGGAGTAAATTAATTGGGGTAGCTCTAATGATTGCAGGAATCATTGTTTTTAAGAAATGAAAAGCAAGTGACATATTCTACTAATCTCAAGTATGAATGTTATTGAAACATGTATCAAAACAGCTTTGATGGAGGCAATACCCTTCTCCACAATTTTTGCGGTGCCTTTAATCTTAGTCCCCAAAGAATGTAATGAAAATACCAATTAACTCTATACCTTAGTATTGTTTTTATATCTTTGTGTAACCTCCATGCATAATAATTGCTTCCAGCTTACTACCATCTTTACACATACTACATTCATTAGGATCAAAAATTTGATACTCTGGAATATCTTCATTGGTAAATAAAGAGTGAACTTCATGCTCTGTTTTTTCAGGACTCGCATTAAATAATGCTGATATTCCAACTAATTTACCACCATAATAAGAAAGACATTCTAATGAAGTATTAATGGTGACTCCACTTGATATAGAAGAAACTAATAAAATAATGTTTTTATCAGCAATTAATTCCTGCATATTACTTTGAAATACTAGTTTTTTGTGGATATTATGCAATGGTGTTACCACATGGATTTCTTTACCGCTATTTATCCCCGATACACCTTCTTGTAAAAGTTCTTCGGCCAAATATGCACCGATTACTTCAGTTCCTTCCATGCACACAATAGTATCTACAAGTGTACTAGTTATATAGGGTAATGCCAATTCTATCGCGACTTCCCTTGCTATGGATGAATTGGTTTTTAAATCATCCAAATCAAGGTAATGATTAAGATGGGAGTGGTTTGTAGTAAAATGACCCGGAATTACATTAATGTTTATTGCCGGATTTTTAGTTAATGAAACTGAATAAACTTTACTCTTCATTTTCATTCTCCTATCTCGTATAATATTATTCGCAAGTAATTTACAAGCAATATTATTAGGGTAATAGACTTGCAAACTATTACCCTTTATTATTTACCCGGTATACTACAGTTTTATCGTAGGTGTTTGTAAATATGTATATAATTTCTCAACCGGCTAGTTTTTATAAACAATTATTCCTGATGAATTACGTTTTATATATATTGTATCGTTAGATATTTTCTCGTATTTTAATTTTTCCGAAACTAAAAGTATCTTATTCGGTATTTTATAATACATACCTTTATTTCCGCCTTTAACAAGTTGAACCAAATCGTCTTCATACTTATCTATATCATCGCTGTCAACACTCTTTTCCTTGCCGTATGTGATAAATTCTACATCATCGGCAAGTTCTTCTACGTCATCATATCGTAAATCATCCGCATAATCTTCTAAAGTGGTTTCATCTAAATAACCTATATCTTCAGCATCCTCCAGCTCATATATAAAGTTTATAAAGTCCTTGCCTTTCTTAAATTTTGTTATTTTTATGTCTTCATCATGGACATCACTTAAATAGTCGGTTAACTCCTCTTTGATTTCTTTGCTGCTATCCTTAAAACGTATATCATAAACTTTTTTTACATCTTTATCGGATACTGAACAGGCTATAGATACAGAATCTTTCTTAAAGGTTATAAATGACTCTCCGGGCTCAAGTTTAGTATTTGAGCACCCCGTTAAAGATAATAAAATAATCAAGCTTAGTGGTAATAATACTTTTTTCATGTTATCCCTCGTTTTTCTTAATATTTTAACATAAAATATTGATTTTTGTTAATTATATCACAAAAAATCATATTTTTGTACCAAAAATACAATCTTTAGTATATATATTAATTTTACCTTGAGATTATCCTTTAAATTAATCTCTTCTTCATATTATACCATAAATATGCTGCAAAACGACGAGTTCGTTTTGCGCAGGATTTATCCCAGCAAATGCTGATATTATCAGCATTTGCTGTTTATGGTGTAACATGACCGCATGCGTATTTTGCTATGCA
>CAYMLJ010000054.1:9713-11638 GCA_964391395.1 uncultured Ruminiclostridium sp. | reverse complement strand
TAAGGGGGGAGCATAAATGATAAAGGAGAATAATAGCAAAAAAATTACCAAGCTGTTTTTATACATCATTTTAATTATCTTGGCCTTTGTTATGCTTGTACCCTTTGCTTGGATGTTATCATCATCACTAAAGCTAAACAAAGACGTTTTTACATTTCCTATGAAGTGGATTCCTGAGATTCCGAGATGGCAAAACTACTTAGATATATGGAAAAAGATACCGCTAGATACCTTTATCTTGAACACAGCTAAATTATCGGTTATTGTAACTTTTCTGCAGCTTTTAACATCGAGTTTTGCGGCTTATGCTTTTGCAAAGTTACAATTTAAAGGCCGAAACCTTTTGTTCCTGGGCTATATTGCAACTATAGCCGTACCATGGCAGGCATATATGGTGCCTCAGTTTATTATGATGAGAAAGATGGGGCTTAATAACACACATCTTGCAATAATATGTCTTCAGGCCTTTTCAGCCTTTGGAGTATTTTTGATGAGACAGTTTTATCAAAGTATTCCCGACGAACTATGTGAGGCGGCGCGGATTGATGGTTTAAACGAATACGGGATATGGGCAAAAATAATGATTCCTCTTTCGAAACCTGCACTTTCTACCCTAACAATATTTACTTTTGTAAATACGTGGAATGACTTTTTGGGACCGCAGATATATCTGACAAAGACCGAGCTTAAGACTATACAAATTGGTTTACGAATGTTCATAATGCAATATTCAAGTGAATATGGCCTTATTATGGCTGCAAGTGTTGTTGCGTTAATTCCTGTGCTTATAATATTCTTATCTCTTCAAAAATACTTTGTCCAGGGCGTTGCATCGGTAGGCTTAAAGGGGTAAAAATGAATATTCCAGTGAAAGAAATTACTGACGATGAAGTTCATATTGCGCTTGAAATAGCTGTGGAACAAGTTAAGCGCAATTTACCCGAATTTACATATTCTTGCCGGAATCATACAAGTGTAAAAGGGTTTTACCCTAAATGTGAAAATAATCAGTGGACATGTGGTTTTTGGCCCGGTGAAATTTGGCTTGCATATGAATACACAGGAGATTCATGCTTTAGAGAATCAGGTTTGATTCTCGTTGACAGCTTTTTTAACCGTATAAAAAAAAGGATAGAGATTGATCACCATGATATGGGTTTTCTTTACACACCTTCTTGTGTTGCACCTGCAAAGCTTTTAAACAATAATGATGCACGTTATGCGGCTATTATGGCGGCAGATAGTTTAATTGAAAGGTTCCATCCTCTGGGCAAATTTATTCAGGCTTGGGGAGAGCTCGGTGCACCTGGTAATTATCATTATATCATTGATTGTCTTTTAAATCTGCCCTTGCTTTACTGGGCAAGTGCAGAAACCGGTAATGAAAAATACGCTGATATAGCGCGGGAGCATACAGCGACTTGTCTTAAATATTCAATTCGTGATGATGGCAGCACTTATCATACCGTGTTTATGAATCCCGAAACGGGGGAGATGGAACACGGTGCAACATGCCAGGGATATAGTGATGATTCTTTCTGGGCGCGTGGCCAGGCATGGGCTATATACGGTACAGCCCTAAGCTATAAATATGAAAAGAGGCCTGAATATCTCGATGCTTTCAAGAGAGTATTGAGATTTTACACCGAAAAGCTACCGGAAGATTTGATACCTTATTGGGATATGATTTTTACAAGTGGCAACGAGGAGCCTAGAGACTCATCAAGCGCCTCAATTGTTGCTTGTGGCCTGCTTGAAATGTCAAGGCATGTAGATGAAAAGGAAGGTATTTATTATTTATCTCTTGCCAAACAAATGCTAAAATCCCTTGTGGATAATTACAGTGTCAAAGATCCGTTAATTTCTAACGGTCAGGTATTACATGCAACTTACAGCAAAAAATCACCGTACAATACATGTACGCC
>CAYMLJ010000054.1:4469-9613 GCA_964391395.1 uncultured Ruminiclostridium sp. | reverse complement strand
AAAAGGAGAAAGCAAATGGATATCCGCTATTCAACAAATCAACGAGATTTTAAGCGTTACACTACCGAGGAAACAAGAAAAGAGTTTTTAATCGAAAACCTGTATCAGCCTGATGAAGTTGTAGCCGTTTATAGTCATGTTGACCGTATGGTTACTCTTGGCATAATGCCCGTTAATGATATAGTTCCTATTAATAAGGGTATTGATGTATGGGCTAGTTTTGGCACTTCTTTCTTTTTAGAGCGCCGGGAAGTCGGCTTTTTCAACATTGGTAATGCAGGTAAAGTTACTGTGGACGGGAAAGTATTCAATTTAGGTTACAAAGACTGTATTTACATCACAAGAGGAGCAAAGGAAGTATTCTTCCAAAGCGATGATAAACAAAAGCCTGCTAAATTTTACGGTGTTTCAGCACCTGCTCATTGTAGCTATGAAACACGCATGATTTCTATTAAAGATGCTGCAAAAAAGCCTTTAGGATCACTTGAAACAAGTAATAAGCGTGTAATTAATCAGTTTATTCACCCTGATGTATTACCTACTTGTCAGCTTTCAATGGGACTTACCGAACTGGAAGCCGGAAGCGTTTGGAATACTATGCCTACACATACCCATGAACGCCGCATGGAAGTATATACATACTTTGAAATTGAAGGGGATAATGTTGTATTCCATATAATGGGTGAGCCTCAGCAAACGCGTCATATTGTTATGCAAAATGAGCAGGCTGTAATTAGCCCCAGCTGGTCTATTCATTCGGGGTGTGGCACAGCAAAATATAGCTTTATCTGGGCTATGGGCGGAGAAAATCAGGCTTTTGATGACATGGATAATGTAAAAACTGTAGATTTGCGTTAGGAGTAAAGGTGATGAATAAATTAGAAGTTTTTTCTCTGGAAGGTAAAATAGCACTTGTTACAGGCGGAAGCTACGGAATCGGCTTTGCAATTGCCTGTGGATTGGCAGACGCAGGTGCGAAAATTGCTTTTAATGACATTAATCAAGAGCTTGTAGATAAAGGCATAAATGTTTATAAGGAAAAAGGAATAGATGTACATGGATATGTCTGTGATGTTACAGATGAATCTGCGGTTATTGAGCTTATCTCTAAAATTGAAAAGGATATGGGATTTGTAGATATTCTTGTAAACAACGCAGGAATTATAAAACGTATACCCATGATTGAAATGGAAGCTTCCGATTTTAGAAAGGTAATTGATATTGACTTAACAGCACCCTTTATCATGGCAAAGGCGGTAATACCCTCTATGATAAAGAAAGGCAGCGGCAAGATTATTAATATTTGTTCCATGATGAGTGAGCTTGGCCGAGAAACTGTTTCAGCTTACGCAGCCGCAAAAGGCGGATTAAAAATGCTGACTCGCAATATCGCCAGCGAATACGGCGAATACAATATCCAATGTAATGGTCTTGGACCAGGCTATATTGCAACGCCACAGACAGCACCACTGCGTGAAAGGCAGCCGGATGGAAGCCGACACCCATTTGATAAATTTATAATAAGCAAAACTCCTGCAGCACGTTGGGGAAATCCAGAGGATTTAGTCGGACCGGCTGTATTCCTTGCGTCCGGTGCATCAGATTTTGTTAACGGCCAGATACTTTATGTTGACGGAGGAATTCTTGCATATATCGGAAAACAACCGTGATAAGTGAAATAGGGATATATTAAAAGAGATGGTTACATCTCTTTTTATGTGTCTGTCAAGTCCAAAAAGCTTTTATTAGAAATTTCTAATAAATATATAATGGTATAAGCCTGTTAAAACTCGTTGAAAAATATTATAATAATTAAATATGCAAAGAATAATGAAACAAGGAGATGGAATGACCGACTATATAAATGTCATAGGTGCAGGTCTGGCCGGATGTGAAGCGGCATGGCAAATTGCCAACAGAGGTATTTTAGTGCGACTGCATGAAATGAAGCCCATTAAAAAAACACCTGCACATCATAGCGATACGTTTGCTGAGCTTGTATGTAGTAATTCTCTCAGATCAGATATGCTCGAAAATGCTGTAGGTCTTCTAAAAGAAGAACTTAGAAAACTAAGTTCCTTGATTATGGAATGTGCCGATGAAACTCGGGTTCCAGCAGGAGGAGCTCTTGCCGTAGACAGACACGGCTTTTCACAAGCAGTTACCAATAAAATTCTTAATCATCCTAAAATAGAAGTATGTTATGAAGAAGTAACATCTTTATGTAATGATGTTATCACGGTAGTTGCCACCGGGCCACTTACGTCTGATGACTTAGCTAGACATATATCTGAAATCATTGGCGTGGATAGTTTGTATTTTTTTGATGCTGCGGCACCAATAATACGCCTCGAGAGTATTAATATGAACATTGCCTTTAAGGCTTCCAGATACAACAAAGGAGATGCCGATTATATAAACTGTCCTATGAACAAGGATCAGTATCTGGCTTTTTATGAAGCATTGATTAATGCGGAGACAGCCCAACTTAAAAAGTTTGAGAGTATTAAAGTGTTTGAGGGCTGTATGCCAATCGAAACCATGGCAAAAAGAGGAATTGATACAATTCGCTTTGGGCCGTTAAAACCTGTCGGTCTTAATGACCCTAAAACCGGAAAAGAGTATTATGCCGTAGTACAATTAAGGCAAGATGATAAGGCTGCCACACTATATAATATTGTGGGCTTCCAAACAAACCTCAAATGGGGCGAGCAAAAACGTGTTTTTTCTATGATCCCGGGTTTGGAAAATGCAGAATTTGAACGCTATGGAGTTATGCATAGAAATACCTTTTTAAATTCACCGGTGCTACTGGATAGTGCCTATAGGCTAAAGAAGCAACCCATGCTTTTCTTTGCCGGTCAGATGACGGGAGTAGAGGGTTATATTGAATCTACATCTTCAGGACTTGTTGCCGGGATAAATGCAGCGAGACAATTTAATAAACAAAAAGATATTATTTTCCCGGGCAATACTGCGATTGGAGCTCTAGCCAGGTATATTTCATATCCGACTTCTGATAAATTCCAGCCAATGAATATTAATTTTGGGATTATTGATCCTTTGAGAGAAAAAATTAAAAATAAGAAGGAGCGATATGGCAAGGTTTCAAATAGAGCGTTAGAAGAAATCGAGAATATTAAATCTATGGAAGGAGAACTGTAAATGAAAAAATTAGGACTAAAATTACTGATTCCCCTTGTGGTAATACTTGTGGGTATATGGTGTATTACAGGTGTTTATACTCTTAAATCAGATGGTGGTGAAAGGGCTGTATTAACACAATTCGGTCGATATGTTGATACTATTGAGGAAGCCGGATTGCATTGGCATCTGCCTTATCCTATACAAAAGGTAGAGATTGTAAAAACTGAAACTCTGCGTACTATTGAGTTAGGGTTTAGAACCCAGGATGTAGGTGGCAACTCTACAACCTCGTCATTTAGTGATGTTCCTATAGAAGCCCTAATGATTACCGGTGATGAGAGCCTTGTAAATGCTGAAACTGTAATACAGTATAGAATCTCTAATGTTAAGGACTTTGTATTTAATGTTAACGATGTTTTTAATACGCTCAAAATGGCAGCTGAGTCATCCGTACGCCGTGTTGTGGCAAACCATAAGCTAGATAATGTCTTAACAGATCAAAAAGATATTATCCAAAGTGAGATAAAGGAAGATTTACAGAATATATGCAATGAGTATCAAATGGGAGTTTCTATTAAAAATGTTGCACTCCAAGCGGTTTTTGCACCGAAAGAAGTTGAAGATGCGTTTAATGACGTTATAAAGGCTAGGGAGGACATGAGTCGTTATATAAATGAAGCTAACAGAGAGGCAAACGAGATAGTTCCTGCAGCTGAGGCAAGAGTTCAAGAGATTATCAATGAAGCGAACGCCTATAAAGAAAAACGTATATCAGAATCAAAAGGTGATGTGGAAAACTTTACGCAGGTATATAAAAACTTTGAATTAGGGCCCGAAGTAACCCGAATTCGTATGTATCTTGAAACCATGCAAGATGTTCTTCCAAAAGCTAAAATTTATATAATGAATGATTCAGGAAACACACTGCGATTCCTTCCTTTAGAAGGCGGAGCAGTTAATGTTGGGGAATGAGGAGGTATGAGAGGTATGGATAATATTAATAATTTTCAACAGCAGTATAGAAATCAGCAAAAACAAAATGATCCGATAGATTTTGACAAAATAAGCGGAATCTTAAAAAGCTTAGGTGTTATAGTAGCAGCAGTTATACTTATTCTTATTTTATTATCTTCATTTACCTTTACAGTAAATGAAACTGAGCAAGCTGTGGTAACCCAGTTTGATAGAATTGTGAGAATCATCGTCGATGATATTAATGACCCTTCCATACAGGAATTAAAAGACAACCCCAGGTTTGCAGATATAAAGATTCAACAGGGAAAAGGCCTGTTTCTTAAGATTCCTTTTATACAAAGTGTCAAACACTTTTCTAATAAACTCATTACATATGATACAACCGCCGAAGAAGTTACAACATTGGATAAGAAAACTATTTTTATAGATAATTTTGCGCAATGGAAGATAAACAATCCGGCAGCATTCATGGTGAACATTGGAACACAAGGGGCCGCTCATCAAAGAATAGACGAGGTCATTTATTCGAAGATGAGAGAGGAAATAGGCAGGATTGATGCACACGTATTAATTGCTGATAAGGATTACATGTTTACAATGCTGAAGAACGTGGAGGACTATGTAAATAATCAACTTGAAAACTATGGCGTAAAAATTGTAGATATTAGAATCAAAAGGACTGAGTTCCCTGATGCTACAAAGCCTAGTATTTATGAGCAGATGAGATCTGAACGCGAAGCTGTTGCAACTAAATACAGAGCAGACGGTCAAAAGCAAGCCAGAACAATCCGAGCTGAAGCAAATAATAAAGCAACCGTTATTGAAGCGCAGGCATATGAACAAGCACAGAAGTTAATGGGTGAGGGCGATGCTGAGGCGTTAAAAATATATGCAGAAGCTTATAATGTTGACACAGAATTCTATGGTTTTTGGAAAACTCTTCAAACCTATAAGGATGTAATAAACGAGGATACTACAATTATAATCAGTCCTGACTCTGCATTTGCCAAGTATATTTATGG
>CAYMLJ010000054.1:0-4369 GCA_964391395.1 uncultured Ruminiclostridium sp. | reverse complement strand
AAGATTAAACTAACCCAAAAAAATCAATACTTATTGTATGCGCTAATTTCCGCTTATTTTATTTTGAGAGGACAGATAAGATGCTATACAAAAAAGGCTTTGGGTATGTGTTAATCCTTAGTTTGATTTTACTTGTTCTGATTCCTTCCTTTTGTTCATGTACTAAAACAAAGCAGCAAAACGAAGAAGAAATTCATAGAATACCTGTAATCATTAAGCCTGTTCAAAGAGGGAGCCTTGAGAGTGTCACGCAATATACCGGAATAGTAAAACCAAAAAATATGGTTTATGTAGCATCGCCAATACCCGGCCGAGTTTCTAAAGCAAACTTTGAGGTAGGGGACAGAGTAAAAAAAGGTGCAACACTTTTTAGCATTGATAATAAAGAGCTTGAAGCAAATATTAAAGTGCTGGAAGAACAGCTCAAGGTTGCAAAAGCTAATATTCTGCTTGCCGAAACCGCAGTAGTATCGGCAATGGGAAGTGGTTATGAAGGCCAAAAGCTGCAGTTAGAATCTACGCTTACAAGTGCTGAGCATAATTATACTGCCGCGAAAAAAGCTTTTGACACTGCGATTATCTTGTATGAAACAAAGATCATAAATAGTCTTAAATATTATGAGATAAAAAATCAGTTTGAACAGGCAAGAAATGCCTTGAAAACAGCTGATAATGCCTATCAGTTATATATAAATAAATTATCTGAAGAAGCCATAGATTTATCAAACCAACAGCTTAAGCAAGCCCAAGCATCTTACAATGCAATCAAAATTCAAATTGAAATCGCAAACCAACAGCTAAAATACGCGGATGTAGCATCTCCCATTGACGGAGTAATTGCATCAAAGGATATTTTTGATGGTGCTCTTATTTCCAATACTATGGTACCTTATGTCGTCAGCGACACTGATACTTTACAGGTTGCAATTTCAGTTACTGAACAAGTAATAAATAAAATTCATAAGGGCAATGAATTAAGAATATTAATCCCGGCTGCCGGAGCAGGTGCCTTTACCGGAATAATTACTTCTATTAGCCCTGTAATGGACGCTAAGACATTTTCATACGGTGTTTTAATAGATGTCTCCAACAATAGTAATTTAATCAAGCCCGGGATGACTGCAAAGGTCGACATATCAGTCGAGAAGAGAGAAGACATTATTTTAGCACCTCTAAACTCAATACTTTCTGAGGATAGCGGAAAATATGTATTTACGGTAGAGAACAATAGAGCTATTAAACGATTTGTTGACACCGGTATAAGTGATAATGATTTGGTAGAGATAACGAAAGGTCTCGAAATAGATCTTTATTTAGTAGTAAAGGGACAGCAATTTTTAAAGCATAACGATCCTGTAACCGTATCACAGGAGGATTTAAAATGAGCTTACCCGGTGTTGCCATACGTCGTCCTATTGCAATTATTATGATAATCCTATCTATAGGCTTGATCGGAGCTGTTTCACTTTCAAAGTTGAAGCTTGATTTACTCCCGGATTTAAACATGCCCGTTGCAGTTGTGACTGCAAGATATGAAGGAGCAGGTCCAAAGGAAATAGAAAGACTTATAACAAAGCCCTTTGAAGAAGCACTGACTACAGTATCGGAGTTAAAATCCATTGAAACTGTATCTACAAATGAGTATTGCCTATGCGTGCTATATTTTAATGATGATACAGATATGAACTTTGCAACTTTGGAAATGCGTGAAAAAATTGATTTAGCCAAGGCTTACTTGCCACAGGGAGTAAAGGACATCATGGTCATGCGCATTGACCCAAATAACTTCCAATCCACCTTTGAAATTGGCATAACATCCCAAATGGATATAGAGAATCTTACACGAATTGTTGAGGACCAAATAATTAACAGGTTGGAGAGAATTAGTGGCGTAGCATCAGCTAAACTGTCGGGAGGAATAGTTTCAGAGGTTCGGATAGAACTTATTCCAGAGCGCCTTAATCTATATGGGTTAAGTGAAAATTCAATATCTCAGTACATTATGACTGAAAATCTTAATATACCTGTGGGAAGTATTGATACTGCCGGGAAGTCAATCTATTTGAAAACAGTAGGTCAATTTAAAAGTCTTGATGAGCTAAGAAACCTTAGCATCCCTACTAATTCGGGCACAATTGTTTTTTTAAAGGACATAGCAGATATTAGCATCAATCAAAAAGAAAAGACAAGTGAGAGCTTTATAAACGGTGTTCCGTCGCTAAGTCTTTCTGTGCAAAAGCAAAGTAATGCAAACACTGTTCAGTTATGCAGAAAAATCCAAAACGAGATTAAGAATTTAAGAGAAGTTTATGGAGAGATGGATTTCAAAATTATTTATGACAGCTCTACTTATATTGATAAAGCGTTGAATACCGTTACCGAATCAGCAATTCAAGGCGGTATTCTGGCTGTATTGATTCTCTATTTGTTTTTAAGAAATATCAGGGCAACATTGATAATAGCTGTTTCTATGCCGGTTTCGATTGTTACATCCTTTGTATTGATGTATTTTTCAGGAATCAGTCTTAATCTAATGTCACTTGCCGGATTTGCTCTTGGAGTGGGTATGATGGTTGATAATTCTATCGTAGTTTTAGAGAATATCTACAGGCGACGTCATGAGGGCATAGAAATGGTACAAGCTGCTGAATTCGGTACAAAAGAGGTTATGTTATCTATCACTGCATCAACATTAACTACTGTTATAGTTTTTGTGCCTATTATTTTTGTTGAAGGAATGACAGGTAAAGTGTTTAAGGAAATGGGACTGGTTATAACCTTTTCTCTTATGGCATCTTTGCTAGTGGCAATAACGTTTCTTCCTATGATGGCATCAAAAATACTCAGCATAGAGTTTACCGGAAAGCAGGACAAGAGAAAAAAAGGAAAAACAAATATCCTATTTACAAAGATTTTTGATCTTTGGGATTCTTTTTATAATGTTGTGGCTCGAGGGTATGACAAGCTTTTAAGAGCATCTCTTAATAGGAGAAAAATGGTTATTGGTATTGCGGTTATTCTGTTATTACTGTCACTAATTGCTTTACCTGTTATTGGGTTTGAATACTTTCCGTCTATGGATGAAGGGATAATCCTGGTTGAGGTTGTTTTACCTAAGGGAAGCGCTCTTTCAGAAACTAATGACATGGCTTTTAAGGCCCAAGAACGGATTAAAGAAATTCCCGAAGTTCATAGTATCAGCATGACAATCGGCAACTCAGGTTATGTATTGGACAAATCAACTACCGAAAAGGCTAGTATATCGGTGGATGTCGGAAGTGTTGAAAAGCGTGAAAAAACAATCGTGCAAATTTCTGATGAGATAAGGAATAAGCTTAAAGATTTTGCGGGGGCTAAAATAAAAGTGAATGAAGAAAGCCGGGTAATGGGCTTTTCTATAGGTTACAGTGCCGTTGATATAAGAATTTTAGGCGAGGATATTGACACTCTAAAAAAGATTTCTTCAGATTTAATGGCAGTCTTAAAAAATATTAAGGGTATTAAAGAACCTGAAAGTACCATTGATGAAGAAATAGAAGAGGCTTTAATAAAAATCGATAGAGATAAAGCGCTTTTATACGGACTTACACCTGCTCAAGTTGGCCAAGCTATACGAATAGGCGTAAACGGAGTTATAGCAACGAGGTATGAATATAGAGGCTCAGATATAGATGTTGTAGTATGTACGCTTGGTTATAAACCCGATAACCTTCAAGACATAGAGAATATTTCGATTCAAAGTCCCAGAGGGGTAAATATCCCATTAATGGAGCTAGCAAAAATAGAGTTGGAAAGGTCAACACCGAATATCCTTAGAAATGACCAAAAGAAAACTGTTTCTATAAAAGCTGATTTAAATGGCAGATCCATTAATAAAGTAACAGCTGATATTGACAAAGCGTTTTCTGAATATGAATTTCCTTCAGGATACTCCTATTTATACGCGGGACAGCAAAAAGATTTTATCGATTCTTTTGATGCATTATTAGATGCACTTATCTTCTCGGTTATTATAGTATATATGCTTTTAGCGGCTCAATTCGAGTCCTTCCTTCATCCGTTTACTATATTATTAACTGTTCCTTTAGCACTTACCGGAGCATTATTAGCTTTGCTAATAACAGGTAAAACATTAAGCATACCGGCATTTATAGGAATAATAATCCTGGTGGGTATTGTCGTAGATAACGCAATTGTTCTTGTTGACAGTATAAACAAATGCCGAGAAGAGGGAATGAGTGCCACAGAGGCTATTATCAAATCAGGGCCAATAAGACTAAGACCAATTTTAATGACAACTCTAACCACTATTCTCGGTATGCTGCCAATGGCAATTTCCAGAAAGGAAGGAAGCGAAATTCAGATACCG
>CAYMLJ010000053.1:0-11691 GCA_964391395.1 uncultured Ruminiclostridium sp. | reverse complement strand
TTTAACATATTTGCAGGCTGACTTTTTTATGGCTTAATATGATGGAATAAGCTAATATAAAAGAGCACAAGCGTTATAATGACATCACCCGTTACCGAAATCGAAGATTTCGAACGGGTCCCGAATCATTGAAACTCGAGGTTGAAATTTACTCACAGCCATTACTTTGGGGGTGAGGAAAACTTTATTCTCGTTAATGAAGGAGAACACTGATCTGAAAGAGAACGGGCAACATAAAAATTTTAACGGATATGGCGGGATTGAAGACCCTGCAACTTATTTTACATGCTATCTTGACAATTTGGCGATCATATTTTAATATCATAAATATATGTTCTCGCGATGACGGAGAGTAGTAGGCAGAAAAACCAAACAGAAAGGAGATGCCGTAGGCTGTAAGCATTTCCATGGAGAATTACTGTCGAAGTCGCTCCTGAGCTTGTATAGCTGAAAAAATAGTAGGCTATTCCGGTTAAGAGCCGTTATCGTCTTATTAAGAGCCCGATAGGGAATTTTGGTGGTACCGCGAAGGTTAGCTTTCGTCCAATTATTTTGGATGAAGGCTTTTTGTTTGAAGGAGGCAAAGTATATATGACAGCATTAAAAGTTATTGCTTTTACTTTAATACTAATCGGTGTCTTGACAACCTATGGAGCAAAGCTAATTGTCAAGCGCATGAACCTCGTTGAAAGAATAAACGCAAGCGAAGCCGAAGAACTTACAGGTGAAGAAATTGAGTTGTATAAGTTGACCAAGGCTATTGCAAGAGTCAAGGTTGTTGGCGTGCTTATTATGTTACCCGGTGTATTTTTGATATTATATGCTTTTAGATAATATTTAGAATTAAACTAATTGAAATAAACATTTTAGGATAACAGAAAGGAAGTATATCATGAGTAATAAAGAAATAGAAAAAATCTATGACCCTCAAAGGGTTGAGGATGAGTTATATAGCAAATGGATGGAAAAGGATTATTTTCATGCTGTGATTGACCATGAAAAAGAGCCATTTACCATTGTGATTCCGCCGCCGAATATTACCGGCCAGCTTCATATGGGGCATGCACTGGATAACACCATGCAGGATATACTAATTCGTATGAAGCGTATGCAAGGATATAGTGCTCTTTGGCTTCCCGGAACCGATCATGCCAGTATAGCTACAGAGGCTAAAATTGTTGAGAATATGGCTGAGGAAGGCATTACAAAAGAGGATTTAGGCAGAGATGCCTTTTTAGAGAGAGCCTGGGAGTGGAAGGCTAAGTATGGTGGAAGAATTGTAGAGCAGCTTAAAAAGTTGGGGAGCTCATGCGACTGGAAAAGAGAACGCTTTACAATGGACGAAGGCTTGTCTGAGGCAGTTAAAGAAGTATTTGTACGCCTTTATGAAAAAGACCTGATTTATAGAGGTGAAAGGATTATAAACTGGTGTCCTGTATGCGGCACATCAATATCTGATGCTGAAGTTGAATATGAAGAACATGACGGCAGCTTCTGGCATATAAAATATCCTGTTGTAGGTACTAATGAATTCTTAGAGATTGCAACAACACGCCCTGAGACAATGTTGGGAGACACAGCTTTAGCTGTTCATCCCGAGGATGAAAGATACAAGCATCTTGTAGGTAAAACCGTTATACTACCGCTTATGGGCCGTGAAATCCCTATTATTGCAGATACCTATGTTGAACGTGATTTCGGAACCGGCGTGGTTAAAATAACACCTGCCCATGATCCTAACGACTTCGAAGTAGGTCTGAGACACAATCTTGAAATAGTTAATATATTGAATGAAGATGCGACCGTCAATAAAAACGGCGGAAAGTATGCAGGGATGGACCGTTACGAGGCCCGCAAACAGGTGGTAGAAGATCTTAAGACTTTGAATATGCTTGTTCAGGTTAAACCTCATAAACACAATGTAGGAGAATGCTATCGCTGCTCAACCGTTATAGAACCCAGAGTATCATGGCAATGGTTTGTAAAGATGAAGCCTTTGGCAGAACCTGCAATTGATGCTGTTAGAGACGGCACAATAAAGTTTGTACCCGAGAGATTTTCCAAGATTTACTTTAACTGGATGGACAATATCCAGGATTGGTGTATATCCCGCCAGCTTTGGTGGGGTCATAGAATTCCTGCTTATTATTGCTCCGACTGCGGTGAGACTACGGTAGCAAGAACAGCTCCAGATAGATGTACGAAATGTCGGTCAACAAATATCAGGCAGGATGAAGACGTTCTTGATACATGGTTTTCCTCGGCGCTTTGGCCGTTTTCTACACTTGGTTGGCCGGATGAGACACCAGACTTAAAATATTTCTATCCTACGAGTGTATTAGTTACCGGCTATGATATTATATTCTTCTGGGTAGCCCGAATGATTTTCTCCGGAATTGAACAAATGGGAAAAGAACCGTTTAAGTATGTCCTAATTCACGGTCTTGTCAGGGACTCCCAGGGCAGGAAGATGTCAAAATCTTTAGGTAACGGTATCGATCCACTTGAAGTAATTGAAAAATACGGTACCGACGCCCTTCGCTATGCGCTTACAATAGGAACTTCGCCCGGAAACGATATGCGTTTTTCCGATGAAAAGCTGGAGGCCAGCAGAAACTTTGCCAATAAGATTTGGAATGCTTTCCGTTTTGTTATGATGAATTTTGATGATGATGTTGATTTTAGCAAAGTGGATAAAAGCAAATATACAGTTGGTGACAAATGGATATTGAGCCGTATCAATACTGTGGCCCGAGAAGTTACCGAGAACCTTGAGAAGTTTGAACTTGGTATTGGACTGCAAAAAATCTATGAATTTATATGGGAAGAATTCTGTGATTGGTATATTGAGCTTGTTAAACCGAGATTATATGACCGTGAGGCAAAGGATCGTTTAGAAGCCATGTTTGTGCTTAATGAGATACTAAAAAAGGCCATGAAGCTCTTACATCCGTTTATGCCTTTTATAACCGAGGAAATATACAGTCATCTTATTACAAATGACGAGAGCATAATGATATCCTCCTGGCCTGAGTATTCCGAGGGTACTTTGTATCCGAAAGAAGAGAAGCTTATGTCTTTTATAATGGAGGCAATAAGAGCGGTACGAAATTTAAGGGCTGAAATGAATGTGCCCATGAGTAGGAAGGCCAAAGCCACTTTTGTAATAAAGGATAAGGAACTCGGAGAACTGATTGAAGGAGAGAAATCAACCTTTAATAGATTGGCCGGGCTATCTGATGTTATTGCTCAGAACGACAAAACGGGAATTTCCCAGGATGCCGTGGCTGTTGTTGTTGACGGTGCTGAAATATTCATGCCTCTTGAAGATCTTATAGATATGGAAAAGGAAATTGATAGGCTTGAAAAAGAAAAGGCCAACCTTGAAATGGAATTGGATAGAGTTAACAAGAAACTTTCTAACGAAAGCTTTGTTGCTAAAGCACCTGCCTCGGTAATTGAAGGTGAGAGAGAAAAATTAAAGAAATACACCGACATGTACGAAAAGATTATTGAGAGATTGGAAACACTCATAAAGCATTAGCAATATGAAAAAGTTGACAATTTAGAATGTATTATTTGAGTTTGAAACGTGATATCCTAGAAATAGCTGTTTACTATCGGGGGTGATTTTTATATTTAGGTCCCAAAAAGCAAGGATAACAATGGCTTTTTTTTCAACGATTTTCGTTGTGTTTTTTAGTATAATGGCATTTCAGAACCTTTCAGCAGGCTCTATTGAGGATCCTAAAGAACCCATAATTGTTACCTCTACTCCGAAACCTAATGAACAGGTTATTGTGCCCAACGATGATTTGGAGGAGGATGAAGGGTTTTATCTTACCAATAACCAGAAATATTTTGAGAGTATTGTTAGCTCTGAAAGCACAAATATTCTGCTGTTGGGGACCGAACCAACGGGCTTTAACTTTGACACTATCATGATACTTAGTATTGATAAAGTTTCACAAAAGGTCAACCTCATCAGCCTGCCACGGGATATTTATATAGATTACAGCGACTATGTTATTGATGCTTTGCGAAAAGCACAGCCCTCATATCTGAAAGAGAAGGGCATGAATAGAATTAATGCGGCTCCTTCTATCGGGCAAACCATTGATTATCAAAAAGATATAGGCCGCTTTAACAGGCCTTATGTAGATTTTATTGCTGATATTATTCATGAGGTCTTTGATATTTATATAAATGATTACGCATATGTCAAGGTAAGAGGATTCAGAAATATAGTCGATTATTTTGGTGGTGTAACTGTTTATGTCCCTGTTCATATGGAATATAATGATCCTTATCAAGACTTGAATATTTATATAGAAAAGGGAACCAAGCACCTTAATGGATCTGATGCGGAAGGCTATGTCAGGTTCCGTCAAGGCTTTGACGAAAATGGTAATTTTCAAAACTATGGAGATATATTCAGAAAAAACAATCAGAATAGATTTATAAAAGCCTTTATTTCTCAGCACGTTACACTAAAGAATCTGGGCAAGCTTTCTAAAACTTCAGAGATAATAAGCTCTAACATAAACACCAGTGTCAGAGGCTGGGATTCAATTGTAAACTATGGTGCATTGGCTGAAGAAGCGTTAAATAATAAATACCCTATTGAGAATTACAATCTTGAGTTTACCGACAAATTTATAGACGGATCTTCATATGTATTAATAAAGACAAAAAGGCAATAAAAACATTATAAATCCTGTGTTGTGTTTATTCTACAAAATGTGATAAAATGAAGCTTAGAAAATTATGTAATTCATAATAATTTGTTTTACTTAAGATTTATTTGTATTTACTGTAAGATAAATCAACCGGAGGATAGGGTATGTATTTCTCCAAAACAAGAGCATCGGTTTTTGATGTGAAAGGACGTTTTTTTTCGATATTCATTACTCTCCTAGTCAGTTTATTATTGTATTTCACAGTCGAACTGACCGACAGCTACTTTTCTATCTCACAACTCTTGGTTGAAAATAATATCTGGCATAGAATTCTTGATGTCTACTTATTAATTGTTTCATTTTCTATTTTTTTGATTTCTTTTTATACTTATCCTCAGACAAAAGAGAATCGTTTGCTTATAATAGGATGCACCTTTCTAATTGGTGGCATGTTATATTGGATTCAAATACTGGATATTCCCTCTTATTTGGGCTCCGGATATGGAATAAGCAGCCCAAGATGTGCATTGTTATTGTGTTTAACTATACGAATCATTAATGGTATTTGCTTTTGCTTTCTTACTACAGTCAAATTTAAAAATAAAAATGTTCTGAAAAGAAGATATATGTTTTTACCATCAATATTAGTTGTGTTTGTTTCTTATGGCATAATAAGCAGTCAGTTGATAAAACAGGAGTATCTAATTAACGATTCGGGACTGGCTATCTTGAGTATATGTTTGCTGGCCGCCGTGGCTTTCCTATATATTTATGCATTATATTTTAACCTGAGAGAATATATAAAAACGAATGAATTTGTTTTAAAAATATTATGCTGTGGTTTCATTCTGCTATTTTTCAGTGAGGTTGCATTAATCGGGATGAATAAGATTTTTGATTTAAACAGCGCTCTAAGCAAATTTTACATGGCTGTTTCCTATGGGATACTTTTTTATGCTTTCTATATGGAGAGCGTAAAACAACCATATGCTCAATTGTCCAAAGCCAAAGAAGATCTCGATGGGTATTTATTAGAAATGGATAAATTGGTCGATAGCCGTACTATTGAATTAAGAGGTATGTATGAAAAACTCATGGCTGATCAGGAGATAGCAAGGGGAATGCAGTTATCAATGCTTCCATCAGGATTTCCTGAGAATGAATTTGTTTCTTTTTCGGCCGGATATGTGCCTGCAGAAAAGCTAAGCGGCGATTTCTACAATGTGTTCAAAATTGATGAAGCACGCTTTGGAATTTGTGTCGGAGATGTGTCGGGACATGGAGTCTCTGCAGCAATGCTGTCAATTTTTACATATCAGAAGATGCAATCTCTTATAGAAGAAACAGCAGGGGAAGGAATCAGCATTCCCTCAATGGTGTTGACACACCTTTATGAATCGTTTAATTCAGCTAATTTTAATGATGATATGTATATTGTTATGATTTATGGGGTATTCAATACCCAAACAGGCATATTGTCTTATGCTTCAGGAGGTCTTAACACAACTCCTTTGCGGATAAGGCCTGATGGTTCTGTTCAAGAGCTTGAAAACGATGGGTATGCAATTTGTAAGCTTGGAGATTTATTAAAACCCAAATTTGTTAATCGTCAAGTCCTACTTTTCCCGGGAGATAAACTTTTGCTATATACTGACGGTTTGGTTGAAGCTCGCAACTCGGCTAATAGCGAATACTCTGTAAAACGCTTAAAATCTACCATTTTAAAGTATAATAAATGGGGAATCGGGCGCTTGACTGAGGCCATAATAAAAGATGTAAAAGAATTCGTAGGCGGAAAAAAACCGGCTGATGACATTACATTGCTTGCAATGGATGTGTTGCCTCCTTTTTAGTCATTACTTTTCAGTATATATCATAAAAGAAACGCAGTTGTTGCCTGTCCTTTTTACCTCTTTGATAATAGACATAATATCCAGTATATGCTAAACTTATTGTTATGAGCCTTATAGAAGAGTTAACAGATATACGGAGGTAATAACATGAGTATCAATGACTCTAAAACAAAAATGGGTTTATGGCTTTCTACTTTCATCTCTATGGCTGGCTTATTATTAATTGTTCTTATTGCTTATCTTATTGAAAATACTATCAGTACTAATTTTAACAAGACATTATTAATCATTATTTCAGTGATAATTGCACTTATTCCTCCACTACTCTGGCTTTCAATTTTTTATCGACAGGATAGACTAAACCCCGAGCCTAAAAGCTTTGTATTCAAAACCATGTTACTGGGTGCAATAGTCCAAAAGGCAATATATACACCTCTTGTATCCCTTGTTTTCTCGGGTAGTAACAACGGTATTACATCTATTGGCAGCAGACTATTTGTCAATATTATATTGATAGCAATAATCCAAGAATCACTAAAATTAATCTCGGTAAGATACAGTATTTATCCCAGTAAAGAATTTGACGAGGTAATTGATGGTATAATTTACGGATCTGCGTTAGGGCTGGGATTTGCCGCTATGACCAGTATTGAGAATATTATTACTTCCGGCGGTGCCATGCTTACTAATGTTACCGCATTGGTAGTTATAGAGACATTTGCTCACGCCAGTATAACAGGATTAAGCTGTTATGTTTTAGGTGTTTCCAAATATAGTAAATTTAAGATTTTCAGATTACCACTTGCCGTAATTATCGCTTCGGCTCTTAATGCTATAACCCAATTCCTTCTTAACGCTGTTGTAAGGCGGGGCTTTAAAATAAACTATATTTTGGGTCTGATACCCGCGGCAGTGGTTGCGTTTATAGTATTCGGAGTTTTGGTATATCTGTCATCAAAGCACGAGAAAGAAGATGCCGGTATTACCAGAGTGCCTATTGAGCCTAAAAAAGCTCTAATTGGAATGATTCCGGTATGGGTTATCTTTGTTATTACTCTTGGTGCGGGAATTCTGGTCAGCAATGCGGCTTTAAAAAATGATGTTTATACAGTTGACAATATTATTGAAGTAAATTATCCGTCAAATTGGATTGAGTCGAAGGGTGAAACAGAAATTTTTAAAGCAGCAGATATTAATAAAAGTGGAGGGACCAACTTTATTAGCGTAAAAAAGGTTCCTCTTGACAGTATGATAAATGTCGAGACAAAAACCGAGGAAGAAAAACTGCAAAATGCGGCAGCGGCATGGTCAATAAAGGCAGGTAGAACAAATAGATTCTATCAGGCTGAAAATGGTTATTATCTTGATACCAAAGGCAAGGAAACCTACATAATAAACTATGTTTATATTTCCAACAGTAAATCGGTATCAAGTGATATAAATAAGCCTGATATCGGTTACGGTAGGGATGTTCTGAGTATTGTGAATAATGATTTATATATTATTACTTTATCATCAAGCTATGAGAATTTTGTACTCAATGATAATGAATTAGTTGATTTAGACTATACATTTAACATAAACTGACGGCTTTGAAAATAAAAGATTGGAGTGATTATTAGTGTTTAAAAAGAAATTACGCAAGCATCAATTGATTATAGTAGCCGTCATAATTTTGATGGCAACATTGTTTACATCCTGCTCTATGGAAAAAGAAGATGAAACACCACCTACGACGCCTCTACTTACTGTATCAAGTGTTAATGCTGACTCTGTCGAGCTTGCATGGAGTGAGAGCTATGATGATACAGGTGTTGACGAGTACAGACTTTACAGAAACAGTGATGTTTTAGCAAAGGTTGACGATACAGAATATGAAGATAAAGACGTCGAAAGCGGAGAAGAATATGAATACTATGTAGTGGCATATGACAAAGCCGGTAATCGTTCTTCGAAAAGTATAAAGCAAAATGTTAAGATTGACGGTGAAAAGCCACAGGATCCGACAGAAACACCTAACAAACCTCAAGCAGGAAAGAATGATTTTAATCTGCAGAAGATTTCAAAATCGACTATTAAGCTATATATTCTGGATGATGATTTCAATGTTATAGCCATGGGTTCAGGAACTATTATAAATAAAGAAGGCTATATACTGACAAACTTTCATTGTGTAGGTGAGAACGGTGTCCTTTATAATTCGGAAGGATATGTTGCTATTGCCATTACAGACGATGTAAAGAAAAACATCCAACCCCAGTATCTTGCCCAGTATAGAAGCGGGGTAGAGAATCTGGATCTTGCGGTAGTAAAAATAGTATCGGATTTAAACTGGAATTCAGTATCGGGAATTGATTTGAATCTTTCTCCGATTGTAGTAACCGATTCTGACAAAGTAGAGCTGGGTGATTCTATCAATATTCTTGGATATCCGGGTGTCGGCGGTGAGACTATAACATTTACCGCAGGGCATGTATCGGGATTTATCGATGATGACGGTGACAATGAAATTGATTGGATAAAAACTGATGCAATAGTTAATCACGGAAACAGTGGTGGCACAGCAATAAATGCTAGTGGTGAAATGATTGGAATTCCCACCCAGAAATGGATGGCTAGCGATAATGATGTTATGTTTGCGTTAAAACCCGTTAATCAGGCACTGCCGATTATCGAGGATGCAATTGTTCAAGGCGATGATCCGAATCTTCCTAAGCCTCAGACACCGAGTCCCGGTGTAGAAACGCCTACCAATGAAACAGTAATAGCTATCTCGGGAAGAATAGTCGATTCATATACGATGAAACCAATTCAAGGGGCTGCTTTTGTTTTCTTGCAGGAGGGTGTTACCATTGATGATTTTGTTAATAATCCTCAAGATAGCATGCTTCTTTCATATGGTGAATCTGATCGGAACGGTATTTTTGTATGCGATTATATTCCTATAGGTGCTTCCTATTCTATTCTTGTTTTGGCTGACGGATATTATCCAATAGCTGAGGACAATGGTATAGAAATCCCGGTTGATTGGTATGATGATGTGGATTTAGGGGATGTTTATTTAGAAGCAGAATAATAAAATTATGTGCCTGATGGTTTATAACAGCTTATGAGTTGCTTCTGAAATGATATTTACAAATTAAACATACGATGCTATAATGGTTTCACATCAAATTTTAGCATCGTTCATGGGCGATTAACTCAGTTGGTAGAGTGTCACTTTGACGTAGTGAAAGTCAGGGATTCGAGTTCCTTATCGCCCACCAAAAGAGCCGGTTTCAGAAGTTTCTGATTCCGGCTTTTGATAATAATGCTAAATTAAGATGTCTTCAGCCTCTAAAGGTGGTGCGACTCCCATGCAAGGCATGCCAAGAGTACGTGTGTTGTGTCATTCTGAATGGAGCGTAGCGGAATGAAGAATCTTAATATTTTTTTAAGAAAAGGAAATATATTAATACCTGAAAGGTGGAGTAGAATTTGAAACGAGATTTGATTCTTATTTTAGATTTTGGAGGACAATATAACCGTTTGATAGCTAGAAGGGTAAGAGAAGCCAATGTATATTGCGAGGTATTACCCTATAACGTATCTATAGAAAGAATAAAGGAAAAGTCCCCCAAAGGTATTATTTTTACGGGGGGATCTGCATCGGTTCTTGAAGAAAACGCCCCTAAGTGTGCAAAAGAGGTTTTTGAGCTTGGTATTCCGATATTGGGAATATGCTATGGTATGCAGCTTATGAGCGTAATGTTGGGCGGCGATGTATCAAAAGCAAGTCTTAGAGAGTACGGCGGGGTTAACATTAATGTAGATAACAATAATATTCTATTCTCTGAAATAGAGAATGAAATAGGATGCTGGATGAGCCACACATTCCAAGTAACAAAGCTTCCGGTTGGCTTTAGGAGTATTTCAAGCTCACAAAATTGTCCAAATGCGGCAATGGCGGATGATGAAAGAAGATTCTACGCAGTTCAATTCCACCCGGAGGTTGTGCACACTCCAAAAGGCAATGAGATACTCAAAAACTTCTTATATAAGATATGCGGCCTTAAAGGTGAATGGAAAATGAGCTCCTTTGTGGAAGATTACATTAATGAGATAAGAAAAAAAGTAGGGGATAAGAAGGTTCTCTGTGCGTTATCAGGCGGAGTAGACTCCTCGGTCGCCGCAACCCTGTTACACAAAGCAGTTAATGATCAACTGATATGCATTTTTGTAGATCATGGTCTTTTAAGAAAGGGCGAACCTGACCAGGTTGAGCAAGTGTTCAATAAGCAATTTAAGGTTAATCTAATAAGAGTAAATGCTCAGGATAGATTTCTGGACCGCCTTAAAGGAGTTACCGACCCTGAAACAAAGCGTAAGATTATCGGTGAAGAGTTCATCAGGGTATTTGAGGATGAAGCAAAAAAGATAGGTCATGTTGATTTTCTTGTCCAAGGAACCATATACCCCGATGTCATAGAAAGCGGAGCCGGTGATGCTGCTGTTATAAAGAGCCACCACAATGTTGGCGGTCTACCGGATCATGTTGATTTTGAAGAGATAATAGAACCTCTCAGAGATCTTTTCAAAGATGAGGTAAGGCAAGCGGGAATTGAATTGGGCTTGCCTGAAAGTATGGTCTGGCGTCAACCTTTCCCGGGTCCCGGTTTAGCTATACGAGTAATCGGTGAAATTACAAGAGAACGCTTGGATATTCTGCGGGAGACCGATTTTATATTTAGGGATGAAATAGCAAAAGCAGGCCTTATGAGAGATATTAATCAATACTTTACTGTTCTGACAGATATGAGAAGTGTAGGTGTCATGGGCGATGAAAGAACTTATGACTATACTCTCGCACTTCGTGCGGTTACTACTACTGACTTCATGACTGCTGACTGGGCAAGACTGCCATATGATTTATTGGAGCGGGTTTCCAACAGGATTATAAATGAAGTGGGGCATATAAACCGTATTGTATATGATATAACCAGCAAGCCCCCGGCTACAATTGAGTGGGAATAGTATTTTAGGCAAAAATGTAGACCACAAACCCAAGTGTAATGCGGGTTTGTGGTCTTTTCATTTGTGCGGTGATAACATTTTGATAACAGAATTTATTATTAGCATGAAAGCCGAAAAAATCAATATTTAGTTTTTACAACCGTTTT
>CAYMLJ010000052.1:9720-11719 GCA_964391395.1 uncultured Ruminiclostridium sp. | reverse complement strand
TGACCCTGGATTTAATAGGCAAAATAAGCGATATAAAGATTAATGAATAGAGAACGGTAAGCATTGCTACCGCAAAATTCGGTCCCAGTAAAGATGGATTGGTAAGGTTTCTCAGGACTCCCACAAAACCTAATATCATACCGATTGAACCTGACAATAAAAATGACTTAACGGCTAAGTTGTTGGCTTCTAAAATGCGTTCGAGATCTAGCTTTGAATAATAATTAACCTTCTGTCCCATTAATTTAAAGCCCTTGAAAAAATCAGGTAAGAGCCCGGAGGCCAATAAAGTTGGAATGCTTAAGGCCAGAATTACAATCAAACTTGGTAAGTCAACCAAGGCCATGACTGTAGAGTTTAAAACATTTATTAAAATCAAAAAAACCAAAAAAACAATAATACCTATAAAATACATATTAGACCCTCCTTAGTTAAATTACACCATGTCCGGACATACAAAGTATAATCCTTAAGAGAGTAAAAAGCCATTCTCCCAAGGGCGAAATATCGGAGTATTTATTGAATTTTGTAGTTTTTTATCTATTCTGCAAAGTTCAGTAGAAACATACTTTCATAGATTGTGTAAAAAACTTGAAAATTCTGTGCAAAAGCATTGGAAACATGATACAATATTTTAGAAAAAATTATGTAATTATTAGCGGCAAGGAGATGTAGTAATGGCAAAAATTACATTTGATTACAAAAAAGCTTTAGGGTTTATAAATGAGAATGAGGTCAAATATTTAGAAAATCAGATAAATAGCGCTCATGATATGTTACAAAATAAGACCGGCCCGGGTATGGATTATACAGGGTGGGTAGAGCTTCCAAATGACTATGACCGTGAAGAATTCGGACGTATTATAAAAGCGGCGCAAAGAATAAGAGAAAGCTCAGATGTACTGATTGTAATAGGTATCGGTGGCTCATATTTAGGTGCTAGGGCAGCCATAGAGGCATTATCCCATTCTTTCTACAATATGCTTCCCAAGGATAAGCGAAACGGGCCGGAAGTTTATTTTGCCGGTAATCACATCAGCCCAAGCTATCTAGCCGATTTGATGGATCTCATTGAAGGTAAGGAAGTGTCGGTTAATGTAATTTCAAAGTCGGGAACTACTACCGAGCCAGCAATTGCATTTAGGATATTTAAAGAGTACATGGAAAAGAAGTATGGCAAGAAGGGTGCTCAAAGTCGTATATATGCTACAACCGATAAGGCCAAAGGAGCATTAAAAACTCTTGCTGATAAAGAGGGGTATGAAACCTTTGTGATCCCGGATGATGTAGGCGGGCGCTATTCTGTATTGACAGCGGTAGGGTTGCTGCCAATCGCGGCAGCCGGAATAGACATTGCGGATATGATGAAAGGCGCCCGTGATGCCTATGAAGAATGCAAAAAGCCATTTGCTGATAATGACTGTTATAAGTATGCAGCGGTAAGAAATTCTCTTTACAGAAAAGGCAAGACTACTGAGATTCTGGTTAATTACGAGCCTTCATTGCATTTTGTTACAGAATGGTGGAAACAGCTTTTCGGAGAAAGTGAAGGCAAGGATCAAAAAGGTATATTCCCGGCAGGTGTAGATTTTTCAACAGATCTTCACTCCATGGGGCAATATATACAAGACGGGCTTCGAAACATATTTGAAACTGTTATCAATATTGAAAAGAGCGGAAAGTCAATAAAAATGATTAACGCTGATGAAGATCTGGATAAGCTAAACTATCTTGCAGGCAAAGAGATGGATTTCGTAAACAAGATGGCTATGCAAGGAACCATTCTTGCTCATAATGACGGCGGAGTTCCTAATCTTATCATAAACATACCCGAAATGAATGCGTACTGGTTTGGCTATATGGTCTACTTTTTCGAAAAAGCCTGTGGAATAAGCGGGTATTTGTTAGGAGTGAATCCTTTCGATCAACCTGGGGTTGAAGCTTATAAAAAGAATATGTTTGCACTCCTTGGAAAACCCGGTTTTGAAAAGGAGAAGGC
>CAYMLJ010000052.1:5424-9620 GCA_964391395.1 uncultured Ruminiclostridium sp. | reverse complement strand
AGGAGAAGCTTATGCCTGAATTCATATTAAAATCCGATTATAAGCCTACGGGAGATCAACCCAAGGCAATTGAGACTCTCACCAATCTGATAAAACAAGGAAGCGAACATCAGACCTTACTTGGCGTAACCGGTTCGGGGAAAACCTACACAGTAGCCAATGTGATTGAAAGAGTACAAAAGCCTACCCTTGTATTGGCGCATAATAAAACGCTGGCAGCCCAGCTTTGTAATGAGTTTACTGATTTTTTCCCTAACAATGCTGTTGAGTATTTCGTCAGCTATTACGATTACTACCAGCCTGAGGCATATATCCCCTCAACTGATACCTATATAGAAAAGGATTCCTCCATAAATGACGAGATTGATAAACTCAGGCATTCGGCTACCGCTGCTCTTTTAGAGAGAAAGGATGTAATAATCGTAGCCTCTGTGTCATGTATTTACGGTCTGGGAGATCCGGAGGACTATACCGACCTGATGATATCCTTGCGTCCGGGGATGGTAAGGGATAGAGATGAAGTAATCAAAAAGCTGGTTGATATTCAATATAGTCGGAATCAATTTGATTTTAAACGCGGAACTTTCCGGGCCATGGGGGATGTTTTGGATATATTTCCTCCGTCATCCTCCAACACAGCCTTAAGAGTTGAGTTCTTTGGTGATGAGATTGAGAGAATAACAGAGATAGACGTGCTTACCGGGGAAGTCAAAGGATTAAGGTCCCACATTGCAGTTTTTCCGGCATCACATTTTACCACAAAAAGAGATAAGATGGACAGGGCTATTCAGACCATTGAGGCCGAGCTTGAAGAGCAGATTAAGTATTTCAAGGATAACGACAAGCTGATTGAAGCTCAGAGAATCGAGCAGCGTACCAGATACGATATCGAAATGATGCAGGAAATAGGGTTCTGCCAGGGTATTGAGAATTATTCCCGCCATATAAGCGGAAGGCAGCCCGGCAGCGCTCCATTTACTTTAATTGATTATTTTCCGAAGGATTTTCTGCTGGTAATTGATGAATCCCATGTTACTGTGCCCCAAGTCGGCGCTATGTACCAAGGAGACCGTTCTAGAAAAGAGTCTTTGGTAAATTACGGCTTTAGGTTACCCTCTGCTTTTGATAATAGGCCATTAACATTTGACGAGTTTAATAAAAGGGTGAATCAAGTAATATATGTAAGTGCTACTCCCGCAAATTATGAAAAAAATCTGTCTACAAAGATAGTAGAGCAGATTATTAGACCTACCGGGCTTATTGATCCTATAATTACCGTAAAGCCCGTCAAAGGCCAAATAGATGATCTTCTTTATGAAATTGGTGAAACAACTAAAAATGGTTTTAGAACCTTAGTTACTACATTAACCAAAAAAATGGCAGAAGATCTTACAAAATACATGGACGATATGGGTATAAGGGTAAAATACCTTCATTCAGACATAGAAACCCTTGAACGCCTTGAAATAATCAGAGATTTACGCATGGGTGAATTTGATGTGCTGATAGGAATAAATCTCCTAAGAGAAGGGCTGGACTTGCCGGAGGTTGCATTAATAGCTATTTTGGATGCAGATAAGCAGGGCTTCTTAAGATCGGAAACATCACTTATTCAGACTATCGGAAGAGCTGCCAGAAATGTTGAGGGCAGGGTTATTATGTATGCCGATAATATGACAACTGCCATGGAAAAAGCTATTGGAGAGACTAACCGCCGCCGTAAAATTCAAGAAGATTACAACACCGAGCATAATATTACACCTCGTTCTATCCAAAAGGCTGTCCACAATGTTATAGAGGCTACCAAATCGGCGGAGGATACCGAAACTTATAAGAAAGGCAGAAAGACTGGGGCAGAGAATCTGGATAGAAGCTCGTTAAACGCTTTAATTGAAAATCTTACAAAGGATATGCGACAAGCTGCCAGAGAGCTTGAATTTGAGCATGCCGCTGTGCTAAGGGATCAGATTGAGGAGTTGAAACGAGTATTGAACTCGTAACCGTGATTTAAAATGAAGCAACCCAGCCTAAAGCCGTTAAATTATTGTTTACAGCTAAGGAGAAACACTATGAGTTTGCTGCCCAAGAAGGTTCATAAATCTTGGAAAGATTTTTTGTCACCAGAAATTTTACATATGATTAAAGCTATAGAAAGCCAATTAGAAGATGACTTTTCTCCTGAAAGGCACAAAGTTCTTCGCTTTCTTGAAACTGATAATTATACTTTAAAAATAATAATCCTTGGTCAGGATCCTTATCCAGAAAAGGGAAAAGCGACAGGCCGCGCTTTTGAGGTTGGCGGATTAAATACTTGGGGTGAGCCATTCAGACAGGTTTCTCTCAAAAATATAGTAAGATTAATATATAAGAGCCAAAAGAGAATAGAAAATTATAATGACATCCCGAAATTCTCGGTTGTTTCTAAAGAGATAAAAGCAGGCAAGTTTAAAATAGCTAATCCTCCTGATTTGTTCAACAGCTTGGAGAGTCAGGGCGTTCTTTTTCTTAACACATGTTTCACCGTATATCCGGGGGAACCCCTCAGCCATACCGAAATTTGGGCTAACTTTACAAAAAAACTGCTTTTATGGTTATCAAATACACATCCCGACCTTACATGGTTTCTTTGGGGAAAAAAGGCACAGGCATTTAAAACCAATATTTCAAGTGGTAAATTTTATGAATCACGTCATCCGATGATGTGTTCGGAAACTTATCAGGATGACTTTTTAAAGAGTAATTGCATACTTTACACTCAAAAAACAGTGAATTGGACAGGAATTTAAATATCCTTTTTTACCCTATGAATGACACAATAAGGATTTTTTGCAAAGCATAAGAGTTTTGTATGCAGGTTAACTTATGATTGTAACTTTGCATGTGGAGCGTGATTTATTTGTTAAAAAAAATCCTTAGACCGAAATTTATATTATTTGTTTTGATACTTATGGCCCTTGTTTCTTATACCATCACCCTTTTTGTGATACCCGGAAGTATAACCATTTTAGCCGGAGAGGATTACAAGATATCCTTCAAATCACCTTTATTAATACAAATTCATTCACAGAGCAATATTCTTAGGGTTAGCGACAGTAAGGATACTCCCATTTCTGCATTTGAAAAGCCGTATAACCTTATGGCTACAGAGGAAGGAAATGCTGAAATCGGACTTAGCATGTTGGGAATTATTCCTGTAAAAACAGTCGAAGTACGTTCAATAGAAAGCAAAAAAGTTTTTGCAAGCGGTGCCCCTATTGGCATAAAATTAAAAACCAACGGAATTATTATAATAAATGTTTCGGGAGTATTTTTGGAAGACGGAACGAAAATTATACCCGCCGAAAACGCAGGATTACTGACCGGAGATGTACTTATTAAGGCTGGAGGCAAAGATTTAAAGAACATATCCGATTTAACCGGTATTATTAAAAATTCGGGTGGGAAACCAGTGGATATAATCTATAGAAGACAAGATATTGAATATAAAACCACCATAACACCCATTCAATCAGGTGAAGACGATGAATATCGCATTGGCGTATGGGTAAGGGATAGCTCAGCGGGCATAGGTACCTTAACCTTTATTAATCATGCAAACAATGTTTATGGTGCTCTAGGCCATGGAATTAATGACATAGATACAGGCTCTCTTTTGCAGGTAGGGTCAGGTACTCTAATGGAATCAAACATCAAAGGAATAAAAAAAGGTATAAAAGGAGCTCCAGGAGAGCTCGAGGGTGACTTTTTAAACAGTTCCGGTATAGTAGGAGATATTGAGCTTAACTGTGAATTTGGAATTTTCGGTAAAATTGATAGCAAAATAAAAAAGGAGAAGTTAGGAAGATTATACAGTATTGGCTCTCATAGTGCTGTTACTCTTGGAAGGGCAACAATACTGACTTGCCTTAATGGCAACCAAGTTGAGGAATATGAAATTGAGATACAGCGAATAGCGAGAAACGATTTAAGTAGCACAAAAAATATGGTTGTACAGATTACTGATCAAAGGCTTTTGGATAGTACCGGTGGCATTGTTCAGGGTATGAGCGGAAGCCCCATCATACAGGATGGACGCTTGATCGGTGCGGTAACCCATGTGTTCATAAATGATCCCATGCGGGGGTATGGAGTTTTTATCGAATCAATGCTGAGTAAAGCCGAAGCTCTCGCTAAAAACAATTAGTAATAGCGAGCAA
>CAYMLJ010000052.1:0-5324 GCA_964391395.1 uncultured Ruminiclostridium sp. | reverse complement strand
TTATGGTATAATCAATATTGATATTGAATTTAAGGAGGTCCTTGTGGGACTATTACCGGATGACAGATGTATTGAAGAGGCGAAAAAATACAATAGACCTTATATCGGTATTCCGGCGCTATGTGCATTTCCCGATTTAATTCACGGCTTTACAACTCGTTTCGGGGGTGTCAGCACCGGTGATTATGCCACATTGAATCTTAATTTTAACAGGCCTGATCCTCAAATTAATGTAAAAACGAATTACGACATTTTGAGTAATGATCTAGGAGTGCCGTTGAATAATATGGTACTCTCTCATCAGGTTCATGATAAAAAGATACTCAAAGTGAAAAAAGAACACAGCGGAATGGGGATTGTCCGGGAAAGAAGCTATGAAAGTATTGACGGGTTAATTACACAGGAAACCGGATTGATGCTTGTAACCTATTATGCGGATTGTGTACCGATTTATTTTTATGATCCCGTTAAAAAGGTGATAGGACTTTCTCATTCCGGATGGAGAGGAACACTCCTTAATGTCGGGGGAGAAACATTAAAGGTTATGGAGGAATCCTATGGATGTTTTCCCGAGGATGTATTCATTGCGTTTGGTCCCCACATAAAAACATGCTGCTTTGAGGTTGACGAAGATGTGGCAGATGCTTTCGAATACCAATTTGCTTGGTGTCAAGAGTATATTACAAAAAGAGCAGGCAAGTGGATTATAGATTTAGAGGGTATTATAACAAAAAATCTTATAATACAAGGCGTTTCCGAAGAAAAAATCTCCGGCTGTCGGGTTTGCACAAAATGCAATAGCGATGTCTTCTTTTCCCATCGCGGCAGCCAAAATCAAACAGGAACCGGAGCAGCCCTTTTAATGATAAGAGGTTAATTATGAGAAAAGTACATAGCTTATTTATAATTTTTTTAATGCTAACAATTATTATAAGCGGATGCGGTCAACAACTCCAAACCACACAACAAGATCCTATTACGGGGATTGATGATGGAGCGGTTAAAGTTATTTATGAGGATGAGGGGCCTTCTCAGGGAGGAATTATTAATCTGTTTATGGTAAGCCCCAAAACACTCAATCCTTTGACTACACAGGATTCATATGTAAGGCAGCTTTCGGCATTTGTATTTGACAGCCTGTTTTATGAAGACGAATACGGATTAACAAAGAATTGTCTGGTGGATAGCTACGAGTTTAGTCAGGACGGCTTAATCCTCGATATTGAATTGAGGGATAATATCTTGTTTCATGACGGTAAAATGCTCAGCTCTGACGATGTGGCATTTTCACTCGAAACAATAAAAAATGCTGATGGAAAATCTCTATATCGTGATCACGTATCAAATATACAAAGCATAAAAGTTTTAACAAGATTGAGTTTCAGACTTATTCTACAGAAAGCCGATACAGGATTTACCGAAAGGCTTACCTTCCCGATAATACCGAAACATATCTTTAAAGAGTGGCCTATTGAGGGGCACAAAGATTCTATGAAATTAATTGGTACAGGTCCATTTAAATATGATTCCTATAGCAGCGATTCTATATCATTTCTGCGAAATGAAAATTGGTGGTTTTTAGAGGCAGAGGATGGCATCTCACATCCCCTATGGCTGGACGGAATAACTTTTAAGCTCTACTCCGATAAGACGCAAATGATGCAGGCTTTTCAAAGGCAACAAATTGATATTGCGTGGCTGGAAGAGGGAGATTTAGAAAGCTATTCAAAGAGGTCCGATATATTTTTTAATAAGTATGTCAGCAATATCCTTGAGTTCTTGGTCCTTTCGCCGGAGGGTGTAATAGGCTCACCATTCGAGCAGGAGGATTTTAGAGCTGCTATCATTGAATATTTAGGTAGATATGAGAAACAAAATCCTATAAACAGAGGGGAATCCGCTATTAAAATAGAAATCAGCGATCCTGAAATCAAAACGTATCAGAATACGACTATTAGCTCTTTGGTTGATTTGGGTTATTTCTATGACTACGATAAAGATTATCTTTATTACTATAAAAATAGCGTTAAGATGCCTGTTCATCTTTCGTTGATTTATAATGGCCTAAATACCGATAGAGAGTATACCGGACAATGGCTAACCGATGCATTAGCCGGAATAGGCATAAAGGTAGATATACAAACAGCTGATGTTGGCAAACAGCAAAGCCTTATCAACAACAGAAAATTTGATATGATGCTTTTAGGCTGCCGAATTCCTCTTTATGCGGCTGAAAACGAAGTGTTGGAATACACAAAAAAAAGCCTTAATATGGGCCATGCAGACAAAGTGATTTTTCCTCTTTTCAGAAAATACGGAGCGGTGCTATATCATAATTACATCAGAGGCGAAAGAAATCCCGTATGGAAGAATATTTATAACGGGTGGCAGCAATGGTATCTTGTGCATCCAAATCCTTGATATCAGATTATATTTTTTTTAAAGGAATAAACAAAAATACCGATTGCTATATAGAATTATTGTAAAAAAGAGGTTAGAATGATTATTAATAACGGTATTGACATAGTTCTCAGAGAACCTGTTGAGGACGATATGGAAATATTGAAAAAGTGGTATGGTATGCATGATTGCTTTGGTTATGCCACCGGCTACAAGAGCTTTTCGGATATAATTCAAAAGTTAAGAGAGCCTGATGAACCATATACACTGAGTTTTATGGTGTATAATAAAAAAACAAAAGAGCCTATAGGCTTTATATATGGGTATGTAAAGGATGCCGGGAAGAACGCCATTCTTTGGATTAGTATTTTTATTATTGATCCGGATTATCAAAACCGGGGCTTTGGTACCCATACGTTAAATAAGCTGTTAGACTTTGTACAAATAGAGCATGGAACCTTTACATGCATAGTGGCAGTAGCACATGAAAACGACCAAGGACTTTCATTCTGGGCAAAAGCTGGGTTTTCTCATGCTCCGGAGCTGGAACAATCATTGCATCAATTCGGAACATCTCAGGTGGCTATCATGAAAAAAATAATAAAATAATATGAGGTTTATATGAAAAGACCTTTGGCGATATCAGCCATAGCTCTTATGTGGGGCATTATACTTGCAGATGTAAATAAATATCAAATTTGGGGAATAGTATCACTAGTGATAAGTTTAATGATTTTTATACTTATTTATCGCCCTTTGAGAGCAAAATCTTCGGGGTTTGTTTTGCTAGCCATTCCGCTTCTTATTTCTGGGTACGTGTTACACAGTATTAATAAAAATTACTATGATAATTCTTGTAGGGAGTGGGAAGGTAAAAATGTTTCTGTTAAAGGGGAATTATATAACGAGCCGGAATTTGATGATGGAAAAACCCGCTTTATTCTAAGTGTGGATGAGATAGACAATACCATCATTTCAAAAAATAAAAACCTTAAAATACAGGTAAGTGTTTATGGTGATAACTCAATACCCGAGCTTAAGTATGGCTCTATAATAAATATTAAGGGGGAAATCAAAATCCCTTTGGGAAGACGAAATTTCGGAGGATTCAATTCAAGAAAATTTTTAGCTTCACGAGGGGTTTCGGGAACTATGAGTACTTCGGAAAAAGCATTCACCATTCTGGAAGGGAATAGCGCTTCATGGCTTAAGAACACTGGGTATAAGATCAGGCACAATATAATTGATACTCTGAATAATTGTATACCTCATGATGAGTCCTCAATCTTAGCCGGAATGCTCATAGGCTATACAGCTGATATGCCTGAAGAGATGGAGGAGGACTTTCGGAGGGCAGGTCTTTCACATGTTATGGCAGTTTCGGGTGCGAACATACTATTCTTATTAGCACCTCTTCTTTGGCTATTAAAAAAAGCAGGCTTTAATCCCAGATGGTCATCCGCCTTAGCATTTCCAAGCATGCTATTTTATGTTTTTGCAACGGGTATGGAAGCATCGGTTGTCAGGGCTGCTATTATGGCCGGAATCACTTTAACAGGCATGATTCTGTGGCGTAAAGCCGATATTTATTGTTCTATGGCGATATCGGCAATAATTATTTTAATAAATAACAGCTTCATGCTATATGATTTGGGTTTTATTTTGTCTTTTGCGGCCACCCTTTCCTTGGTAATCTTCTATAAGCCCATCTTTTGCAGGTTGCCGGTGAAAATACCAAAAATAATCAGGGATACATTAGCCGGGACAATAGCCGCACAAATAGGCGTTATTCCGGTAATTGCGTATTGCTTTAACACATTTTCAATAATTTCTATATTTACAAATCTGCTGATAGTACCTTTAACAGGAATGATTACTGTGTTGGGAGCCATTCTTGTTATTTTGGGGAATATCCTTCTGCCTGCAGCAAAGCTACTTGGCATATTAGTGAGTATTGTTATCAATACTATGCTTTTTATAACAGAGACAATGGCAGCAATACCTTGGGCAGAAATTAATATAGCAACTCCAAGTATTATTTTGGTATTGATATATTATTTTACCCTTCTCTACCTTAGATACGTGCATACGAAACTTGCAAAGGAAGTGGCAAGGCCGGTTTTTGCAGTACTATTGGTAATATGCGGCGCATTAATTATGATTATCAGCATCCCAAATAACTCACTTCAAATACATTTTGCAGATGTAGGGCAGGGAGATTGCGCTATTATCAGAACACCTTCCGGAAAGAACATTATTTTGGACGGCGGAGGAAGTATAAATGATGAAAAGGGTTCCTATGCAGGTGAACGTATAGTAGTACCGTTACTGTATAATTTGAACATGACAGAAATAGACCTGATGATTGCCTCTCATGGGCATATGGACCATATCGGCGGATTGAAAACTGTAATTGAGAAGATAAATGTAAAAAAGCTTATTGTAGCTGATATCAATGATATTGAAATGAGGGAGCTCACTGATAATGCAGTGAAAAAAGGCATTTCCGTAATCCATATGAAAGAGGACGATATCCTATATGAAGAGGATGGATTAACCTTAACAGCGTTATATCCGTTGAAGGATGAGAACCTAATGCCGAGAGATTCCACCACGAACGCCAATGAGTTATCATTGGTAGCTAGGCTGGATTATGGAGATTTTAGCGCACTTTTTACCGGAGATATCGGCTTTATATCAGAGAAGAGAATATTGGATAATAGCGAGGATTTAAGCTGTAGTTTGCTGAAAGTAGCTCATCACGGTTCAAAATACTCGTCAGACCAAAGCTTCATTGAAGCCATAAATCCAGATATGTCAGTTATTTCAGTAGGTAGAAATACATATGGACACCCAAGCCCTGAAGCAATAGAACGTATTGCCGGGCAGGGCTCCGAAATATATCAGACAATTATAAACGGTGG
>CAYMLJ010000051.1:0-11806 GCA_964391395.1 uncultured Ruminiclostridium sp. | reverse complement strand
GCACATGGGGAAATGTAAGCTGTCGTATAAGTGATAGTCATTTTGTCATAACCCCAAGCGGAAGAGATTACTTGTCTTTAACACCCGATGAGATTGTGGAGATTGCTATTTCAGATTTAAGTTATGACGGCGCTATTAAACCCTCTTCTGAAAAAGGCGTTCATGCCGAGGTTTACAAATTACATTCCGAAGCGGGTTTTGTCATTCATACTCATCAGGACTATGCCTCGGCTATTAGTTCTTTGATGCAGCAATCTATAGATGTTTCAAAGGATTTTAACTATCTTAACGGTAAAGTTATTTGCGCAGACTATGGACTTCCGGGAACCAAAAAGCTTCGCCGCGGAGTGGCAAAAGCCCTTGCCGGTTCGCAAGGTAAAGCCGTTATCATGAAAAATCACGGTGCCCTTTGTTTTGGCTCAGATTACGAAGAAACCTTTAAGGTTGCTCACGAATTGGAAGATGCATGTAAGTTTTTCATCGAAGATCAATATCAAAAAATAAGCAATCAGCCCGATATTGATCCTGTTAAAATCGGGAGCTACGCTATTTCAAAACTAACCGGAAATACTATGACAATACCCGAAAGCCCTCATCCCCTTTCTTGGGAAAGCAGACGGGTTGAAAAAGGTTTTAGCTTTTTAATTGATGATAAGACTCTAGAGATCGAGTTTGACCGCTTATCCAAATATGAAAAAAAATATGAAGACATATATAATATGTTGATTATCTTAAATGAAATCTATAAAGATAATGAACATATCAACCATATCATTCATGCCAACTCAACAGGGGCTACAGTAATGTCCTATGCGGGAATAAAGCTTTTACCTCTACTTGATGATTTTGCACAAATTGCCGGGACATCAGTAAAAACATCCGACATTAACCCCAAAGAAATATCGAAAGCCTTAAAAAGTTCATCTGCTGTATTACTGAAAAATGATGGTGCTCTGTGCTGCGGTATTTCAAAAGATGATGCTGTGGCAGTATCAATGGTTTTAGAAAAAAATTGTATTGCATATATCGCTGCCGCGCTATTGGGAAATATTAAGCCTATTAATGCCCTTGAATGCAAGCTAATGCGATTCGTATATCTAAATAAGTATTCCAAGTTATACAAGAAGCAAAAATAGCTTTCTTTGTTGATATTAAAAAATAATATGGGAGTGTTGTATATGTCAAAAGAAAACGGTCTTTCACCTTATCGTTGGCTTATTTTACTGGCAATCGTCCCCATAATTATCTCAACCGAAATGATGTGGCTATCCCTTGCACCTATATCCAGCATGGCTGAAAGCTTTTATGGAGTTTCGGGTATGAGCATAGCCCTATTTTCTATGAGCTATATGATTATGTATATAATTTTTTCACTACCGGCATCATGGATTGTAGACAAATATGGCTATCGCTATTCTCTGATTATCGGAGCTTCTATAACAGCCATATTTGGACTTGTTAGGGCAATTTTTGCACACAACTTTACTATTGTACTTATTTCACAATTTATTATTGCCATCGGCCAGCCTTTTCTTTTAAACATATCAACAAAGGTTCCGGCCAATTGGTTTCCTGTCTCAGAGCGCTCGACAGCCGCAGGTATATTGACTATGGCTCAATATCTCGGTTTTGCGGTTCCTATGCTTCTGGCACCGATGATAGCCGAAAGCTCAGGAATTCCTAACACCTTAATGGTATTTGCTATTATATCTATTATATCTGCGCTTATTGCAATAGTTTTTACCAGAGAAAGGCCTGCCGTGCCCCCTCCCGGACCTGTTGCTCCTACAGAGGATTTAAGCTTGGCATCGATAAAAAAACTATTCACTAAAAAATCTTTTATTCTGGTGCTTTTTGTATGCTTTATTTCAATGGGCATATTTAATACCATTTTAACATTAATAGAATCAATCTTAATTCCAAGAGGGATTACCTCTGCACAGGCAGGTATCGTCGGAGCTGTTTTTGTAATTGCAGGAGTTATCGGAGCAGTTGTTTTACCGATTATCTCTGACAATCTGCATAAAAGATCGCCCTTTTTTATCGGAACAATTGCATTATTAGTTCCTTTATATTTTGGCATTACTTTTGTTGAGAGCTTTATATTGTTAGCTATTTTAGCCGGAATTGCAGGCTTTTCTATTATGGGGGTTGCCCCGATATTATTCCAGTACGGTGCCGAGGTAGCCTATCCAATACAGGAAGGTACCTCTTTAGGAGTTATTTTATTGATGGGCCAAATCTCAGGAGCTTTATTTGTATATCTTTTCGAAGTCCTGCAAAGTTCATCCGGTTCACCGATACTGCCAATGATACTGGTTGTGGTCTTAACAGCACTGGAATTACCGGTAACACTGGGCATGAAAGAATCCGATTTGAGTATGGAAACGCCGGAGGTTTTAGAGTAGGGTAAGCTCCACTAAATGAACGGTATTATCATTAAAGGTAGGGATTATATTGCCTTGTATTTCTTTACCGTCTACCTTTAATAAAGAAGTTCCATCAAGTAACCTAGAAAACCCTTTGGGCTTTTTAATTTGGACATCATACTCTGAGCTATTGGTTCTTAATTTGTATCCAAGTGATTCTTCCTCATTCCTAAGTATTGGGTCCAAAACCATTCCGTTAGCTTGATACTCGATACCGAAAGCCGACATTAATGCAAGATTAAGCCATGTAGCAGTACCGCTTAACATGGGACCGATGTTTTCACCGGTCTCACTATTATTATATTGAGTGCAAAACCTTGGGTTTCCACAGGTTACAAAGGGGCTTTCCATGGTTTTATAAGGCAAAACAGTGTCAATTGTCCAATAGGCTGTTGTTGACAGTTTTGATGCCAATTCTTTACTCTTTACTTTTTTTGCTGCTTTAAACATAGCAGCAGCAGCCATCATAGAGGCATGCTTGAATACTGCTCCATTCTCACGATCCCCGTAAAAGTAGTGGCCGGTAGCAGCTTCCTTTGTAATCCCGCTTAAATCCATTGGTGTTGAAAGCTTAAGGCCGTAAGGTGTTTTTAGATTTTTTTCTACTGTATCAAGCATTATCTGTATCTGTTGTTCCGAAGCCGTATCTGAGAGAATTGCCCAGCTAAAGGAATTGAGAAAATAAGTACCTGAATTTTTATCAGCATCGGGTGAGAAACCGTCCCCCTTTGCCCCTAAATATTCTATGCCTTGATTCTGGTATCTGTTAAAAAGAACCCTGGCAAAAAAATCTTTCTTCCATGCATGTTTATATAGATTATCAACTAAGGTCTCTGATTTGTTGCCTAAGATTACACTATATTGCTTATCTTCTATAAAATCAGCCATTATTTTTGCATTATCTACTGCAATCTTAAGTAAAAATGCATTCATAACGCTTTCAGAATAACCACTCTCAAGAGGTTCTGACTTATTCCCATTTTCAGCTTGTTGTTTTGAATATCTCTTTTCTTTTTCCACTCCGTCGATATAGTCCAGATCTAATTTCAGACAATCATTCCAGTCGGCAAAATCCAAGAGCGGTAATCCATGCTTACCGATTGAAATTTCTGATGAATAGCGGATTACGGCCTTGATAGTATCAAATACCTTTCTGTATTTACCCTCTCCATCTGCCATTTTGCAATTATCGTCAAGAAAACTTACATCTCCTGTGAGGCATATGTATCTATATACAGCCTGAACAAACCACAATGCATCATCGGACCATTTTCCGGGCTCCTTACCGGTCCAGTAGAAATTATGATTTGCATACCCAAATTCATAGATATTAGAGCACCATTCCAGCAGTAGCCCTTTAACAAAGCCTTGCTTACCCATTCCCGCAAAATAATACATGGACATAAAAAGGTCCTGAATCTCTCGAAATCCTATTTCCCTGTAGCCCTTTTGTGTTTGACCAAAAGCCCTTGAAATAAAGCTCTGATACATTACCTGAAATGGAAGATTCTTATTTACATAAGAATTCATAACCTTAGCTTCTGACTTAAGTTCGATAAATCCTCTAAATTTCTCGTAAAATTCCTTGATTTCATTAAAGTCTTTATCAATAACACCATTTTGTGAGTATCTTTTAATCAAATTGTTTATTTCTATACCCAATGTTTTACTGTCATAACTATGGTTGCATTTCTTCGAAACGATACCGGTAAAATTATCTACATTGACTATTTGATTCGGATGTATCTTAATTTCGGCTGCAAGCGCAAAGAAACCGGGGCCTTTTCTTTCCAGCTTATTGCTTAGAGCGCAGAGCCCTTCAGGGTCTTCCAATGTTCCGTTACCTACAAGGCTATTGTAATTACCGCAAAATTCAGCTGGATAGTATTTTTTAAAGCCATCGTCCAGCATCATAACATGAAACCTTATATCTTCATTGAATTTTTCGGGGTAATAGTCGGTACAAACTGCGGCAATAGTTTGGTCTTCATTCTTTAAAACCTTTGATTGCATTATTACATTCGTGTATACAACATCTTCAAAAATAGCATGAGTGGCCGCGGTTCCAAACATACCAGTATAAACTATCCTTAAATTTCTGTCTTTTTTGCCCAGATTTTTCACTGATATTCTTTGAACCTCAGTTGCAAGAGGCAGACTTTCCTTTTGTGGAAGAATAAATATCAAACGTTTTATTTCAAGGCCGCAGGAGGTATTATAAATAATTTCAGTATAATTTTGAGAATGCTTGCACAAAACACCTTCTATATTGGAATCATTAGGTGACGCAGAATAGAAAATCTTTTTATTATCCTCTACTAAATAAAACTGACGATTAGCCGGAAAACCGTTTTCTTCAGGTCTTAAATCCCATCTGGTGGCCAATACTTGAGTGTCGGCATGAGACCTGAAGCTTCCCCGCCCAAGTCTATCCACAACACTCTTTGGTGTAGTCTGGAGAGCATTTAAAAAGTCCATCCGGTTTCCTAATAAAAGATTGGTATTAAAGTGTGGTCCGGGAGAAGAAAAACGAGGATCTGAAATATGTTCACCTTCTTTATTTATGTAACCGGCCCATTCTTCGGAATAACCTAAAGTTTTAGTAATCGCATTAGAAATTTGTCTGGAGATTTTCCTTCGCTTCACCGTTTTATCTTTAATATATACTTCAGGAGCATTTGTAGATTTATAGATAATCAAAACCGAGGCGTTTTCTTCTATAAGGCTCTTAAGCCATAGGGCTACAGCTTTGTCTTTAAACAATTCCATAATCATAGGTGCTTTTATGGGTAGCCCCGCAATTCCTATGGCTGTGTTAAATGAACTGTCAGCAAATATAGCATCATTCACTGTATTCCCTGCCAGAACATCATAAAATTCACGACTTAATAAATCCTCAGACCTTATATTTTCGCCTCTCGCAGTAAATTCTTTATTCATACCATACTCCTATATTCTTGTATCAGTCATTTCCCATTTCAACCTCAACAAGATGTTCCTTACCATCTTCAAAAATCGGAATCAGATTCCCTATGAACTCTTTGCCGTCTACAAAAAGCCTCTTAACACCTTTTGAAATATGGGTGGGATTCTTGATGATAATATTGTATATCGCATCTCTAAAATGTCTCGTCACACTGAATCCATCCCATCTTGATGGAATGCACGGGTCAACAGTCAATCCATTATAGTCGGGTTTAATTCCTAAAATCCATTGAGTTATTGCAACAAAGTTCCAGGCCGCTGTACCGGTCAGCCATGAATTTTTTGCTTCTCCCGGTTTTACAGCATCCTTTCCCGCAATCATCTGTGCATATACATAAGGTTCTGTCTTATGGGTTTCGCTTATATCCTCCAAGAATGCCGGAGCGATTTTTGAATAATATTCAAAGGCTCTGTCACCGTTTTCCAGCACTGTCTCGGCTGCCATAATCCAAGGGTTGCTATGACAGAAAATACTGGCGTTTTCTTTGTATCCCTGAGGATATGTAGATATTTCGCCCAGATTGATATAATATTTTGTATATGCAGGATTAAGAAGGACAATTCCATAGGTCGTATCCAGATATTTTTTTACCGAATCAAGAGCCTTTCTTGCAGATCCGTCCTCAATTCCAATACCGGCCATTACACAAAAACCCTGAGGCTCAATAAAAATCTTTCCTTCTTCGCACTCCTTGCTTCCGACCTTGTTCCCTGAATCATCATAAGCTCTTAAGAACCATTCTCCGTCATATCCATGCTTCATAATGGTTTCTCTCATTGCTGCCACATGTAGCTGAGCATCCTTTGACTCGTCAAATAGCCCAATTTCTTTGCATAGCCTTACATATTCATTTCCGATAAATACAAACATTCCAGCGATTAAGACCGATTCGGCTACCTTTCCGTCCTTGCTTGTAGTGGTTTGGAAGGATTCGTCCGGTGTTTCGGAGTAGCAATTTAAGTTTAGACAATCATTCCAGTCAGCTCTTCCGATAAGAGGAAGGCCATGTGGACCCAAATTGTTTACCACATGGTAGAAAGAACGCTTAAGATGTTCCATCAGATTAGCTTTCTTTGTATCATCATTGTCAAACGGAACTTCCTCCTCAAGGATATTTACATCACCGGTTTCCTTTATATATGCAACTGTAGCCAAAATAAGCCACAGTGGATCGTCGTTGAAATTTCCTCCTATTTCATTGTTTCCTTTTTTGGTAAGAGGCTGATATTGATGGTATGCACCGCCGTCTTCCAGTTGAGTTGCGGCAATGTCCAGGATTCTTTCTCTTGCACGGTTCGGTATTTGGTGTACAAACCCGAGAATATCCTGATTTGAATCTCTGAACCCCATACCTCTTCCGATACCCGACTCAAAATAAGAAGCACTTCTTGACATATTAAAGGTTACCATGCACTGATACTGGTTCCATATGTTCACCATGCGATCCAGTTTATGGTTTCCGGAGTCCACCATGAATTTTGATAAAAGCTCGTTCCAATATTCTTTAAGCTTCTTGAATTCCCTATCTACATCAGAAGTATTTTTTAAGAGATTCTGCATTTCTATAGCTTTTGATTTTTTTATAGATCCATCCTGATTCCATTTTTGATCTTTAGAATTCTCAATATAGCCCAACAGGAATATTAATTCCTTTTCCTCTCCCGGCTTAAGATTAATTTCAAGACAATGGGATGCGACTGGGGACCAGCCGTGAGCGACCGAATTTGAAGATTTTCCTTCCAATACTGCTTCGGGCGCATCAAAACCATTATACAACCCAAGAAAACTATCCCTGTCTGTATCAAAACCGGAAATCTCCGAATTAACCCAATAAAAAGAATAATGATTTCTTCGTTCTCTGTATTCTGTTTTATGATAGATTGCTGAACCTTCTATTTCAACTTCTCCGGTGCTGAAATTTCTTTGGAAGTTGGTCATATCGTCAAACGCATTCCAAAGGCAAAATTCAACAAAGGAAAATAATTTGAATTCCTTTTTTACTGAGCTTGTATTTTTAAGAGTTACTCTATGTACCTCGCAATTAATGTCCTGAGGTACGAAAAATAGCGTGCTGGCTTTTAGCCCGTTTAACTCTCCGGTTATAGCGGTATACCCTGTTCCGTGCCTGCTCTCGTAATAATCCAGTTCTTTTCTGACCGGCATCCATCCCGGCGACCAGATTTCACCACCGTCATTTATGTAAAAATACCTTCCACCAAAATCTATGGGCACATTATTATATCTGTATCTTGTAATACGGCGAAGTCTTGCATCCTTGTAGAAGCAATATCCTCCAGCTGTATTTGAAATAAGCGAAAAGAATTCCTGTGTGCCAAGGTAGTTTATCCATGGATAAGGCGTCCTTGGGGTTGTTATTACATACTCTTTATTCAAATCATCAAAATATCCGTATTTCAAGATAGACCTCCATAATAACAATTCTTTATATTTTTTGTTAAACAATGGGGCTGATACTCCGCAAAGGTGCATCAGCCCCTATAGATTGGCAAGGGGTCAATTATTTGCCGACAGCTTTAAGCCATTCGTCGTATTGTTTTTGCATTTCAGCAATAACAACATCTGCTCCGGCATCTTTCATTTCTTTAGAGAATGCCGCTAAAGTAGAATCAGTATCGGTTGTTCCGATGAAGAGCTGCTTATAGTACTTCTGAACAACATTCTTAAGAGCGCCGATTTGGTTTTCAACGCTGACGTTATCAAAAGCAAAACCTAGACTGTTCATTGGAATACCCATGTCATTGTAAGCCTTGAACTGATCCCATTTATCTAAAGCTTCACCTTCCATTAAGTAGTCAATGAACTGATCGCCGAATCTCCAACCGTTACCGGCTCTGTAACCGGTGTTATCGGTAAGCTTAACAACATTATCAGAAACCTTGGTATAGTGTTCGCCTTCAATTCCGTATACGAAGAGGTTTTTCAGGAATTTGTCGGTATAGAGCATTTCAATGAATTTGAATGCTACATCGGGATGCTCAGATCCGATAGGAATAGCAAGCAATGCACCTGTGGTTTCACGGTTTGATATAACAGGAATCGTAATATCTACCTGTACCCAGTCAATATTAGTACTAGCCTTCATTTCTTCTGCTTTTCCTGGTTTCATCGACTGTACAACTGCAAAATACTTACCTGTTTTCATCTCTTCGGAGAAGTTGTCCTGAGTAGCTCCATCAGGATGTATCCATCCCTTGGTGTAGTATTCGCGCATCTTCTTATAAAGAGCAACAGCTTCTGGTGTTTCAAACTGGTTAACTATTTTATTGTCTCTGTTGTCGGGGTATAAAGCGCCTGGAATATCGTCATCACTGATATTATCCCAATCGAGTAACTTGAATGGTCCTTCCATTTGTACGTTCAATAGAGGTGTTACACCGGGCTCGCCCTTCTTGATAGCATCAAAGTAAGGCTCAAGATCTTCCATCTTCTTAATCTTGCTTACATCAACATTGTACTTCTCAACAAGATCCTTCTTTAGGAGGAATCCCCAGTTATGAACTTTTTCTTTGTTACAAGGAACTGCAAAGTTTTTGCCGTTGATAGCCGATCCGTTAAGGAAATCATCGCCTACGATATCACGTATGGGGGAATCCTTAAGGTAAGGGGTAAGATCTACAAAATATCCAGCATTAGCATTAACTCTGTAGTTTGCAGCCCAGTTAGAAGTAAATACGACATCAACAGGCTGACCGGATGCAAGCATAGGGTTGATTTTTGGGGTATAGGTATCACCCCAACCAAAGTTCTCTGCTTTTACCTTTACATTAAGTTTATCCTTTAAGTACTCTGTAGCCGCATCACAAATTTTTTGCATTTCGGGCTGGCTGTCTGCTACGCTATAAAATGTGAGTTCAACCTGTTCCTTTGGTGGTTCGGCAGCCTTTGATGATGCAGGAGCCTGTGCTGAACTCTGAGCAGGGGATGACGCTGCTGGTTGTGCGGGTGCACCGCAACCGGTTATGACCATTGTCAATGTCATAATCAGAACCAGAGCTAATGAGAGTGATCTTTGCATTTTCTTCATTGAAAAAATCCTCCTTTTTATAATTGGATATGCCAAACGGATTTCATCCGTCTTCAGCCTTTTACAGCGCCAATTGTAAGGCCTTTTACAAAGTATTTACGGAAAAATGGATATGCCAATACAATTGGTCCGATGGATATAATTGCAATAGCCATTCGTGCACTTTCGGTAGGTAGATTAGCAAGTACAACTGCAGCTTCGGAGAACTGTGCACTACCACTGGTCAAATATTGAATGCTGACTAGTGTCTGGTACATTAGATACTGGATATTAAAGAATTTACGCTCGGTAACAAACATTAAAGGCAGGTACCAATCATTCCAGTAAACCAATGTACAGAACAAGCCTATGGTTGCGAGTCCCGCCTTTGAAAGAGGTAGAACTATAACTAAAAATGTCCTGAATTCCCCCGCCCCGTCGATTCTGGCTGATTCTATAATTGATTCGGGAACCGAAGTCTTGTAAAATGTTCTCATTATCATAACGAACCATGCGTTCATCAGATACGGGAAAATTAAAATCCATATAGTATTACTGATTTTGAAAAGTCTGGTGTATACCATTATCCATGGAACCAAGCCGCCACCGAAAATCATAGTAAAATATGCTAGGAAGGCAAAAAACCCTTTTGCCTTAAAACTGCTTCTTGATAGTGGGTAAGCATACATGCAAATAACCGCAAGACTTAAGAATGTTCCTATCAGAGTTACAAATATCGATACTCCATAAGCTCTCCATATAGCATCTCCAGCTTTTAACACATAATCATAGGCCTTAAAAGAAATCTCCTGTGGTATAAAACTGTAGCCTGCATTTCTGATAGCTTCTTCGCCTGTAAATGAGATTGACAGTACCAGTATTACAGGCGCCATGCATATTATTGCAATTACAATAAACAATATGTTAAGCAGGATATTACCTGAAGTAGATATTTGATTCAGTTTGCCCTGACCTTTAAAAATTCTTGACATCATTCTTTCCCCTATCTTTAAAATGAACTTATCCCTTTTAAAACAAGGCTTTGTCACTGTCGATTTTTCTTACAATATAGTTTGCCGTAAATACCGTAATACACCCTACGACGGCCTGATAAAGTCCGGCTGCCGAAGCCATCCCCACACTGTTGGAATTCCTCAGAGCTCTAAATACATATGTATCGATTACATCTGTAACAGCATACAGTGCTCCGCTGTCCTTAGGGACATTGAAGAATAAACCAAAGTCTGCATTAAATATTCTTCCTACTGCAAGAAGTGTCATTATAATAATTACTGGCTGAAGTAATGGTATGGTGATAAATTTTGTCTGTTGCCATTTAGTGGCTCCATCGATTGCGGCAGCCTCATAATATTCTGAATCTATTCCCGATATGGCTGCATGATAGACAACTGCGTTATATCCTGTATACTTCCATACCTGGAAAAAAATTAGTATAAATGGCCAATATTTCGGTTCCGAATACCAGTTGATGGATTCAAACCCAAGTGCATTTATTACACTTCTGTTAATAAATCCGTTTTCCATACTCAGCATTGAGTATGCCAGATAGCTAACAACAATCCATGATAGAAAATACGGTAGAAACATTATACTTTGATAGAAATTTGAAAGCTTTTTGTTAATTAGTTCATTAAGAGCTACAGCAAGAATTACCGGAATCACTATTCCCAATGCTATGAACACCAAATTATACAGTATGGTATTTCTTGTGACTTCAAAGGCTTGTGGCGTCTTGAAGAAAAACTCGAAGTTCTTAAATCCTATCCACTCACTTGTAATTATGCTCTTAAAGAAGTTCTGGTTAAACCGATATCTTTTAAAAGCAATAACCACACCAAACATCGGTATATAATTGTTAATAAGAAGGACGAAAAGTCCCGGCAAAAGCATGAAAATAAATGTCCCATTCGCTTTTATTCCCTTTAACAATTTTTTTATTGGTTTTGGTTTAGTTGAGTTTGTTGGATTCAACCCCGCCACGCCCTTTACTTTTAATAAATAAAATCATATCAATTAATTCTTTCATGTTTATGTTATTTAAAAATAGCAGGTTAAGAAATGGCATGGTTTGTTTTATAGGTTATAATCTTGTCTGGTTTTACAGCAATTTGATACAACAAAATAATACAAAAAAAAGATTGTCTCAATATAAATAATATGTCATTCTGAGGCCATATAATGGCCGAAGAATCTTTAAAGATCCTTCACTTCGTTCAGGATGACAAATAAATTAAGACAAATCCTTTTCTAAAAAATATATGGGTGTCAAAAGAACCGTCCCCTTGACACTAAAGGGGACCGTCCCCTTGACACTTGTCGAGTTAATCGGGATTACCTAACTGTATC
>CAYMLJ010000050.1:0-11859 GCA_964391395.1 uncultured Ruminiclostridium sp. | reverse complement strand
TGGCAGCATTAAAAACCCGCTAATATTGCTGTGTCTTTTTGTCTTCATCATCACAATTAATTCCGGCCTGATGTATCAGGTCATCAACCCAGCTTTTGAACATTTGACAGGGCTGGTTAGCTGGTATTGGGCCGTACCTTATATCGTAGCGCTTGTTATTATGCGCAACCTGCCCATGAAAGCTAAGCGTTCCAGGATTTTGTATATCGGAATGGCAATGATTATAGGGGCGTTCATCAGCTTCATGCTGCTGGGGCGAAGCACTTGTGATTATCTAATTGTAGATACGCTGATGCTCGGCGCTTGCGGTATTTTTGATCTGTTTTGGTGGAGCATCCTCGGAGAAATGCTGGATTACACCGATAACCCTGCGCTAACCTTTGGTATTGGACTTTCGGCCAATGTATTCGGCGTCCTCTGTGGAGGTGTTCTGGGAATGGTCGTGACATCCACGGGGCTTCCCGGTGCGGAAGTCGCCGTCATTGCCCTCACTGTGGTTTGCGTCACCCTGGTTATGCTGCCGCCTCTTAACAATCAACTTGTTCTGCTGCTGAAAAACCATGCCTACCTTGCCGCCTATGATAATATGAGCCAGTCACAACAAACGGATGTTGTCCGGCAGATCAAAACTCTTGATCCTTTAACTTTCCGGGAGCAGGAGGTATTGCAGCTAATCCTTTCAGGCAAATCCAACCGGGAAATTGCCGGGACTTTGTTTATCAGTGTGAATACTGTAAAAACGCATGCAAGGAATATTTTTTCAAAATATGATGTGGGCAGTCGTGCAGAGCTCATCAGCACTCTTCTGAAAAACCAAACAAAACAATAACATATAACACCGCATAAATACTGGATTTAACAGTTCTCTCACCCAAAAGGGTGAGAGGCTTTTTTATGGGATTTCATCCTTTCGGACCATGCTTTTTGTATCATCCTTCCCTAAAATATACCTTGGAGGGGTATGGTGCAAATGAAATTAATCCGCAAACGACGCAATGGATATATTTTGATATCAATAGCAAGTATTTGCTTAGTTGTATGGTTTAGCGCAGCATTAAAGCACGAAGTTGCTTTCGTTTTCGGAGCTATCAGTATCGTATCGCTCCTATTGCTTGTAAGGCAAAGTCGTTTTCTTTATCACGCGATGCTCATATGGGATAATCGTATCCTTTCAATTCCACCTACTCTCATCTCCATGTCAGGCCACCAAGCAAAAAAGGAAATTACGGAAACTGTAGTTTCTACCTTTGGTATGATAGTTAACGGCAAAATCTACTGTTGGGGTCTCGACGGAATAGATGGGGTGCGGCTACATGCCGCCCGGATTGATAGGGAAATGATGTACCTAACCTTTGGCGACGCAAATAAGACCATGCAGATTGAACTGCTGCACGGTATGACACAGCAGCAGACCGTTGAAGATGCTGCGGAAAAGTTACAGCATGAAACCGGGGTGACAGCAATCATCGTTGGTTGGTAACTAAACAAACGCAAATTATTAGATAATGAAGGAGTGGTATTATGGGTAAATTTTGCACAAGCTGTGGCACTCCCCTAAATGAGGAGGCAAAATTTTGCGCGAAGTGCGGAGCTGATTCTTCACAGCAAATTCCAACAAGAATGGGGAAATTCATTTCTCAATACATACGTAAGTCCCTGAAGGTATTAAAAAATCCCAAACAAATGATTTCCACTGTTGTGTTAGGACTTTTCTGGCTGGTGCTTGCACTGTTAGGTTCCTTTGGAATTAATCCGCTTCCGGTACGCATTCTTTCCTTCCTTACCTTTGCACAGGGAGGAATGTTTGGCGGTGTGCTAGGAGCGGTAGGCGGAGTTCTCGGGAAGGTAGTTGTGGCTGCCTTTTTGAATGCTATCATCATACCATTATTTCAGAAAAAAGCCCCCTTCACCGGAATTGGTGGTGGAATCAAAGGTTTTTTCGGGGGCCTAGCAATCAAGAGCATTACTGCAGTTGCTCCGCTACTTGGCGGGATAGGTCTTTCCTTACTGGTTTACTCTTTTATGAACAGTTCCCAGTCGCTGCAAAACAGTATTGTGGGAATAATTGCCTTTGTAATGCTACTGCAAAATATAGGTAGACAAGGCGGATTTTTGTGGGGACTTGTCTTTTCAGTTGCCGGTAGTATCTCTAAAGGAAAAACTCCATCTTACATAGGTGTCACCAGGTGTCTTAGCGGTATGACGCTGGGATTTGCCCTTGCCGTGGCACTGTCTGCTATGAAACTTCCATGGAGCGCCTGGCTCGGAGCCGGGTTTTTATTCTCTGCTTTGATATTTATTATTGTAGCTAAAAGCAAAAGGGAGGTGTCAGCAGCATGAAAAAGACCATGAGGAAGTCTGCAGCTTTTATAGTAATAATCCTTTGTTTAACCCTTCTATTGCCCTTCGCGTCAACTGCTGATCAACTGCCCATTATTAGTGACTACAACAATCTTCCCGAGGGCTATCAGGCTATGGGCACTCAAAATGAGGAGCTAACTGCAAAAGGAAGCTATTCCTATCTCTTGGCAGTAAATGAGAAGGTACGTAATATAGAAAGTGAAGAATATGAATACACTCGTGATATATTCTATGATTTTACCAACCTACCTGAAAACTCCTATTTTCATTCATCAAACAGACAAGATTTTGATAATGGTTATATTTATCAAAGTCCCGGAGTGGTAATGCATTTTCGTTACACTGACAAGATTACAGGCCCGGAGGATTTTCTTAACCAGTATAAGCTGATTACTGATGAAGAATACAGAAATAAAGAGGCCGCTAGTATCCCCGATTCTATAAAGCTTGATACAATCGGCAAATACAGGGCTGTTCACGCTACCATTAACTATGAAGATGTCAAGGGATATCTTCAAAATGATCATTATTTCATACCCATTCCTACACCTATCCCCCACTATGGAACGGCTTATTTAATGCTCATTGTATCTAATGATGTGCAGGTTCAGGGAGATATAACGATAGATGAAGTGCCCCAAATATATGATCAATGGCTGGCTGAATGTCTGGAAACTACCGAAGGCTGGGTCGATGAGATAATGCAGTTTAATTATACAGTACGGGCTGATGAATTTATAGAAGGGCCTGTCAGCGATGAGTGGCCACAATCCGATAACGAGCCCTCCCCTGTTGAAAAGCCCACAGAAGCAACCCCCGAACCTGGCAACGAATCACAAACCGATGAAGATATCACTCCCGTTGAGGAACCCGGGACCAATAAAGATAATACACCGATTAAGGAGCCGGAATCAGAAAAAGAACCCGGCAACCATGAGGGAAATGACAATAAAACTGATAACTCTGATGCAGAAAGTAAATCAGAAAACAGTCCGGACGGTTATGCAGACCCTCTTGACGCAGCTATTATAACTATTATTTCAATTTTGATATCTATTTTGTTTGGTGGAGCTGGCGGTTCTATTCCAATCACCCCTGCCGGAGCCGGCGGAACACCTGCACCTTCACCTTCGGGCAACGATTTGGGCAAGTGGCTACACTTTGACGACCAAGGAGATATCGAAGCAACTGACCCAATTAGCGGAGAAAAACGTAATTTTGTACATAATGGCGACGGCACCTATACTGATCCTATTAGTGGTGCTACCTACACTCCTGAGGAACTCTCGCAACAGATGAAACACCGTGAAAAAAATGCCCAAACCATACGTCAGGACGAAAAACAGTTTAAGAAAAATATTGACGAAGATTCTAAGCGCAATGAAGAGCTCAGTAATGATAGCAAAATACTTGAGGAAGAATTGCGGCGGGAAAGAGAGGAGCGTGCTCACAGAGAAAAGGTTGAGCGAGTTGCCACAAATCTTGGCATGAGTGGTGCCAGCGAGGATGACGTTAAAAAGGAACTGGCCCGTCGTATGGAAAGAGACGAGGAATTTAGGCAAAAAATGCATGATTATGCCACACGACGTGATATGGCTGTTGATACCCTAGAGAAAACAGTTGAGATTGCCGACTATGCCATGTCAGCAGGTGAATCCCTTGGAGGTGCTGCAGGCAAGGCTGTTTCGGCTACTTACAAGGGAGTTAAGAATACCGTATCCACCGTGGCAGAAAAGGGACTTAGCACAGGCTCAGTTATTGAGGGAGTAATTAAAGGGGGCACCGAGGCTGCAACTACCGTGATGAACTCCGGTATTGCCAAGGCGGGAGTCACTATCGGCGGCACAGTAGCAGGAGAAGTAGCAAGTGCGGTAAACGACGGCACTGACATTGGCGATGCCATAAAAGAAGGGCTCATAACGGGTTCAGGCAATGCTGCTATAGGGGCTGTAGGAGACGCAATCGGTGAAGCGGTTGAAGGCGACGGACTATTGAATAAAGCAGCTGAAACTGCCGAGAAGATTGCAGAAACTGCCTATGGCAAGGAAATTGTGGAGCCGATGCTTGATAAATTAGCTAATAAGGATGATTAAATAAATTTCAGGGTATTTTAGGCTCTCAGTGGCTATAAAAAAACATTCAAAAACAATAATAAAAATGATATTATAAAACTATGATTTAACCTGCAAATAATAGTCGCTTTAAAAGTTCATTTTTGTACTTCTGCTATAAAATTACTTCAACCTAATAAAACTAAATTAAGATGTCGCCGCCTCTAGAGGCGGCGTGTGCCACTTAGTTTTTTCAGTGAGAGTAAAATCATACTAAAAAACATTGAATGGCGTGATGAGTCCTTATTGAACAAACCTTTCATTATCGATACGGAGGTTTTTAATGAATATTTTAAGTATCAGAAAAGGTCTTGTAGCAACAATTTGCTTATCCGTACTATTAAGCCTGTTATTGCCAACCCAGGCCTTTGCAGATATACATTATGGAACAGATCCCCATCACGGCTGGGAAGGCTATTTTGATACCGGTTGTAATCAATGTGGCCACGATAATCCCCAATGGTTTCATGATAAAAGCGTTCTATATTGCGAAGAATGCGGCGCATTAGGTTATCTCTATTATCTTGGGGAGGAATTACCCGGCAATGAGCCTGAACCCGACTCCGATCCGGATGATTATGATGATTGGGGCTATTCGGATGATGAGGGAGATGAGGACATTCCCTTCGAGGTAGTTGTCGGAGGCGGAGCCATCGTTGGTGGAGCTGTTGTGATAATGATAAGAAGGGCCAGAAAGAAAAAGGCTGCTACAAAAAATCACAGCAAGACTTCGCCAAAAGAGAAAACAGAAAAAAATCAGGATCAGCCTGTAGGATATATTCTAAACTTAAGTCAGGACAATGTTTTTGTTACACCCCAAGCTCCTGCTAAGATTACAGTTACAGTTCTTCGGGTATATGCTGACCAAAGAACACAAATCGAACCTTCGGCCCCAATTACAGTATCATTTAAACCCGATTCCGGCATAGAAGTACTGCCTCCAAATGGCTATGGACAATTATTGCTATCTATATATCAAAAGGACTCTGACCCCATAAATTCAGAAGAGTATGTTAATATTATTGCTACCGTTCCGGGAGCACAAAAATCTGCTCAGGTGAAGGTTACTTTAACACCAAAAGCCAGAGTGGTGTTTTTTTGATAATTGGCTGACAAAGCTAAAACTGAAGTTTTTGACCACGGGAAGGGCATGGGTATAATAATGAAAAAAGAATATACGATGAACTTTAATATGGGAAGTTGCAGCTGGGAGCCTGTTTGTGTACATGCAGCTCTTCAAATAGGAGCCGATGACACAGGAGACCTCATGCCGCTATTTCACAATTTTACTGTTGAAGACGCTCCTGATATGCGCTACGGCGTAGGAGGAATAAGCAGCAAAATACTTTCTATTTCCAATAAAAAAATTCTTAAGGACGGAAAGACTGCTGAATTCTACGTTTCAATAATACCTCCTACATCCTCCGCCGAGCGAGACCGTATGATAAAGATTATAGGTGACCAAATGTCTTTTGCGCTAAAGGTAACTCTGAACCCGGCTACCGGGTTTCTCCCGGGCGCACCTGTTTCGGTGGTAAATTCCATGGTAAAAAGCACCTCGGGTACTGTCACGATTTTATTAACACTACCTCCCGACAGAATTTCAGTTGATCCAAAAGATGACCCACTTATCATTGAAACAAATATAGAAAAGACCGTTTCAATTAGGCCAACCTGTGAACGCATAAACTTTGAAACCCTCCAATACGAAATTATGAGGGATGCTGCAGGAAAACCTATTTTGCCCCTTCTTAGCATGAAGAGTCCCATTAAGGAAAAGAAACTCCCACTAAAATACGAATTAACAGAGAAAGATGGACTTACAATAGTAGACTTAACTCCGGTGCGTTTTTTTGTTGGAGATGGCACACCCGTAACTGTCTTTGACATGCAGATTAAACGTCCCGCAGTAATAGAAAGAACAGAACCCGAGATTCTTACAAAAACAATCCAATGTACCACAAATCCCTTAGAGACTGAATTTCGCATTATGAAGGGCAATAAGGAGATGTTTCGTGAAACCAAGCATGTTTACGGAGATTTATTAGACGTAAAAGTTGTTTCGGAAGATTCTAATATGAAATGGGACGATATGACCCTTTTATATCAGATTAATAATGCGGGGGCATTTTTCAACAAATCCCATTTCGACACCGGTAAGTTCTCCCTTAAGGAGTCTCAGGAATTAGAAATAAATATTATAAGGAATAAAGAGGACGCAAACGCAAGGGATTCTGTAACTTTGGAGATCACAGAGCAGCCCTTTTCAGGTATTCTTCATGTATATAAGCACGGCTGGAAGCTTCTTGACGATGATATCGCCAATCTTCTCCCCGATGCGGGAGGATCCTTGGAAGAACGGCTAACAGGTGCCATCCTTGAAGTAACTGCCAAAGCTGAATTTGTTTCCGCTTATAAAACGCTGTCTATCGATGTTGAGGATATAAGCGTTATTGATATTTTAGGTCGCTTTATTACTCCGGACGAGGAAATTCAGGGAGTATACAAAAATGGTGTTCTATCTTTTCAAATGCCCGGCGAGCCCGTTAAAAACAAAATCGTAAAGCTTGAAGTAAAGCTTTCTGTGGATGAGTATGTAAAAGAAACCCTTGAAGAAATACATACCCGAGCCTGTGATGTTGACGCCGGCTTGGGTAATGAAGTTTCACATTTCGGAAGGGGAATCATATCTCTTCTTGCAAGGTCACAAGAAGACGAAGTCAAAGAATTTATTAGTGGATTATTTGATAAACTGGGGCTAACTGAAAGCTTTTTTACTAAATACAGCATCATGAAAAAATATCTGGAGTTTTCTTTTAAACTTCGGGATAATGCGGCAAAAAGAATCTTTAACAATTTTGTAAGCCTTTTGGTGGAGCTAGCCTCCGGGTTTGTAGAATGGGGCATTTCTCAAGGATCAATTGCAAATGTCGATTCTATTAGTCTTCAGCAAAGGCTTTTGAATCAAACCAATATAAAGCAAACACTAGAAGCCAAAACTGAAGCCTTAAAGGTTGTTGCCAAACAAACCGGTGATAAAATCCCACTAGCCGAAGAAAGCCTCCTTAAAATAAGCCACGACCTTGAGATATCTAAAAAATTCCTTTCAAAGTTTGAAGAGGAACTGGCAAAAAAAGCAACCCCGAATTTAAAGGAAGTAGTGAAAAGATGGCAAGGAAAGGTTGGTCTCCAGGAGCTAAGCGTTAAGACAATACCAAAAAAAATAGCCGAAAATCAAAAAGCCATACGAGAATTAGAGGGAAAAATTGCGCTAATGGCAAAAAAAGAAGGGCTATGCAAAGCCGAGTTTGATGTACTACTAAAGGAAATGCGAGGAGAAATCGGCTTGCTTTATACCGCCGGAAGAGAAACCTATGAAGAATTAAATAAGAATGCTTATTCCTATGAGAACCTTTCCGAGATTCTTTCAACAGCATCGGAGAACCTGTGCCGCGCGTTCTATGAATACATAGGCACATGGGAAGAGAGTTTTAAAGCCGAAGATAATGTAAAGCCTGTAATATCCGAAGCGTATAGAAACCGATATACCAATTACCTGACAAACTCCGATATTAAAATGAATAATGAGGGCTCAGAAATAGCTGCCCGGGCTTTGTCTGGCAAAGAGCTTATTGCATTGGTTCAAAGCGGCCAGAAGCCTCCCGCAAACTGGGTTGATGACCAGAGACAAAAGTGGTCGGGGCAGGACATAAAGCAAAAACAAGCCTTTGAGGATCATGTTCGTAATCTGGCCAGAGATTATCTTAGAATTGATACCGACAATAAAGAATGGGTAAACAGCCTCAATTCTGATTCTTTTAAGACAGTCTGCAAGGGTATTGACCAGCTGGTATCCATTATGAAGGATTACGAAAAAGCTTTTGACGAGGGTATGTTTGTTAGCCCCACCGATATTTCTACATGGCAGGATGTGGACAATTTAGTGAATATGATGTCCTTCCTTACATCCACTCTGGTAAGGGTTGTTTCGGGTATAACTCTGCTGACGGGAATTGGTGCTCCCATGGCGCTTTTGCTCTCTAAAATCGGAGATATAATAGATTTATTAGGTGCAGGCACACAGGTAGTTATTGCAGCATTTTTAACCATGCCCGAAATGAACGGTATGGCCGAGGCCGTACCCTTATTGGCATCAATGCTTCATAATGGACTTTCGGCAACAGATGCAGTTTTTGATGAAAACATAATAAATGCTTAGCTTTAGAGACTTGGTAAAAGAGAGGTAATCTAATGAACACTATACTTGACGAAATAGAAGCCATGATTTTAGCCGGCAACCAACGTATGGCACAACGTGAAGAATTAACGAAATCTTTCATTTCAAAAGCGGATGAGGTTTATTCAGCTATGAAAAAGCCCTCGGTAATTCTGAAAAAAACCGGCACTAGAAAACTCATCGAGAAAAAAGCCGAGATAAAAAAGCACGAGCAAAAAGTCATAGCTGATATCCTAACCTGTAATAACTGCGGTAAGAGTACCAAGCCCGGCGATATTTTCTGTGCCGGATGTGGATTGAGGGTTGAAAAAGCAAATTCACCCGAGATTATAGAAATACCCCTTATTTGCAGCTGCGGAAGAACTTTGCGTGAAGGGACGCTTTTCTGCGGCACTTGCGGTGCAAGAAGGCCTGTTGTAGAAATTACAGACCGGATTTGTTCCAAAGGCCATATAAATACTCCCGACTCCGGTTTCTGTTTTATCTGCGGGGAAAAGATTCTATGATAATGTTTGTAACAAAACAGTTCCGTTTCAGAGCAAGCATCTTTTTTGAATGCTGTATATAAAAAGATTTATTATAGAAGTTGAATTAATTGTCATTCTGAGCGAAGCGAAGAATCTTATAGTTAGTGAACCCGTGGAAAGATCCTCCACTATTGCTCAGAATGGCAGGGGTATAACAATATTTTAGTTCAACTTATATAGATCAGAAAGGAAATTAATATGGAAAAAATGCAATGGGAAATCAGCGTACCTATATTTAAAAACACTGTAATTTTAAAACAGTTGGGAATCGCTATCGGCATTTCTTTTGGACTTGTTGCTGTCATAGTAGGATTAGTTTCGGGTAAAATCCTCTACTCTCTCTATTTTTTAGGGCTGATTGCAGCTCTGCTGTTTCTCACATGGATATTTATCTTGGTAGTTTATGGAGGAAAGTATGAGGTCGAATTTGAACTGGACAATAAAGGAGTTCTTTGCCGGACACAGGCAAAACAAGCTAAGAAAAACCGGATTATCAATGGCTTAACTGTCTTTTTGGGGCTCTTTTCAGGTAAACTGTCGGCTGCAGGGGCCGGAATGACAGCTCAGTCGCGACAAGAAGTTTTTCTAAAATGGAGTCACATCACAATAGTAAAATATAAGCCGAAAAGCCTAACTATACTTTTGCGTGGCGGCTGGACCGAAAACATTGCTTTGTTTTGCTCGGCTGAAAATTATTCTCAGATTGAACAAGTGGTTATACTTAGGACAGTACACTTAAAATCATCAAACTAATAAATATTTCGCAGAAGTTGGAATGGCGAAATACTGAATTAAAACCTTCATATTTTACTTTTTATTTTGCCACATTTATATAAGCTCCTATGAAGATATCACAACGATAATCCCATCAACAGCAATATATTGAAATAACGTAAGAGGAACATCGCCGGTTCCGGGTGGCATATAAGGGATTGAATATTCAAAATTAGTGTTATTTGATTTATAAGAACCATATTATTGACATATGCCCATTACTTTATTACAATACTTAATGTTAACGCAAACCATTTGCATTAACTACTTCGAGGAGTGATAAAAATGAGAACAAGAAGATCTGTACACATCATGTTAAGCCTAATGCTTGCTTTATGCTTTTCGTTTATAATCGGCTGTAGCGATAATGAGAAAGCCGAAACAAGTAAAGGAATAAATAAAAAACTAATCATTGCGGTTACCATTGTTCCGGAACAGGCCTTTGTAGAAGCTGTATGCGGAGATTTAGTTGAGATTGTTACCCTAGTTCCTCCCGGGAATAGTCCTGAAAATTATGAACCTTCACCGAAGGAAATGAAGAAGTTCAGTAAGGCTTCGTTATATTTCTCTATTGGGGTTCCTACTGAGGAAGCAAATATTTTACCTAACGTCGGAGATGTAAAAATTATTTCTCTTCAGGATGAAGTTTCTTCTATTTATCAGGATAGAACCTTCGCATCCGGTGGAAGAGATCCGCATATATGGCTTTCCCCCAAAAGAGTCAAGGTAATGATAGAAACAATTGCACGTGAGATGGGAAACCTTGATGAAGCAAATAAGGATATATACAATAAAAACGCCGAAGTGTATATTAATCAGCTCGATAAACTTGATAAACAAATATTATCGGCTCTTGAGGGTGTACAAAGTAAAAAGTTTATAGTATATCATCCGGCCTTGGGGTATCTTGCAGATGATTACGATCTGGAAATGTATTCCTTGGAGAATGAAGGAAAAGAGGCAACTGTACAACATTTGCAAAAAATGATTGATCTTGCCAGGAAAGAAAGTATTAAGGTTGTTTTCTATCAGGAGGAGATTGATAGCAGCCAGTCTCAAGCTTTTGCCGAGGAAATAGGAGGAAAGACCATGCAACTTGCGCCCTTAGCTGCGGATTATATAGGGAATCTTAAGAAAATGGCGGAAACGATGGCAGAGGTAATGAAGTGAGCAAAATAGCAGTTCATATAGATAACTTGTCGGTCTACTATGGGCAAGTACCTGCCATTGAAGGTGTAAGCATTGATGTTGCTGACGGAGAATACCTGGGAATTATAGGGCCTAATGGAGGAGGAAAATCTACGCTGCTAAAGACAATTCTGGGACTTATTCCGGCTACGTACGGGACGGTGCAGGTCTATGGAAACAGTCCTGAGAAAAATAGATCATTGGTGGGGTATGTGCCCCAATTTGCGGTATTGGATAAACAATTCCCAATCACTATGCTTGAGGTTGTTCTGACAGGACGGTTGAAACAAGGTTTGTCTCCTTTTTTTAACTATACAAAAGAAGACAAAAAAGTTGTATATGACCTGCTTGAAAAGGTTGGAATTGAGAGCCTTGCAAACCGTCAGATATCAGAGTTGTCCGGAGGAGAATTTCAAAAAATGCTCATTGCAAGAGCTCTTGCCGTAAACCCAAGGCTTTTGCTTTTAGATGAACCGACCGCCAGCGTGGACGTAGCCTCACGCGACCAGATATATGGTCTGCTTGCGGAACTAAACAAAGACATGACCATTATTCTTGTAACTCATGACATGCTTGCTATTTCCTCGCAGATTCACAGGTTGGCTTGTCTCAATGGTTATCTTGTTTATCACGGAGAACCAGAGCTAACTGAAAAGGTTGT
>CAYMLJ010000049.1:9022-12016 GCA_964391395.1 uncultured Ruminiclostridium sp. | reverse complement strand
CCGCTTTTTGATGAGGCCAGAAAATCTTTTGAGCAAAAAAAAATACCCTGCGTACCTCTTGACATGGAGTTTACACTTAAAAAAGGGGAACCGGCCAAGCTTACAGTAATAGATTCCGAAGGCAATTTTTTTGATATAATATCTGAGACGACGGCCGAGAAAGCGATTCATAAGGTATTATCAAATGAACGAATTAGAGAGCAGCTGGACAAAACCGGAGGAACCCCATACTATTTGCGGAATTTGTCCATATCTTCCGACGATGAAAGCACAATGCCTATATCAGCCCTTAATGCCATGAGACGTGAAGCCTTAGAAGGTATAAAAGCTTTGCGCATAAAGAATCATAAAAAACCTTCTCTCGCGGGATTCGATAATTTTGAAAAATGGTCATCAGAGAAAAGTCAAAGGGAAAAAACCAAAAAGATATGTTTGTCAGCATTTTTTAATGCCATACCCGATTCAATTAGTGAGCTAAACGGCTCAATCAGCCGTGTATATTTACCTGTGATATCTTTACAACAGCTTAAAAAGCTTAAAGAAGAATTTTATGGTGAAACATATATTTGGACACCCACTATACTAAAAGACATCGAGTTAAATGCTATAAAGGAAGAGCTCCAAAACCTTATACCTTTTATAGACGGCATTGCCTATGGAAACCTTGGGGTATATAGGATATGTAAGAAATCTTTCCCGGATGTGCCTCTTTGTGCAGAACCATCAATAAATATATTTAACGATGCTTCAGTTGAAATTACAGAAAAGTTGGATACAGCTTCAGTTGTTATATCGCCAGAGTTGAATTTGAAAGAGATCAAAGATATAACATCCTCAAATTTGAAGATGGAAGCTATAATATACGGGAGAATACCGCTTATGACCATGGAGCATTGTCCTTCATCGCTTGAAACTCCTTGTTTAGGTAAATGCAGCCATTGCAGCGGGAATACAGGGTTTTTAAAGGACAGAAAGAACGAAGTATTCCCCTTTATACGGGATTCTAAATTGAGTCGAACCCAAATTTTCAACGCATATCCGATTTTCATGGATGATATTGATACTATTAACCAAACACAAGTAAGTATTCTCAGGCTAGTTTTTACCAACGAGAATGCTACTTTCCGCAAAGCTTTGGCTCAATATTTTAATGACAGAATGAGCGGCATAAATAAACCTGAGCCTTGGGTTATCAAAGTCATAAACCAAATCAGGGATAGTGGATTTACTAAAGGTCACTGGTTTAGGGGAGTGGAGTAAAAACTCACTTTTTTTATGTGCTGATTAATTAAATTTCTAGAGAACAATCATGATATTGTTTAATTTATAATATAATACCATAATTTATATAAATAACAAAGAAGCACATCTTGAAGACATACGGTTACTGCGTATCAAAAAGGCTTATGTTATAATATATGTACTTTCTATCTTAGGAGATTATTATGATTGATGTTTATGTTGAAGTGATTAGAGAGGGCGTTAAATTGCCTTATTACGCCAATCCCTACGATGCGGGCATGGATGTATGTGCGGCAGAAGAAATAGTAATAGAGCCGGGACAGACAGTAATAATCCCAACAGGCTTGAAGTTTGCAATTCCCGAGGGCTATGAAATTCAGGTACGACCAAGAAGCGGGATAAGCTTAAAGACTCCCCTTCGTATCTCCAATTCCCCCGGCACAATTGATGCCGGTTATAGAGATGAACTGGGTATAATAATGAATAATTCATCCATAGTAAGTAATGATAAAAACGCTGATGAATATCTTGGACTTGACAGCAAAGGGAATCAAAAAGGCACCTATATTATCAGAAAAGGGGAGCGGGTAGCTCAGCTTGTTCTGGCAGAGGTTCCGAGGATGAATTTAAAGCAAGTGGGTTCTGTTAAGGACATTGGTACCGACAGAGGCGGAGGCTTTGGTTCTACAGGGCTATAAAGAGGGTCTCTTAAATCTTTTATTTGGAATGGAGAAGAATAATGGTGAACAGACAAAGACTAACAGACGATTTTATGAGTTTAGTGAAGATAGACAGCCTTTCCAAGCAGGAAAGAAAAATGGCTGACGCTCTTTTAAAAAAGATGAAAGATATGGGCCTTGAACCCTACGAAGATGATACGGCCTCTAAAATTGGCGGCGATGCGGGCAATGTGATCTGTCATGTAAAGGGTGAGAAACAAAAGCCGGCATTACTTTTAATGGCGCATATGGACACCGTTATACCGGGCCGTTCAAAAAAGCCGGTAATTGAAGGAGATATAATAAAGACCGACGGAACCACTGTTTTAGGCGGGGATGACGTCGGAGGAATTGCGGTAATTTTGGAGACTATTAAATCCCTTATGGAGGATAAGACACCCTTTGGTGACATTTATACAGTATTTACCGTATCCGAGGAAAGCGGACTTTTTGGGGCAAGAAACCTTGATCTTACAAAGCTTCCGGTTGATTATGCCATAATTCTCGACGAGGGAGGAGAAATCGGTACGGCGGCTGTTAAAGCCCCATATTATAACAGATTTTTAGTTACTTTCATTGGTAGGGCCGCACATGCGGGATTAGAGCCTGAAAAAGGTCTCAGTGCTATTATGATGGCATCCAAGGCAATTGCCGATATGCCTCATTTCGGCAGAATAGATGAAGAAAGCACCTCTAATATAGGCACAATAAAAGGCGGACTGGTTCGCAATATTGTATGTGAAACCTGTGATATAGAGGGTGAAGTAAGGTCTATCTCTGAAGAAAAGATAAGCAGGTTTACAGAAGAGATACTTAATCACTTTAAAAAAACATCTGAACAATTGGGCGGGACAGTAAAAATTGAGTTGGAAAAGATGTATCCCGGCTTCATTATCGAGGAATCAGATGATATTATTAGTCTTTTAAAAGAGGCATCTGCAATTTCGGATATACCATTGAAGCTCCATGCCACAGGTGGCGGAAGCGATACAAACATCATCAACGGAGCCGGTATACCCGCTGTAAATACAAG
>CAYMLJ010000049.1:7675-8922 GCA_964391395.1 uncultured Ruminiclostridium sp. | reverse complement strand
TTTTTCATCCACTTCTTCAAAGGACCACGACAGTCTTATGCTGTTTTGGGACATTTCCAGACCGGAAGTTGCAACTCCCCCCGCGTTGGCTGCCTTAGCAGGAGCAAATATAACCTTATTCTTTAGAAATAGCTCAATTGCTTCGGGAGTAGCGGGCATATTGGCACCTTCACCGACAGCGATACAGCCGTTCTTTATGAGATTTTGTGCATCTTCGCCGTTAAGTTCATTCTGTGTTGCGCAAGGTAGAGCGATGTCACAGGAAATGGTCCAAATACCCCTGCTACCCTCAGTGTATACAGCATTGGGATGGTGCTTTGCATAGTCTGATATTCGGCCTCTCTGAACTTCCTTAATAAGCTTTACTGTATCAATATTAATCCCGTTTTCATCATAAATATAGCCGTTGGAATCGTTAAGGGCAACAACTTTAGCACCAAGCTGTTGAGCCTTTTCAGCAGCATAAATTGCCACATTACCCGAGCCTGAAATAATAACGATCTTGCCTTCAAAGGAAAGCCCCTTAGTGTTTAACGCTTCATCAATAAAATAACAGAGACCATAACCTGTCGCTTGCGTGCGGGCAAGGCTTCCACCGTAGGGAATACCCTTACCTGTTAATACTCCTGTAAAATCATTACGTAGTTTTTTATACATACCGAACATGTATCCTATTTCACGGCCGCCAACGCCTATATCACCCGCCGGGACATCGGTATCAGGTCCGATATGCCGGTAAAGCTCAGCCATAAAGCTCTGGCAAAAACGCATGATTTCCATATCGGATTTTCCTTTTGGATCAAAATCCGAACCACCCTTACCGCCACCCATTGGAAGTGTGGTAAGAGAGTTCTTAAAAATTTGTTCAAAGCCTAAGAACTTTATTATGCCTAGATTTACAGAAGGATGAAAGCGAAGCCCCCCTTTGTATGGCCCTATGGCGCTGTTAAACTGAACACGAAAGCCGCGATTAACCTGTACTGTACCGTTGTCATCAACCCATGGAACACGGAAAATTATTTGTCTTTCGGGCTCTACTATCCGATCAAAAATACCGGATTTGATGTATTCTGGATGTTTTTCGGCAACGGGTTCCAAGGATTCAAGAACCTCTTTAACAGCCTGATGAAACTCAGACTCACCCGGATTACGCTTTACTACTTGTTCATAAACTCCGGCTAATAATTTCATAACAAAACCTCCAATAAGAAACCCTTTCTATCTAAATAACCGGCAAATTGCAACAA
>CAYMLJ010000049.1:4295-7575 GCA_964391395.1 uncultured Ruminiclostridium sp. | reverse complement strand
ATGGCCTTTGCTGCTTTTTTGCCGGCGCCCATGGCCAGAATTACAGTAGCAGCACCGGTTACTGCATCCCCACCTGCGAATACACCTTCTTTGCTTGTTTGGCCGGTTTGTTCATCAGCAACAAGGCATCCCCATTTGTTTGTGGAAAGATCGGGGGTAGTGTTGCGAATCAAAGGATTCGGAGATGTGCCGATTGACATAATTACCGTATCTACATCAACTACATGCTCACTGCCTTCTTTAGCAATTGGGCGGCGTCGGCCTGAAGCGTCAGGCTCGCCTAATTCCATATCAATACACTCAATTCCTTTAACCCAGCCCTTATCGTCGCCGAGAATCTGGGTAGGATTTGTAAGAACCTTAAATATAATGCCCTCTTCCTTGGCATGGTGAACTTCTTCAAGACGGGCAGGCATTTCGGCCTCGGAACGTCTATAAATTATATAAACATTTTCAGCACCTAGACGTTTGGCACATCTTGCGGCATCCATAGCTACGTTTCCGCCTCCCACAACTGCTACCGCATCTCCGCGCATAATCGGGGTCTCGGCATCTTCTTTGTAGGCTTTCATAAGATTAATTCGTGTCAGGAACTCATTGGCTGAATATACCCCGTTTAAGTTTTCTCCGGGAATATTCATAAAGGCCGGAAGCCCTGCACCTGAACCGATAAATACAGCGTCATAGCCTTCTTCAAACAACTCATCAATAGTAAGTACTTTTCCGATAACCATATTTGTATGTATCTTAACCCCTTGTTTTAACAAGCCGTCGATTTCTTTTTGTACGAGGCTTTTAGGGAGTCTGAACTCCGGTATACCGTATACTAAAACACCACCGGAAAGGTGAAATGCCTCAAAAATTGTTATCTCATAGCCAAGCTTAACCAAATCTCCGGCACAGGCTAAGCCGGCAGGTCCCGAACCTACAATAGCTACCTTTTTACCGTTGCTTGGAACTTTTTCATAAGTCTTTTGAGCGTTTTTAATAGCCCAATCAGCTGCAAAACGCTCAAGACGACCGATTGCAACCGGTTCCCCTTTAATTGCTCGAACGCATTTTTCTTCGCATTGGCTTTCCTGCGGGCAAACACGCCCGCAGACGGCCGGAAGGCTATTGGTTTCAAGAATTTTATCATAAGCCTCCTCGAATTTACCCTCTGTTATAAGGGTAATAAATTCAGGGATTTGTACATTTACAGGGCAACCGTTAACGCAGGGCTTATGCTTACAGTTTAAACAGCGCATGGCTTCTTCCATGGCCATTTCCTCTGTATAACCCAGAGTAACTTCTTTAAAATTCCCGCTACGAACCTTAGGGTCCTGCTCGGGAATGGGTACTTTTTTTAATGACATATTAGGCTTAGGCATTTGTTTGACCCTCCAGTCTGCATTGATGTCTATCGATTGATGCTTTTTCACTTCTTTTATACATTGAAAGTCGTCGAATAAGTTCATTAAAATCTACTTGGTGACCATCAAAATCAGGTCCATCAACGCAAGCAAACTTAGTTTCTCCTCCAACTGTAACACGGCAGCCGCCGCACATTCCGGTTCCGTCAATCATAATTGGGTTTAAGCTAACAATTGTTTTTATACCATAGGGTCTGGTAACATCACATACGACTTTCATCATAATGGGAGGTCCGATAGCTATAACCACATCATATGAGTTTCCTTCATCTAAAAGTTTTTGAAGTATGTCTGAAACAAAACCCTTCGTTCCATTGGAACCATCGTCAGTGGTGACAAACAATCTATCCGATACGGCGGCCATTTCTTTCTCAAGAACAATAATGTCCTTGCTTCTGAATCCGGTTATTACATCAACCGAAACACCCATATTATAAAGCTTTTTAGCCTGAGGATAAGCAATTGCGGTTCCTAAGCCCCCGCCTATAACAGCAGCTTTTTTTACATTTTCAAAATGCGAAGCTACACCCAATGGGCCTACAAAGTCGACCAATTTATCTCCTTCGTTCATTTCCCCAAGTATCTTGGTTGTAGCCCCAACTTCTTGGAATATTATTGTGATAGTTCCCTTTTCTCTGTCAAAATCGGCTATAGTAAATGGAATCCGTTCACCTTCTTTATCTACACGAAGAATAATAAATTGACCGGGTTCGGCTTTACGTGCAACGTAAGGCGCTTCTATCTCAAGGAGTTTAACCTGAGAATTTAATATTTCTTTTCTAACTATCTTATACATTATTTTCCCCTTTCTATACAATTATATATAATGCTAAAGTAGCAAGTAAACAAGTTTAATAATATTTCCTGTCGATGTATATTTTTATTGAAATTGTATATGTATACATAATACTTATTCTATAAGAAAATTTAAATATGTTCAATATCAAAAATTGACATGAGTTAAGCAATATATGCAACTAAGAACCCGATTTTCCGTAAAGAATGAGACCACCACGTCATTTCAAAATTTTTATTTGCCTCATATAATATACTTGTATTCAAGGCATAATTATACAAAAAAAGGACCGGATTGTATCCGATCCCTTTGTATAATTAGAAATTGTTTATTCGGATAGCGGATAGAGATAAATCCAGTATTCTACTAAATCTATACCGTCCCGTTCGGTTGTACGGCCGTTAATACTAAATTGGTATCCATGCGCGTCACCACTGAGGTCAAAATCACCTGTTGAGCTCGATTTGGACTTGTTTTCTATATCTCCTATAGCTTGCTCATAGAAAGCTAAAATTTCCTTGAAGCTTTTATCTGTATACAGGTCAAGAGAATAGGATACTTCTCCGCCACTCTCAGACTCAGAAGCGTTGGCAATAGCTGCACCGTCAATTATTGGAAAATGATCAGAGGGATAATTATCCGGAAGTTCCCCTTCATTTAGTTGTTCTAAAAGGGCTTCGATTGAGGGCAATTTTTTAAGCATTAAGGTAAACATTGTATAATCCTTATTTGAGTCTTCAGGTGCACAGGAAATTGTATATTCATACCCTTCATATTTACCTGAATACATGTAGATTTTATCCATGGATAAATCATTGAAATCGGCGGTACCTTTAACTATGCTTTCATAAAAAGCACTAACCTTTTCAACACTTTCTTTGCAAACTACACTAACACTAAAGGTTTCAAATCCGCTGGATTTATCAACCATAGCAAACCAGACACGCCCGCCTTTATAGATGGGGTATATGTCTTTTGGATAGTTGGGGGGAAGATCAACTTCGTCATAACTGGCTAAGACATCATCCTCTTTATCTTTGCTATCCTTACCGTTTTTGTCATCTTTATCGTC
>CAYMLJ010000049.1:0-4195 GCA_964391395.1 uncultured Ruminiclostridium sp. | reverse complement strand
TCGTCTTTGTCGTCATCGTCTTCGTCATCATCATCTCTTTGTGAACTTGACTGGGAACTGCCATTATCGTCGTCGTCGTTATCTCTCCCTCCACATGCGACGAAACTAAAAATCATACAAAAAATCATCAACAGGCTAAGCAGCTTTTTAAGATTCATAAATATTTCCTCCTAAACATCATGTGTTGTAGTAAGTCTCCGTGAATAGGCACCCTTTATTAACCATATTCTTATATGCCCAATTTGGTTCTATTATACTTTTTTTCTCTATAATGTAATCACCCCCGGGGTGATTTTACCAAATAATTATTAGGGGTTTGGATATCTTGTAGAATATATCAGGGCTTATTAATGAATTACAACTGCATGAAGGATTATTTAAGGATGCTTTATTATGGATTAGTATTACCAATCATAATATTTTGGCATTTCACATAGTATGGAAAGTCAGTTAATAAAAGTGGGAGGTAATAATGGCGCGCCGTTCCTTAAAGTACAATACGGCTATTCTTACGGCAACAGGATTTATAGTGAAAGCAATCGGATTTGCATATCGGGTATTCATTGCCAACAGTATCGGAACTGAAGGATTAGGCCTTTATCAGCTTATGACGCCTATCTACTCACTTTTAGTCTTGGTGCTCTCGGCAGGGATTTCTGTTGCAGTTTCAAGGTTTGTAGCTGAAGAAAGCGCAAAAGGCTTAAGCCGTGCAGGGGGTAAAATAGCATCAATATCAGCCGGTCTGGTTCTTGGTGCGGGAGTTATAATTTGTGGCGTCTTATTGTTAAATTTGGACACTTTAGTGCTGGGAACAACAGGAGATATCAGAACAAAGGATTCATTATTCTGGATATTGATTCTTGTGCCCCCAATAGCCGCAGCTTCGGCCTATAAAGGATACTTTTACGGTAGGCAGGAAATGATGCCTAATTCAATCGGTCAAATATTTGAACAAATAGTTAAGCTAGTGTTTGTATTGACTTTTTATGGGAGCTTTAAAGGTAAAGGTATTGATAGTATGTGCTTATTAGCAGTATTGGCTATGCTGGTAGGTGAATGTGCCAATGTGCTAGTTGTATATATTGCGTTTCTATTTACAAAATCTAAGTCAGAAAAAAATTATAGAAATAAAGGCGAAAATACATTTAAATCCGTAAAAAAAATATGCAGGACTTCTATGCCGATTTCGGCAAACCGCCTTGTGTTATCATCCATAGGTACTGTAGAAAGCCTGTTAATTCCACAACGGCTGATGCATTATGGCCTGAATTTTCAAGAAAGCCTAAAGGCTTTTGGAAGATTAACCGGTATGGCATCACCGCTGGTCTTTTTTCCTTCCATGCTGCCTATGGCTTTGGCAACAGCATTAGTACCAGCTATTGCAAACGCTGTGGCGGCAAGAAAATATAATGTGGCAAACAGGCAGATAGCTCAGTCTATTAAACTAACAATAATAATGGGATTGGTCTTCACTTCATTTTTTGCATCCTGCAGTCAGGAATTAGCTGAGCTTGTGTATCCGGGGCAGAATGTCGGAGGGATTCTGCACCTACTGGCATATACAGGGGTATTCCTTTATCTGCAACAGACTATGCTTGGGATTTTAAATGGTCTTGCTAAAGAGCGTTCCATGCTGATAAATACTTTGGCTGGGAGCATTGCAAGACTGGTGGCGATATGGTTCTTTATGCCGGTTGGGGGAGTAAGCGCTTATATTTATGCTGTCATAACGGGAAGTATAATCACTATAACCTTGAATTTCGTAACCATCTCGAAGCTTACCGGGATATCTATAGATATAGGGGAGTGGGTTATGAAGCCTTTATCGGCAGCTCTAATCGGTTCTATCCTGGCACTTTTTCTTAAGCAAATTTCAGTTTTTGCCGGGCTGTCACAAAGATTCACCTTGCTTTTGGCAGTATGTATTACCATTGCATCTATAATAATAGTATTTTTATTAATGGGCATAATAAAAGGAGATGATATAAAACGTTGGACAGGCAAAAGAAATATAATAGGTAGTAGTACCCATGCAAAGGTTGCCCGTGAAGACGGGCACTAGCGGCCATTGTTATAGATACACCATGTGGAACCTTTAGCCAACATCATATGCGCCAAAGTCAGTCATTGCTATGGTTAGGATGATAAACTACCAAAACTTAAAAAAGGGTAAAAATCTGAGAGAACGGAAGAAAACCTGAGATAAACGCTGGTAAATAAGAAAAAAAACAAAATATAGGTCAAAGAAAGTCAAAATCAAACTTGCTAAACTAGATGGAAAACGATAGAATATAACTAAGGTCAAAGAAAGTCAGATTATAACGTGTATAAATTTATGGAGGTGTTTGTATGTTTAACATTGTACCTTATTCAAGAAAAAATGGTGGTATTACAAGAAAAGATGATTGGTTTGGTATTGACAGATTTTTCGATGATTTTTTCAGGGATCCGTTTTTCGCAAAAGTCTCTTCAATGACAACACCAATTAAAGCAGATGTAAAGGAAACCGAAAAAGAATATGTTGTCGAGGCTGAACTGCCGGGCGTAAACAAGGAGGATATAATAATTGATTTAGATGACGATGTATTGACACTTGGTGTAGATATCAAGAGTGAAAAAGATGAAGAAAATGACGGTTATATTTATAAGGAACGCCAGAGAGGCTCCTACAGACGAAGCTTTAATGTACAGAATATAGACAACGAAAATGTAAAAGCCGCTTATAAAGATGGTATCCTGACTGTTACTCTTCCCAAAGCTGCAGAAGAAGAAAAGAAAACAAGAAAAATTAATATAGAATAAATAAAATTTTATTCTTCTTTTATCAAAGAGCTATAGATATTAAATCCTATAGCTCTTTATAGTTTTCATTTTTGTAGTCATCGGGTATAATTGTAGTGTTGTTTTTTAATTATATAGAGGATGTGAATTGATGAGACTTGTTGCAGACTGTCATTTCCACACCGTTAACAGTGGACATGCTTACAGTACAATAAATGAATATGCTAAGGAGGCATCGGAAAAAGGCTTAGAGCTTATTGGTATGACCGATCATGGCCCGGCAATGTTGGGCGGACCCCAAATTTTTCATTTTGATAATTTAAAAGTAATACCTGAAAACCTTCATGGAATTGAGATACTTAAAGGTATTGAAGCTAATATTATAGGATATGATGGATCAATGGATGCGGATGATAGAACGTTAGAAAAGCTTGATATAGTTATTTCAAGCTTTCATGGTCCATGCCTAAAGCCTTCTACAATGGAGGAAAATACGTGGGCTATCATAAAGAGCATAGAGAATCGTTATGTAAATATTATTGGTCATCCGGATGACTCACGAGTTGAGCTTAATTACCCAGAATTAGCTAAGGCAGCCGCTGACAACGGTGTTATGATTGAGGTTAATAATTCTTCCTTAAGCCCTAATTCCTACAGAGTAAATGCAAGGGAAAACTATGAAAAACTTTTGGAGGAATGTTATAAACATAAGCTTTATATTGTTATCAACAGTGATGCACATATTCATACCGATATCGGAGAGATTGACGATGCATTTGAACTTGTAAAAAACCTTGGTTACCCCAAAGAATTGATTGCCAACGCGAATATAGGTAAGCTAAAGCAAAGACTTGAAATAAGGAGAAGGTAAAAACCGCATGATTGAGAGACTAGAAGCCATTGAAAACCGTTATGAAGAGCTGAATATGAGACTGGCCGATCCTTCGATCATGAATGATCAGGAACAGTACCTGAAGCTTATGAAAGAGCATTCTGATTTGACAGAAATAGTTGAGAAATTCCGGGAGCACAAGAGCTTTATAAAAGCATTGGAAGAATCGGAGCTAATGCTTGATGAGAAGCCTGATAAAGATTTGGAAGAAATGATTGAGGCTGAGATTAATGATGCCAAGGATGGTATTGAGCGAACCGAAACGGAGCTTAAAATTCTTCTGATGCCAAAGGATCTAAATGATGACAAGGATGTTATCGTTGAAATACGGGGTGGAGCCGGTGGAGATGAAGCAGCTTTATTCGCGGCTGTACTTTACAGAATGTATTCCCACTATGCTGAAAGCAGGGGATGGGAAACAAGTATTATCGATTCCAGTCCCACTGAAATTGGAGGGTTTAAGGAAATTGTTTTTGAGATTGAAGGCAAAGGTGCATACAGCCGCCTGAAGTTTGAAAGCGG
>CAYMLJ010000048.1:0-12335 GCA_964391395.1 uncultured Ruminiclostridium sp. | reverse complement strand
TCCCGCTTAAACTATATGTCTTTTCTTCTTCTTCCTTGTAAAGGGTAGGATTAAAAGGTATACCTCCATCCCTTAAGCTTATAATAACTTCCTCTTCCTTGACCCTGATAATAATATCGATGTAGTTTTTATCATTCCTCATATAACCATGTTCAATAGTATTAACAGCCATCTCTTCCACAGCCAGACCCACATGTCTTGCTGTTTTTGCATCTATTTTGTGACTGAGGCAGAATTGGATCACTTTTTCTGAAAGACCTACCGCCTCGCTTTTTCTATTTTCTATGGTAACATCCAAAATACAATCTTCTTCATCGGACCTGGTAAGTAGAAAGAGTCCTTCAAACCTACCTTCCGAGTTTTTGGCAATTACCTTTGTTACCCCGAATATCATAATAAATGTACAGATTTCTGCCAATAAAAACGCTATCCATATTCCGATGGCCCCCCAGAAAGCCGAAAGTATAAATGCAACCGGCACCACCACAAGCACACCCTGTACAATTGTAATCACTGTTGCGAGGATACTGCGCTGTATGGTTTGAAAGTAGTACAGCATCAAAAATGAGAAACCGGTGCCAATAAGACTTAAAGCAAATATCCTGATAGCTTGACTTCCAAGTTTAAACTCAGCTGCATCTCTAACACCGAAAAGGTAAAGAACAGCGACGGGAAAGAGCTCAAATACTATTACCAGAGTAATTGATGCAAGCATTATGACCTTAAGTGTTCTTCGGATCGTGAACCGTACCCCCGCATAATCCTTTTCCCCATACAATGTTGCCACGATGGGCATCATAGTCTGTGCCGCTCCCGCAATAAACATGGATACAAAAGAAAGGCAGGACAAGCACACAGAAAAAACAACCATCCCAGATGGACCAAGCCTTGATAGCACAATGGCATTAATACTGAGAATTTTTACAAACAACAGACTTGAACCCACAGCACTTGGTATTCCACAGACGACAATTTTGCTCACTACTTTCAATTCTTTTTTCCCGAAAGGTGTAAAACTAAAGCTTCTTCCGTTTGAGAAGAAGTATCTCAGCAAAATTAGAAAGCCCACGGCATAGCCGACAACGGTTGCAAGCGCCGCTCCCCCTATACCCATTTTGAACCAGAGTATAAAAACCATATCCAAGCATAGATTTACTACATTAGCCGTTATTAATACCACAGAAGCCATGTTGGGGCGGCCATCAGCACGCACAAAGTAGACAATGCCGGGAATTACAATCAGTAACGGTGCTCCATAAATTAAGATTCCCATATACTCTGCTACCAAAGGCTCTAAACTACTGTTACCTGCCAATAATCGCACCAATTGCTTTGAAAAAACCGACCCTGCCAACAGGAAAATAAGACTGACTGCAAGCATCAACAGAACCGACAGGGTAAAGATTACATCGGCACGCCGATTATCCCTCGTTCCCTTGGCAATGGATGCCAATACCGATCCCCCAACGCCAAACAGTGCATAGATTGCACTGAAACACAGTGTTACCGGAAGCACAATATTAACCGCTGCCAAGGCATCCGGTCCAAGTGTATTTCCGACAATAATACCGTCGACAATAATCCCCATAGAAAGAGCCATGGTCATCATAATGGTGGGTAGAAAATATTTTTTAAAAACGTTCTGAATCAGTTTTCCATTACGTTCATACATCTATCTCATCCTCCATGAAAAAGCCTAACCCCATTAATAAAGAAATAAATCTATCTAAGTATTCATCAGTGGTCAGCGGCCATTTAAAGCCTTTACGATATAATACCTGCATAGTGTAATGATTGGAGGAAGAAAGCATGTATACCCTCTTACCTCTCCCTAAATTGAGGTAAGCAATTAATCCCGATAAAGCCTCAGCCTTAGATTTATCCCGCATAGCCTCTGATAAATACTTTTCAAAATCACAGGCCTCAACTGCCTCTATTGTCATGCCTTTTTTGTTCATAACCTCGATTACGTCACCAATATAAATCGAGTGATCATTATAGGGATGAAATACACAGCATTTCCTAGGTGTGCAGGCCAATTTTAAAATAGCCTGTGCTGTGCTGTCTATGGGTGCAAATTCGGTAGACATACCCAGAGTTGAAAACGCAATTTTCCTGATGGCTTGATATGCCCGAAGTCTGTTTACAAAGCCATTAGTATTGAAATTAATTTGAAATTCTCCGTCCTTGTTTCGGCCCATTAGGTTGCCCACTCGCATAATCTTGCCATTCAAACCGTTTGCCACAGCTTGCAAGACCAGCCGCTCGGCTCTAAACTTGCTACCAATGTATTTGTTCTCAATATCCTGTCCAAAATAAAGCATGGTTTCATCCATAACGATATCTTCCGGTGGGTTACCATTGATGCTGATTCCCGCCACACTTGCAGTTGATATTTGAATAAACTGACAGCCCTTTTCTTTACAGAAATCTATGCCATTCTGTACTCCATTTACATTTATTCTTTCTATTTCCTCAGAGTGGGCAAAATGCTTGACATTAGCGGCACAGTTTATCACAGTGTCAATGGGTAGATTTTTTATACGATCAAAATCAACGGCTTTTGTAATATCACCTTCAACAGGGAATATTCTCTTGCCAAAGAGCTCATCATAACTATCTTCAAAATAGTAAACCAGCATACTCTTCAATCTTTTTTCTAAGGATGCTTGTTTCCCTGCGCGTATAAAACAGTAAATCATGCCGTCTTCATTTTCTATAAACTCTTTCAGGATATGAATTCCTAAAAATCCGGTTGCTCCGGTGAGCAGCACATTGCCCAATTTCTGTTTTTCGCCGTTTAAATAAGCCTCCAGCGTATTTTGTTTAAGCAACTTTTCAATGGTTGAATAATCATACTCCCCGATTTTTTCCCCTTCACTTTGGCTTTGCTCTGTATTTTCGTTCTGATCCGTGCTTAGTAAGGAAGCTATTTCCCTAGGCGTAGGATGGGTAAACACATCTCCGTAACTGATATTATAACCTCTATTCATAGCCTCTATGGTAACTTTGGTGACCAAAAGTGAAGTCCCTCCCAGATCAAAAAAATCATCCTCTATTCCCGGCTCATCAATATTCAAAACCTGGGCATAAATTTCACAAAAACTTTTTTCGATTTCATTGGTAGGTGCAACATAATCCTGTCTGGCCATCAAATCGGGCTCGGGCAGTGCTTTTAAATTTATTTTCCCGTTTGGTGTTACAGGAAAGCTTGTGAGCTGCTTATATGCGGTGGGTATCATATATTTAGTAAGAGAGTCTTTCAAATTATCCCTGAGTTTTTCGGAGCTAACGGGTAAATCGGCGGTATAGTAGGCGCAGATATGATCAACTCCCCTGACCTTACCGATAATAACCACAGCCGACTTAATTCCCGTATATTTGCATATTGCCGTTTGAATTTCTCCCAGTTCAATACGTAGCCCTCTTAGCTTAACTTGATTATCATTCCTTCCGAGTATTATCACTTCACCTTTCTCATTCCATTTAGCCAAATCGCCTGATTTATAGAACCTGCCTCCCGGGGTTTCTACGAAACTTCTTGCGGTTAATTCCTCATTCCCCCAGTAGCCGCGTCCCACACCTTCGCCGCCAATCCACAGTTCACCTACAATACCTATGGGTAGCGGATTTCCATCTGTGTCCATAATAAATTCCTTTACATTAGCTAAAGGCCTTCCCACAGTAATAGGAACTTCCTCTAACTCTTTGGCATTGGAAGAAACGGTGATTTCAGTTGGCCCATAGGTGTTTATAAGCCTTGCTTTGGTAATATTTTTTAATTTTTGCAAAAGATTTACAGGGTACGGCTCTGCACCGGCCATAACCACCTTACATTGTGCAATTGCATCTGTGAAAGCCGGCGCTTCCAAATACTGCAGCATTCTGGAAGGTGTTGCATTAAAAGCGTCCGCGCCTGTAGCTTTAAATAATTCTGCAAGCTCCATAGGATTATTGGCCTGATTCTCGTCTGCCAGTACCAGAACAAGGCCGTTCATAAGCATTGTAAAGCTTTCCTTCAGGAACATATCAAAAGAAACAGTAGTAACTGAAACCATTTTTTTAGCACTCTCTACCAGCGGCCGAACGTGAATATTTTTGTATGTTGGTGCTACATAATTGGCAATGCCTTTATGCTCCAGCATCACGCCTTTTGGTTTTCCTGTTGAACCTGATGTATAGATGATATAGCTTAGGTTCTCAGGTTTTACATCCACCTGGGGATTAGTTTCATTCATTTCGGTAAGAAGTGATTCCACAAACAGCTGCTGTGCATCACAATCCACGGGTTTTTCATTGCAGGAGATTATAAATCTTGCGCTGCTGTCTTCTAATATGTGCTTAATTCTTTCCGGCGGGTAATCAGGATCGATTGGTATGTATGCCCCACCTGCTTTCAATATGCCCAGCATGGTGGCAATCATCCGCCCATCCCTTGGAAGCATAAAGGCAACCCTGTCTTCAACTTTTAATCCTTTTTGAATTAACGCATTTGCAATTCGGTTAGCATGTGCATTCAGCTTGGAATAAGTGTAAACTCCGTCTCTTGCAATGAGCGCCGTTTGATCCCCTTTTTGCCTTACTTGTTCTTCAAACATCTTATGTAAAACACGCACTTGATTTGTTTCAGATGTTTTATTGAAATTCTGAATCATCAAGCTTTGTTCCTTTGATAATAAAGAAACTTTCCCAATGGGTCCAGCCTGATCTGACATCATCCACTCAATGGCCAGTATCACACCATCTGCCAAAGTTTCCATGAGCGCAGGGCTATACAAGGCATCATTGTATTGAGCGCAAACCTTATAGTGTTTTTCACTTTCCTCTATATGTACTGAGAGCTTGAATTTCGGGGTTTTAAGCTCCAGACTCTCTACTATTGCCTGATGCCCTCCGATTTGATATTCATTTATAACACCACCTTGGAATGCGTACATAATTTGAGGCGAGAAATGGTATTCTTCAGCGATTCGAGTTAATGGATAGCTTGAATTCTCCATGGTTTCAAAGACAGATGATTGGACCTTTCTCACATATTCAAGTATAGGTAAGGTGCTGTCTACTGTGAGAACCAAGGGCAGCGTTTTCACAAGCATGCCCAGAATGTTGGCATTATCAGCCGTTCCCCTGCCATTATCTAAGGTGGAGAGCAAGAGTGTCTTGCTGCCTGCAAATCTTGACGCCGCATATGATGCCCCCGCTAAAAAGAAACTGCTCGGGGTAATCCCAACTTTTTTACAGAAGTCCCTGACTATTTTCTTGTCTATTACCGCTATTTGTTCCTTCAGTCTTCCGGAAGCCTCATCTCCATTTAAGTCTGCCGAAATTTCAGTAGGGCCGTCGCAGTCCTTCAGTTTTTGTTTAAAATAGTCCTGAGCCTTAAGGTAAGCCTCACTGTTTGCCGCTTGAGCCTCCAATAAAGCCAGTTCATAAGCAGTGAACACATCCTGCCCGATTTTTTCTCCTTCATAGGCCCGCTCCAGCTCTTTTAATAAAATATCCATCGAGCCGCCGTCAAAAATAAGGTGGTGAAAATCTAAAAGTAGATAAACGCTTTTTGGTGTTTTATACACTGCCGCTCTAAAAAGCGGTCCTTTAAACAGGTCGAATGGTTTAACGAAATTGTCTTTGGCCTGCTTAAGCTCGCTCTCTGAAACACTGTACACAGGGACACAAACTTCTCTTTCGTCCTGTCGCACCTGTTTCATTGTCTGACCGTGCATTGCAAGATTGGTTTTCAAATAAGGGTGTGCCTCAATCACCATAGTCAGAGCATCGGCCAGCTTCTGGGCATCTATATCCGCCGCAACAAATAAAGCGGCAGGAATATTGTATTTCAACGTTCCCGGTTGCTTGGCACAATCGAAATAAACACCTAATTGATTTTGTGTCAACGGATAGTATGCTCTCTTTTCGGTTAGTTTCTCTACACTATCCTGCCCCATTGTGCTTTTTATTGCTATATACTCTATGGTTTTACCCTTTAAAATTTCACTTGTTGCTATTTGAAGTCCTAATTTGTTTTTTAATAAAACAGCAACCTTAATAGCCATAAGAGATGTTAGCCCAACAGTAAATAAATCGTCAGTAACACCAAAGCTTTCATTGCCTACTACTTCGCTGACAAGGTCAAATATCCTTTGTTCTTTTTCATCTCGTGGCTTTACTGCCATCCCTTGTTCAATAACCGGATCGGGCAGCGCTTTTTTATTAATCTTTCCATTGGGAGTAAGGGGCATCTTCTCAAGCATGATAAAGGCTGTGGGTACCATATATTCTGCAAGACCCTTTTGCAGGTATTGTTTTAGATTTTCAATATCAATATCTTTTTCGGTCGTATAATATGCGCAAATATGCTGTACATGTCCTATGGCTCTTATATCAACGGTGCAAGCTGTAATTCCTTCGAACTTGGCTATAACACTTTCTATTTCCCCAAGCTCTATTCTAAATCCCCTTAGCTTTACCTGCGTATCAATTCTGCCCAAAAATTCAAGTTCCCCGTCTTCGTTCCAACGTACCAAATCACCCGTACGATACATCTTTTCATTTTCTTTACATGTTTTAAATGGATTATCAATAAACTTTTCATTTGTTAATTCATTTCTATCGTGGTATCCCTGTGATATTTGTATACCTGATAGACATAACTCACCTGCCATTCCTATAGGCAACAAGTTATAATGCCTGTCTACTACATAGTTCCATGAATTCGGCACAGGTCTTCCAATCGGTATGTTATCATATTGAATACTTTGGTCTATCAAATGAAAACTCGAACAAACTGTAAATTCTGTCGGGCCATAACCATTATATAATTTCGCATTGGTCTTCTTTACCGGAATAATCTTTTCTCCACCAAGCATTAAATAATTAAGTGATGTTTCAAACTGGTTAAGATACTCCATTCCAACTTGTGTACTCATTGTACCGCCAAATATTTTATTTTCTGTTAAGTATCGATTAAAGCCATTTAAATCAAAACGTAATTCTTCACTTATAATATGTGCTTCTCCACCTACTGTTAAAGGAGGAAATAAATCGATTACCGATGCATCAAAACTTAAGCTGCAATAACAACAAATTTTGTCGCCTGATTTTATGTTATACTCTTTGACAGTCCATGTAGTGAGTGCCACCAGTGATTCGTGACTAATTTTAACCCCTTTTGGTTTACCTGTTGAACCTGATGTATAAATCATGTAGGCCAAGTCTTCCGGTTTTGGCGGTATTAATGTTAATTCTTTTTGTTCATCATTCTCTTTTTCAAAATCAAACTCTTCAATATAAACAATCTTCTCAGCGCTAACACCTTTTTCTCTGCTAAGAGCCTTTGTGGTGATTAATACTTGTGCACCGCTGTCAGTCAGCATATGGTCTATTCTGTCTTGAGGATACTCGGTGTCTATTGGAATATAGGCACAACCGGCTTTCATGATACCTAACACGCTTACCATAAATTCTTTTCTACGCGGCATCATTATGCACACGAATGGATTACTGCCAGTCCCTAAATGAATAAGATGTTTTGCCAGCTTATCGGAGTAATCTTCAGCTTCCCTATAGCTTAACTTGCCAATCTCATCTACTATAGCAATACCTTCCGGTTTAATATTTACCTGTTCCTTAAACAAACTGATTAATGTAGCTTTTCTGTCATAATCAAGTACTTCACCTTCTGATATTTTTAAAATCCGCTGTTTTTCTTCCTTTGATATAAATGAAATTTTGTTACATGTTTTATTTGGATTTTGGGCGATATCTTTTATCATAGAATGAATACAACTTGCTATGACTTCCATCTCTTTTTCGTTAAAACAGTCTCTTCTAAATTCAAGCCGCAATGCCTGAAGTCCGTGCTTATCATCCTTACTCATATTAACTCTCACCAAAAGCGGCGAATAGCTTGCATTTAATTTTGAACTATTAATGGCGAATTCTTCATTTTCATCATAGGAATTAGATACGATTGCAAAATTTAAGAGTTTCTTGACGTCAACTCCCGAATTATTCAAGTCAGTAAGTAATAAATTATAAGGATAGCGGGAGTGTGTCAAAGACTGCTTAAGCTCAGATTTTGCATTTTCCATAACCTTAGTAATTGTGCTGTTTTCATCATACTCCAATTTAAGCGGTACTGTGCTGACCAGCATACCAATAGAGTTATTTACTTCATCATCATACATCCGGTTGTGAAACCCTGTCGTTAACAAAACCGACTTTGCATTATAATATCTGGAAATAAAAATATTAAGAAGCCCCAGAGTGAACACAAAGGGGGAAATTGGCTTAGCAAAGGAATGGGTGTAGTTTCTTAAATCTGAAATCGTTTTTGCTGATAATTCAATATCAATAGCTTTAGAATCAAACTCACCCGAATCGGCCATGCCATCAGGACATTCTGATAAATCGGCCAGATGGTTCAACCAGTAGCTTTTATCGGCGGCACATTCTTCGCCTTCTAAATATTCATCCTCTATGTCCGAATATCTCAAATAATTGTTCGGGGGTACTTGGTATTCATTCCCCGTCTTTATGCTAGCAAATGTCTTTACGATGTATTCTCTTAATTTCGAACTGGCTGTCCCGTCACAGACGAGGTGATGGGCTCTGATACATAGGACTGTATGTGAATCGGTCAGAACTATTCTGAATTCATATAATTTTTTGTCTAAAATATCTCCAAAGGGTAAGAGCAGAAAATCATCAATATATTCTGTCTGGGATTCTTTTGTTTTTCCTCTTAGATCCACAATTTGAATTTGGTCGTTCTCAGTATTTGCTTCATCATTCCCATAATACGTTTCAAATTCGCCTTCTGCCGTTAAAGTCAATCTCAGGTGGATATCTTTAACCTGCGCGAGCACCTTTTCAACTGCTTTTTTTAGGAGCACCTCTTCCCCTTTGGGAAATAAAATATAAATTGGAATATTGTTGACGCTTGTCCCATTTGACAGCATTTCAACATCAACTATTCTTCTTTGCGGATGTGTTAATCTGAGTTTTCTCATATTTTAATGCCTCCCAGCCAATTAATCGTTATTCCATTCCCGGCATACTGTTTTCAATTTGCCTCCCCGGGCGCTGTTTCTTGGCGGTTCACTACTAATCTTAAAGGTTGCATCCCGGCACCCGTTCTCTTCAAATAGTTTAGCAACTTCCACTTTAATCCTTGCTTCATATTCGGCAGGATTTATACCTTCCATTAAAATGACCCTTAATTCTAGGTTGTCAGGCCCTGTCTGGGCATATTGAAATTGCAAAGCCCCGGGTATCTCATAATTCAAAACCTGAAATACAACTGACGGAATGGACTTTCCGCATAGACATAAGGTATCTCCTTCTCTGCCCATGATCTCCATTATAGGAAGATTACTTCCGCATTTGCAGGGCGAATCTGTGATTCTCACCCGGTCTTCAAGGCGGTAACGGATAATAGGTTGGATATAAGCAGCCAGATTAGTAATAAGAACTGCGGAGGATAATGAACCTTTTTCAACAAGTCGATTCTCATCATCTACAGGTTCCATAATGACCCAGTCATCATTGATATGTAAGTTCCCGTACTCACACATCATTGCCGCCTCTCCGCCTTCTGTGCTGCAATAGTTATTCAATACGGGGCAGTTGAAAGCTTGCTTTAAGGTTTTATGGGTTTCCCTTGTCAGCTGCTCAGCCGAGCAGGCTATAGCCAGTGGAGCAATCTCTAGCTTCCCTCTGAGTTTTTCCAGTGCCAGAGCTGCCAAAACAGATGGGTACCCTGTCAGCAAGTCAGGTTTATAGTTATTTAATATTTTAACAATCTCAGCCACAGGAGTCATGATGGATATTGCCAGCATGTTTTGGGCAAATTCAGGTCTGGCATTTCTGGCACGTTCAAAAGAAGTAAAGGATGAAGAAAAACTGTCTATCGCAATAACCGAAGCAATTCGATACTTTTCAGGATTCATAATACCGGGATCAAGATCCCTTAGTAACCGTACGGCTACCATTGCACCATGAATTGTGTTGTGATAAGCATCCCTCACCATTGTTAAAGGTACTCCGCTGGTGCCCGAGGTGGTCAGAACTGTATATTTACCTAAAAATAAACGTCCGATATTTTCCTTATCTTTAAGATATTCTTCAACAGTACTCACGTTTACATCCGGATTGGTCACCCAATCATTAAATTTCGCCATTAGCGTACGTTTGCTGCAGATTGGAAGATCCTCCAAGGTAAAATCATCACCAATTTCTTTATATGATTCTCTGAAATATGGAGAATGCAAGCGGACATAGTCCACAAGCTTTTTCAGTCTGGTAAGTCTTATCACTTGCCGTTCTTCTCGACTAACCGACTCTGCGTACTTAACCAGGGACAATGCTTGAGCCATAGTAATCTCATTCATGTTTACACTCCCTATTAAAGAAATTTTTTGATGGTTAAGATATTTTTTTCATTTTGATATTCATAATTTACACAATCTACACTTTTTTTCACCATATAGAGACCAAGCCCTCCGATGTCTCTTTCTTCGGCAGTTAAAGTAATATCGGGGTCTTTTTTATCCAGCGGATTAAACGGTTTACCGCTGTCAATAAACTGAATTGTAATTTGCGGTGGATTATTCTCCACCTGGCAACGAACCAGAACTGTTCCTGTATCAGGAAAGTAGGCATAATAAGCGACATTGATAAAGATTTCCTCTACAACAATGGCTATCTGCATCTTTTTTTTCGTTGGACAATTTGAAGCTTCCAACTCTGAATCTATAAAATCTAATACTAGATGTAGATTATCAGGTATGGCTTGTACCTTTATTTCTTTCACATTATTCCCTCCGTTTACGCTTTAAGGTAAGGCTGGAATACTTAATACCCGGATTATACTCTGAATAGTTATTCTATGGTCAGGATGTCAATAAAACCGGTAATTTGAAACACTTCCATCACTGTTTCATTGACATTTTTAATAATCATTTTTCCCTTTTTTGCATTGATTTGTTTCTGTGTTCCTAGGATAATTCGAAGTCCGGCACTGGAAACGTAATCAAGAGAAGTAAAATCCAGTATAAGTTCACTGACGCCTTCAATTGTATCCTTCAACACGGCTTCCAACTCACCGGCAGTGATGGTATCTAGCCTTCCTTCCAGTGCGAGGGTCAATTTTCCTTCTTCTGTAGTTTTGTTAATTTTCATGCTGAAACCTCCATGTTTAAATTTTATGACACAATTTTATTTCTTGTATTCCAGGGCAAGCATGGTGATGTCATCAGATTGTTCAGCTCCGCTTGAAAATAGGGTAATATCTTTTTTTATATAGTCCAGTAATTCTGCTAGCGTTAGTTTGGTCACGCCTTTTTTATTCAGTATCTCCAACAACCTTGCATCACTGTATAACTCATTTTCCTGATTAAGAGCCTCGGTGACACCGTCTGTATATAGGAATAATCTGTCGCCGGGAGTGAGCATGATTTCATGGGACTTGTAATTAAATCCCTCCATCCCGGCCAGAACAAGTCCCGGCTTTGATTTCAGCCAGTCAAATCCCTGCTGTTCTTTATACAGCAACGGGTAATTGTGTCCGGCATTGGCATAGGTTAAGCTTCCTGTCTCAAGATCAAGCCTGCCCATAAACGCCGTAACAAACATACCTACCTCATTGTTTTCACAAAGTTGATTATTGACAATATTAAATACATCCGAAGGTGATTGGCTAAACTCAGCATGGTTTTTGAGTAGTGTTTTAGAAATAACCATGAATAATGCGGCGGCTACCCCCTTGTCCGAGACATCAGCTATTGTAACCCATAGATACCTATCATTGACGATAAAGAAATCATAAAAATCTCCACCGACCTCTCTGGCAGGTTCCATACTGGCGTAGATATCAAACTCGGGTCGGTCAGGGAAAGCCGGAAATACACATGGCAATAGACTGGCTTGTATGTGCTTTGCAACATTTAGCTCCGTCCCGATTCTCTCTTTTTCTGCCGTTACTCTGGTAAGGTTGTCAATGTAGTCATTAATTTCAAGCTCCATTTTTTTTACTGACTCGGCGACATTTTCTATCTCATCACCTGTACGTATATTAAGACTGGCAATACTTGAAATGCTATGACCGGAATTGATGCTTTTATGTGTCACATAATTTTCTGCAGCGGTGGCTAATTGATTTATAGGCTCAACAACAAATTTTCTTATATATTGGTAAAATACAATAATGAAGACAATGGCAGTTACCGCCATTCCAAGACACATAATCAAAAGGAAATGTATTCTGTCCTCCATTACCTCATCCATGGAGATATCAACACCCACCATAGCCACAACTTGGCCTTTGCTGTTTATAA